>NZ_BAAJLP010000013.1:0-135884 GCF_057547795.1 Alteromonas sp. 4NH20-0104 | reverse complement strand
GCGCTGTACATTACTTCTGAATTTAAAAACTTCTCTGGATGAGAAATTGGAGCGGGAAACGAGATTCGAACTCGCGACCCCAACCTTGGCAAGGTTGTGCTCTACCAACTGAGCTATTCCCGCTTAAGAGTGGCACTTCGTTTGAAGTGGTGCGCATTTTACAAAATTATTTTGCCAGTGCAACACCTATTTTCATTTTTTTGCGTTTTTTTGTCTGAATGCTTAAATACTAAACACTTTCTCACGATAAAACTGCATTTCGGCGATAGATTCACGAATATCGTCCAGTGCCTGGTGAGTGCCTTGCTTGGTAAATCCGTCGAGCGCTTCCGGTTTCCAACGGCGCACCAGCTCCTTAATCGTACTCACATCCACGTTGCGATAATGAAAATACGCTTCCAGCTCTGGCATATACTTCACCATAAAGCGACGATCCTGACCTATCGTGTTGCCACATAAAGGCGACTTACCGGCGTCTACGTATTGGGCCAGAAAAGCAATAGTTTGTTGTGAGGCCGCGTCTTCATCGAGCTGACTGTCCCGACAACGTTGGGTAAGACCACTTTCACCGTGTACCCGGGTGCACCATTCATCCATACCGTCGAGAATTTCGTCGGGCTGATGCACCGCGATGACCGGCCCCTCAGCAAGCACGTTGAGCTGCGCATCCGTTACAATAGTGGCAATCTCCAGCACTTTACAGGTTTCAGGGTCCAGACCGGTCATTTCCATATCGATCCACACCAGATTGTCATTGTTTTTTGCCATTAACCTTGCCTATTTTCTTTCAAGAGGTGACACATAAAGTGCACAAAAGGTATCATGCACAGCCTAAAACGCAAACATCGAGACCGGCGTGGCCAAGAAACCCAAATTATCCCATCGACAAAAGCGACAGGTTGCGGCAAACCGCCAGAAACGCCTGTCAGGTAAGCAGCAATCGTCGGCAGATTTATCCTCGTTGCTGGCCGGCCGGGTAATAGGTCGCTTTGGTAAGCAAGCCGATGTTCAGGACAAAGAAGGCAACGTTGTTCGTTGTCACATTCGTCGCACCATCGAATCGGTGGTGTGCGGCGATGAAGTCCTGTTCGCCCGTTCCGAAGTTCCCGACGAAAATATAGGCGGGGTTATCGAAATTGTACAGGACCGGCGTACTGTCTTAACCCGCCCTGACTTTTATGATGGCGTAAAGCCCATCGCAGCGAACATTGATCAGATTATTGTCGTGTCGTCGGTAAAACCGGACCTGTCACTGAATATCATCGACCGCTACCTGGTAGCCTGTGAAGACACCGATATAAAGCCGCTGCTGGTTCTTAACAAAGTCGAGCTGTTAAGCGACGAAGAACGTGAGACGGTCAGCGCGTCGCTGGCTATCTACCAGACCCTGGGCTATGAACTGTTACTCACCAGTTGCAAAAGCGGCGAAGGCGTTGCCGACTTACACGAACGCCTGCGCGATAAAACCAGCGTGTTTGTTGGTCAATCTGGTGTGGGCAAATCCAGTATTATTAATCAGGTTCTGCCAGATGCTGACGAGCTGGTTGGCGAAATCTCTGAAAACTCGGGACTGGGCACGCATACTACCACCGCAGCAAAACTACTGGCTATTCCATCCGGCGGAGACTTAATCGACTCTCCCGGCGTCCGTGAGTTTGCGCTGTGGCATTTACCTGAAGAGCGGATTACCTGGGGATTCATTGAATTCAGAGATTACCTGGGCGGCTGCAAGTTCCGCGACTGTAAACACCTTAACGACCCCGGCTGCATTATTCGTCAGGCCGTGGAAGAGGGTAAGATTAATCAGCATCGTTACGATAATTACCACAAAATCATTGCTGCCATGGCCGATCAGCGCCCGGCATATGCGAGCCGTCTTATATCAAACCCTGATGAACCATAACCTTATGTTGGTATGTTTCGCCGCAAAATCGGCTACAATAGCCACCAATCTCCGCAAATAGCCCCAAGCTGTGCCGGACAACCTGTAATTAGGAGCATTCACTTTGTTGAATTGGTTTAAAGTCAACCTGCAGTATGTACTGCCTAAACACCTTATATCCCGGCTAGTGGGTAAACTGGCCGCCGCCGAAGCTGGCGCTATTACCAACTGGCTGATTAAAGTGTTTATTAAACAGTTCAAGGTCAATATGGATGAGGCCATGTACTCACAACCCGAAGACTACCGTAGCTTTAATGCATTTTTTACCCGCCCGCTGAAACCTGGGGTACGTCCGATTGAAGAAAATGACGACATCCTGTGTCACTCAGTCGACGGTACGGTCAGCCAGTTTGGCGATATTGTTGGCGAAGATCTGATTCAGGCCAAGGGCCACAAATTTACCTTATCAGCCCTGCTCGGTGGTAACCCGGATTTAGCCAAGCCGTTCAAAGGCGGTAAATTTGCCACTATTTACTTGTCTCCTAAAGATTACCACCGCATTCATATGCCAATCGAAGGCAAGTTAACCGATATGGTGTATGTGCCGGGTGAGCTGTTTTCAGTTAACCCCCTGACTGCCGAGAACGTACCAGGTTTATTTGCCCGTAACGAACGGGTTGTTACCGTTTATGACACACCGGTTGGCAAAATGGCCATTGTCTTAGTAGGCGCGACCATTGTCGCTAGTATCGACACCGTATGGGCCGGTACCGTCACGCCGCCGGCAGGTAAGCATGTCACTCACTGGCATTACGAAGACAACGAAGGGGTCTCGCTAGCGAAAGGGGAAGAGCTAGGTCAGTTCAAACTGGGCTCTACGATTGTTGTGTGTTTTGAACCCGACAAGGTCGAGTTTGCCGATCTGGCACTGGAGCAGGTAACGCGTTTAGGCCAACCTTTTGCGACCAAATTAACCGCACAAGCTGATTAATGGATCCGGTTAAAAAGAGCCTTATTACCCTTCATCTTGCAGTCGTTCTTCTGGGTGGAACCGGGCTCTTTTCAAATATCATCCCGCTTAGTGCCATCGATATTACGTTAGGCCGCAGCTTGTTTGCCTGCCTGGCACTATGCTTATTTGTCAGGGCTGGCAGAGAGCATTTACGCCTTGAACGGCGGCTTGATTATTTTATCGCTATCGGACTCGGTATGCTCATGGCCGCGCACTGGGCCACCTATTTTGCCTCAATGCAGTATGCCGGCGTCTCAGTAGGCATGATAGCCATGTTTACCTTTCCGGTGATCACCGTGCTCATGGAACCACTGTTCGAGAAAACCCGCCTGGCCTGGCAGGATATGCTTAGTGCCCTGGTGGTGGTGATAGGTATAGTACTGATTGTTCCTGAGGTATCCCTGGACAACGATGTGACGCTTGGCGTAGGACTGGGCATTATTTCTGCAGTCCTATACGCGGTGCGGAACTTATCGCTAAGAAAGTACTTTTCTCACTACAGCGGCGCGCGTTCGATGGCCTGGCAAACACTGATCATTGTTTTATGTCTGCTGCCGTTCAGCGAATTACCCCAAACCCAACAGGAAACCAGCGTGTGGTTGTTGTTGCTGTTGCTGGGTACCGCCTTTACCGCGTTACCACATGCTCTGGTTGCCAACAGCCTCGCTCACCTGCGGGCCAAGACCTTCTCACTGATAGCCTGTATGCAACCCTTTTACGGAGTTATCTTTGCCATTATTCTGCTTCACGAATCACCAGGCTGGCAAACCCTGTTAGGCGGAATTTTAGTGACCTCAGCGTCAATTTATGAAACAGTAAACACCCATAAATCAGCTTCTGCCACCAATGAGTAATCGTTATGTGGATCCTAGGTCATCGCGGCGCGAGCGCAGCAGCACCTGAAAATACCCTGGCCGCCTTTTCTCTGGCTATGGCACAACAGGCAACAGGCGTCGAGCTCGACGTCTATCAGGTTGAAGACGACATTATCATTATTCACGATCGTTGGTTAAACCGCACGACCACCGGCAAAGGCATGGTCACCAGTCATTCACTGTCTTACTTACGCAGTCTGGATGCCGGCAACGGACAAGTTATTCCTTTTCTGTCGGAGGTCTTCGAAACACTGCCAGCAAATGCGGTGTTGAATGTGGAAATTAAACATCTGAACAATGTGAACACCTGGCTGGAGAAAATACATCAGGGGTTGGCACAAACCGGATTCCCCGCTGAAAATCTGATTATTTCTTCTTTTAATCACCGCTGGATACGCCAGATTAAAGCCGCCTGGCCGGATGTACGCATTGGCGCTCTTACCGCAACCTATCCCGAAAATGGTTTGGGCTTTGCCAATGATCTGGACGCCTTTTCGTTACATATGGCACTGGATGTCGTAGATGAAGTTTACGTCAAGGAAGCCCGTGAGGCCGGTTTAAAAGTATTGGTTTATACCGTTGATTACCCGGAGGATATGCTGATGCTAAAAGCCTGGGGAGTCGATGGTATTTTTACCAACGTACCGGATATCGCGCGGGAAGTACTTTGCCGCTAGTTTAACGGTGATTACTGGCCAGATGCTGTGACACCACTTTGCCTTTGCAACAGCGGCATTTACGACACAACCGTAGGTTTAACCAGTGGCCCAGAATGATAAGGCCTGCGCCAAAAGCGATGGTGAAAGGCTCACCAGACTCGCCAAACATGTCTTTAAACCAGTAAATAGCGCCACCAGACAGTAATAGCAGTAGCGGGTAGTACTTACCGTGGTATCGCACTGCACCACTGATAAGGGCCACACTACCGATCAAAATAGACAAACTTAAAATGGTCCGCTCAAACCAGGTTTGGCCAAACATACTGGAAGCCAGCAGTGGCAGCAATGGGATCGCCAGACAATGCAAAGCACACAGACTCGAGATCCAGATCCCAAGTCGGTCTAAAAATGTTGGATTGTCGATGGGTGATTGCATAACTACCTTACCTTCAGCTTGGATGTTATAATATAACATCTTGCGCAATTTTCAAGATCCCATCAGCGATCTACCCGTAATTAGCCGTAAATTACGACGAATGACATGAGTTTGCTTATAAAGACTTGTACAAAAAAGCGGTTAGTTGGGCGCGGCTACGCTTACCTGAGCATTATTGGTAGTAGCAAATTCTCGCTGCACTTCACCCGGCGCTGCAAAAAAGTCATGCATCGACTTAAGCGCGAAATGGCGATTGGTGGAGCTGCTGAGTTTGTTCAGCAAAAAGGCAATGGTGCCGGGATGAGGGTGAGCAATAATAATGACTTTCTGATGGGTTTTAGTGAGTGCCATCGCTCGCTGCCACTGCGTATTCATAAAATCTTCAGATTGTTCGTGATCGAGAAAAACATGCCGTCTGGCGTTAGGAATATCATTATCGCTGGCAACCTGTTGGGCTACGGTAAAACGCGTGGTGCGGCTGTCCACAAAAAACAGCCCGCTTTTTTTGATCACATCCATCAACGGCTGCAACGCCTGACCTGAAGCCGTGAGCACGCTGCCCATATGGTTATTCACACCAATCGCGTAAGGTACCGATGTCAGCGCCGACTCAACGGTCTGGATAATTTCTTCTGCATACATCGAAGATGTTATTGCACCGGGCCCTAAAGGTTTGTTAGTACTAGCTTCCATAGGCAGGTGCAACATGACATCACGGGATTCGGCATGGGCACGTTCAGCTAATGACTGACCCTGTGGCGTATGGGGTAATATGGAAAAGGTCACCGATTTGGGTAACGCGAATGCCTGCTCATCGGTGGCGCGATAACCCATATCATCAATAATGATATATATCTCTGCAGGTTGGGCGTGCGGAGTTGAGCGACTGGCGGCCTTGGCTGGCAGACTAGCCAGTAACCCTAATATCATTAAGCAATAAATACCGAGCTGTTTCAAAAGCGCACTAAGACCTGATTATTTTCTTTTGTTATGGGTGCTAGCATACCAGCCAGTATCCTAAACACCAATATGATTGCCCTTATCGGCATCCATACCGGCCTTGCCAAAACCATACGAATTTACCAATGTTCGGCTAAATATCCAGCCACTGCAGTGGGTTAAGCGCTTTACCCTTATGACGGATCTCAAAATATAAATTAGGGGAGGACTGTCCCCCACTCTGGCCGAGTAGCGCCACGGTTTCCCCTCTGGCAACAGCGTCGCCGGCTGAGCGAAGCAATGCCTGATTATGCCCGTAAACCGACATATAACCGTCGCCATGTTCTATGATGGTCACCAACCCAAAGCCTCTGAGCCAGTCAGAATAAATGACTCTACCGTGGGCGATGGCTTTTACGGCACTGCCTTCGCGACCGTCTATCATAATACCCTTCCAGCGTACCTGGCCCTGGCGGCGTTTACCAAACAGCCGACGCAGTGTGCCGCTGGCTGGTTTAAGCAGTTTACCTTTATCTTGGGATAAGCCGGTGAGCTCCTGCGGGATCTGGCTCGCCCTTTGGGCCCGTTCAATCGCCTCAACCAAGGCTTGCTCCGCTTCTCTGAGCTGAGCTATGCGACCTTCTTCAGTAGCTATTTTACTGCGTAATTTAACCAGTGTTTGCTGTCGATCCTTTTGGCGGGCCACCAGCTCATTTTGCTGACGCTCCTGATCGCTCAGCAACGCGGTTAATTCCTGTGCCTTAACCTGCAACTGCGCATTAACCTGCTCCAGCTCGGTTACGCTGGCTTTAAATTGGGTGATCTCTTTCTGCCGGGCTTCATTAAGATATTTATAATAAGTGAGCACGCGTTCAAACCGGGCGGCATCTTCCTGGTAAAACACCATTTTGGCGTAATCATAATTGCCTGAGATAAAAGCGGTTCTGAGTTGTCCGCCCAGCAGTTCCTGCTGCTGCGCAATGGCTTGCTCAAGTTCATTACGTCTGTCGGTCAGCGTTTCTTGTTGGGCCCGGTTATCTACCAGCGCTGACTTCGTATTGTTAAGCCGTCTTGCCACGGCACCAATGTTTTTCTCTGACTCTTCGAGTACCGACTGCAGCTCTTCGGCATCCGCTTTATTGCCTTGCAGCGCTTGTTGGCGCGCTTTTAACTCTTCCTGCAATGCCGCGAGCTCCTGCTCCGCCTCTTCACTTTGTGCGAAAGCGGCTTCAGCAAACAACGCCCCATACAACAATGCCACCAGCACAAGGCTGGTGGCACAGGCTTTTAACAACACTGCAATTAATTGCATACCTCTATTTAAGACTTAAGTGTCATTATAGGTGTTCCTGTCATTTCTTCTGGCTGCTCCACGCCCATCAGGTGCAACATGGTAGGTGCTACATCGCTGAGTGTGCCGCCCTTACGGGGCTCTGCATCACGGCCAAAGTAAATAAAGGGGACCGGTTCACTGGTATGGGCGGTGTGGGCCTGACCAGACTCATTGTCTACCATCTGCTCAGCATTACCGTGGTCAGCAGTGATCAGGCATTCGCCACCGGTTTTCTTCATGGCTTCAATCACCCGTCCGATAGATTTGTCTACCGCTTCACAGGCTTTCACTGCCGCATTGAAGTCGCCGGTATGGCCTACCATATCACCGTTAGGGTAGTTACAGATGATCACGTCAAACTTACCGGACTCAATGGCCCCAACCAGCTCGTCGGTGAGTTTTTCTGAGTTCATTTCCGGTTGTAAATCATAAGTCGCCACATCAGGTGATGGGATCAGAATACGCTCTTCGCCTTTGAATTCTTTCTCAACACCGCCAGAGAAGAAAAACGTCACGTGGGCATATTTTTCGGTTTCCGAAATACGCAACTGCGTTTTATTTTGCTTTTCTAACCACTCGCCTAATACGTTTACCAGCTTCTCAGACGGGAAGGCTACCGGTGCATCGAAGTCTGCAGAGTACTGGGTTAGCATCACAAAAGCCGAAAGTTCTGGTTTAACAGCCAGCTCAAAACCCTCAAAGCTCTTATCAACAAATACCTGAGTTAACTGACGCGCGCGGTCAGCACGGAAGTTCATAAAGATAATGGCATCACCATCTTCCACACTAACGCTGTCACCGATAACGGTTGGCGGCACAAATTCGTCGTTTTTACCGGCATCATAGGAGGCTTTTAACCCTGCTACGGCTGACTCGGCAGATGCTTCGCCTTTACCCTGGGTAATTAAATCGTAAGCTTTCTGCACCCGATCCCAACGCTTATCGCGGTCCATAGCAAAGTAACGACCAATAATGGTTGCCGTTTTACCACAGCCAATTTCAGCAAATACCGCATCCGCTTTTTCAAGCGACGCTTCAGCACTTTGTGGTGGAGTATCACGACCGTCCAGGAAAGCGTGCAAGTACACTTTTTTCGCTCCACGGTGGGCAGCCATTTTCAGCGCCGCAAAAATATGGTCTTCGTGGCTGTGAACGCCACCGGGCGATAACAGCCCCATAATATGCACGGCTTTATCCTGACTCACTGCATCATCAATGGCTTTTACCAGCGTTGGGTTATGTTCAAATTCACCATCTGCAATAGACTTGGTGACTTTAGTAAAATCCTGATAAACCACACGACCAGCGCCCAGATTAACGTGACCCACTTCCGAATTACCCATTTGCCCTTCAGGTAACCCCACATCCAGCCCGGAGCCGCTAATGAGCGTGCTGGGGTAGTCTTTGGTTAAAGCATCCAGATTTGGCGTATTGGCGGCCAAAATGGCATTTTGATCTGCATCCTCACGATATCCCCAGCCATCGAGTACGATTAGTGCCAGTGTTTTCTTGGATTGCGTCATGGGTTCTCCTGTAAAAATGTCGTTGCCCTTATCAGGCGATGCTGTTCGGGTTAATTATCCACTTGCCCGGCTTATTATTAGGTACCGATATTGTCAGGCTTTGGATTGTTCCGTAGGGCGAGGCATACATTTATATTACCAAACCCTAGGGTGGAATGAAGAGGAGAAGTAGAAAAATACGTCAATCAGCTTAATTGATAATGTGAATTAACCGTCTGCAGTACAGTAATTTAGCCCTCACAGCGTTGTAATAACTGGGCTTCCTCTGCGCAAAGCTGGTTTCTGTTGTTTTTTTCTATATACTTTGCACTCTTTTTTTAACATACCGATGCATTGGGAAGACGTAATGGATCAACTCATCGAATTTGCTGGCAACAATATTATACTGGCAGGGATCTGGCTAGCGCTGGTTGTTATGCTGGCATACACCTATGTCAGTGGCCTGATTTCCCCTGTCAAAGAAGTCAGTGTGCACGAAATGACTTTGCTGATTAACCGTGAAGATGCAGTGGTTCTTGATACCCGCGCTGCCAATGACTTTAAGGCAGGTCATATCACTGGTGCCCGGCAAATCAAACCGGAAGAGGTTCGTGAAAAGAACTTCAGTAAGCTTGAAAAACTTCAAGACACGCCCATTATTGTTGTTTGTGCTATGGGTAACAGTGCTCGCGGCGTAGCCGCAGCCATGACCAAAGACGGTTTCAGCAAAGTGAACGTGTTAAAAGGCGGTATGAACGCCTGGTCTCAAGCTGGCTTACCCGTTGCTAAATAATCAACTACAAGGCCGCTATTGTGAGTAAAGTCGAAATCTACACCAAAGCTTATTGCCCATTTTGCACCAGGGCTAAGTCCCTGCTACAGCATAAAGGTGTTGAATACACCGAATATGCCATCGATGCGGAACCGGCTTTGCGCGATGTTATGATTGAGCGCGCAAACGGCGGTTACACAGTGCCGCAAATATTCATTAACGACCAGCATATCGGCGGTTGTGATGATATGTTTGCCCTGGAAAGACAGCAAGAGCTCGATCCACTGCTGGCCAGCTAATTATTCTTATAAAATTTAAAATTACACTTAGGTAAAAACATGTCTGAAGAAAATCAAAGTAATCAAGAAAACGCCGCTGCCGGCCAGGGTCAAGCGCCTCAGTTCAATATCCAGCGTATTTACACAAAAGACATTTCTTTTGAATCGCCCAATGCGCCGGGCATTTTCACCAAAGAGTGGAAGCCAGAAATCAAACTGGACATTGATACCTCTACTGACAAGCTCGATGGCAACCTGTTTGAAGTCGTACTGTCGGTGACTGTTACGGCAACCATGGGCGAAGAAACGGCTTTCCTGTGTGAAGTAGAACAAGCTGGTATTTTCATGATTGGCGACATGCCAGAGCAAAATAAAGCGCACATGCTGGGCTCTTTCTGCCCGAATACCTTATTCCCGTATGCCCGCGAAACCATTTCCAACCTGGTTAACCGTGGCACCTTCCCGCCATTAAACCTGGCACCAGTAAACTTCGACGCGATCTTTGCTGCTTACATGCAAAAACGCGCTCAGGAAGCACAAGCATCTCAGCAACAGCTGGACGCCTAAGCCGCCTATGAATGACGCGTCGGTAACCGTTCTTGGAGCAGGGTCCTATGGCACTGCTCTGGCTATTTGTTTAGCCCGCAATAATACGCCCACAGTGATATGGGGCAGAGATACTGCGAAATTAGCCGCCATGGCAGATAGCCGCCAGAACGAACGGTATCTGCCCGGCGCACCGTTCCCCGATGCGCTCTCAGTTGAAAGCGATTTGGCCACTGCTGTTGCGCAAAGTCGCGACATTTTAGTGGTGGTGCCAAGCCATGCCTTTAAAGGCATGCTGGAACAACTGGCGCCACTACTGAACGACGCTCATCGCATTGTATGGGCAACCAAGGGCCTCGAGCCTGGTACTGGCCGGTTGTTAAAAGAAGTGGCTCTGGAAGTACTTGGCGAGCGCTATCCGCTGGCCGTGCTGTCCGGTCCGACCTTCGCTAAAGAAATGGCGGCGGGATTGCCCACGGCTATCTCCCTGTCTTCCACTGACGATGAGTTTATCGATGCGATGGCCGCTAAGCTCCATTGCGCCCGCTCATTTCGGGTGTATAAAAACCCTGATTTCACTGGTGTTCAACTTGGCGGCGCGGTTAAAAACGTTATCGCGATTGGTGCCGGACTGGCCGATGGGCTGGGTTTTGGTGCCAATGCCCGAACTGCGTTAATTACCCGCGGATTGGCTGAACTTACCCGTTTGGGCGTTCAGGCCGGCGCTCAGCCAGAAACCTTTATGGGAATGGCCGGGTTAGGCGATCTGGTGCTTACCTGTACCGACAACCAATCCCGTAATCGCCGCTTTGGTCTTGCTTTAGGCAAAGGTACGTCGGTTGATAACGCCATAAGCGAAATTGGTCA
Source organism: Alteromonas sp. 4NH20-0104 (assembly GCF_057547795.1). Taxonomy (NCBI): domain Bacteria; kingdom Pseudomonadati; phylum Pseudomonadota; class Gammaproteobacteria; order Alteromonadales; family Alteromonadaceae; genus Alteromonas; species Alteromonas sp. 4NH20-0104. Next base: position 124,783 of record NZ_BAAJLP010000013.1, on the reverse strand, counting down.
GGTAGTTGAAGGTTATCGTAACACTGAGGAAGTGGTTATTCTGGCCCGCAAGCTCGGTGTTGAAATGCCCATCTGTGAACAGATTTATGCCGTGCTTTACGAGGGTAAATCGCCCAAAGAAGCCGCTCTGGCCTTACTAGGCAGAGAGCTTAAGTCTGAATAACAAGCATTGGCTTGTTATTCATGCCGGAATTGCGAAGCAATATCCGCTAGCCCCTTAAATTATCTGATCAACTAAACAGGCTCTAGCCTGTTATTCACCTACCGCGCGCCTTCATAACCAAACTGTCGCCACGACTCATAAACAAAAACCGAAACCGCATTAGACAGATTCATACTGCGACTGTCTGGCAGCATGGGTATGCGCACTCGTTGCGCCGGCGGTAGAGCATCAATGATATCGTCGGGTAATCCTCGTGTTTCCGGGCCAAACAGTAAGGCGTCCCCTTTTTGGTACTCAACATCCGAGTGAAAGGCTTTGCCTTTGGTTGTGCAGGCAAATACCCGGGTTGGTTTACGCTCTGCCAGAAACGTTTCAAAACTAGCGTAACGCTTTACGTCTGCAAACTCATGGTAGTCCAGCCCGGCCCGGCGTACTCTTTTATCATCCCAGTCGAAACCCAGTGGCTCTATGAGATGCAACGCATAACCGGTATTCGCGCACAAGCGAATAATATTACCGGTATTCGGCGGAATTTCAGGTTGGTATAACACAATATCTAACATGGCAATTCACTGTTCACTAAGTCGGGATGCATTATGAAAGGTTTCACTCAGCCGGTCAAAACTAGCCGGCAAAGAAGTCCAGTATGCGGGTCATAACCGGTTGGCGGATGGCATCTCGCTCGATTAGGATCTCGTGACGGGCCCCGGCCACCGCAATGTATTCTGCATTGGCAAAACTGGCCGCCACCCGCTGCTGTCGTTTGTTATCAACCACGGTGTCTTCGGTGGCACTGAACACCAGGGCAGGCAATGTAATTTGCTGCGCATGTTGTTCCACCTTCCACATGGCCGCGCTGGCCGCGGCAAGCCATTGCGGTGTCACGCCGCCTAGCTGAATCTCGGGCTGTTCAGCGTACAGGTTTCTGAATAACTGATACCGTATCTCACTACTGGTAAGCCGGTTAACCATAAAATCATCGACATGATAATCGCGCTGACCAAAGAAATAGCCCGAACTCCCCGGCAGCAGCCAGTTAGCACAGCGGTTAACCCCGATTAATACTTTAGCCAGCCACTCGGGTAAAGCCGGACGAATCCCAAACATGGGCGAACCAAATACCACCCGATTAAACTGGGCAGGCCGTTGCAGGATGGTTAGCGCACCAATGGCCGAGCCCATGGAATGGCAGAGCAGATTTAACGCCCCGCGCTGCTGTGGGGTAACAATCTCGTCGATAAAGTGGCACATGTCATCCACGTAGTGCTGAAAATCGTCGATGTATCCCTGATGAGGATTAACCGTCATACGGCCAGACAGCCCCTGCCCCCGGTGATCCAGCACAAATACCGCAAAACCGTTGCGGTAAAGCTCATAAATCACTTCTTTATATTTAAGCAGTGATTCAATGCGGCCAGAGCTGATAAGCACCGATTGCCTGGCTTGCTCGGGAACACAGTAGGCATAACTAACTCTGATATCACCGTTTCCCTGAAAACTTCCCTGGGTCACATGTTCATGCCAGAACGGCGCAATGTAATCTGAGAATTGTTGTTCTAACCGGGATTCGGTACACAGGTACCAGTTATGCTCTGTCATAGGATTTACAGCGATGTTGCCAAATGGTGTTCAGCTTGAATTAATCCCCCCCTGATGGCAATGTAATTTTGGCAATCGCTACATTTACGAAAAAGGAAAATCGAATGAACAAAGCAATCAGGATGCTGGGGATAGGCGCGTTTATAGCGTTTTGTAGCGCTGCATGGGCAGGCACCCAACCGCCGCGACAAGCCCCATAATATCTACCGATGATATTGCGCTGGCCGAATCCAATTTAATTGTGCGTATTGATCCTAAATACCCCTCTCAGGCGGCCCGCGACGGCCTTGAAGGTTGGGTTATGCTGTCTTACAACATCGATAAGCACGGCAGCGTTAGCGATATTACGGTGCTCGACGCCAGCCCCAAATAGATCTTCGACCGCGAGGCTCGCAGGGCACTGGCCAAATGGCGCTATAAACCCGCCGTTACAGGCGGCAAGGCACAGGCTGAGCCCGGCGTAATGGTGTTACTGGAGTTTCGCCTCAGCGACTAAATGGCGGTCATTACTTACCGTAATCCGGCACCAGACGCTGGTGACCGGCATCGCTGAACAAGGGTGAAGTGACCACCAGATCTGCCGTTGCCGGGGTACAGGCAACCGGAACATTCCATACAGAACACAATCTCAGCAACGCTTTCACATCCGGGTCATGAGGTGCCGGATTCAGTGGATCCCAAAAGAAAAACAGCGCATCAAGCTTTCCCTCTGCAATCAGTGCACCTATCTGCTGATCACCGCCAAGTGGTCCACTTTTATAACGGTGAACTTCCAATCCGGTCTCATCACTTATCAACTTTCCCGTGGTACCGGTTGCCACCAGTTTGAAAGGTGCTAACAGAGGCTGATGATTTTTGACCCATTGGAGTAATTCGGCTTTTTTATGGTCATGGGCGACCAGAGCAACAGTGCGGGCTGTCATGCTATTTCCTGTTTTTATTTTGTATGACTTTTGGCGAACTATGGCAAATCCTGCTACATCCGGCAAGAAATTCAAAATAAATTGTTGAAAAACCGTCATCCCAGCCACTTTTATTAAATATTTATACAAAATTATTGCATAAATATTCCAGAATTGTATCATTGGCAGTTATTAAGATTCCGCATAGTGTTTGTGCCTGACTACACTAACAATGTAGCGGACGAAAATGACAGGATTAGGACATGAATATTAAAACCAACCGACATCACGTTGCGGTTGCCTCAAACCAGTTTAGCTCTCCCCTGGCTGGCTACACTATGCAGTGCAAATGGCGACGATGGGGAACATCAACGCCGAAGAAGTAATGCACTAGTATGCGTAGCGCACTTTTTGCCTTTGTGGTTTTAATCGGCCTGCTCACAAGCACCAACACAAAGGTAAAAAGTGTTTTTTTAATTTTGTAACCCATCAATTTCAAACGATCAGATTATGTTTAACGTAGCAGTGATAGGCGCCAGCGGCTATACCGGGGCGCAGTTAGTGAGTTTAATTACCGGACATTCACACATGACTTTGCAGCATGTTTTGGTGTCTGAGAACAGTCAGGACGCAGGCAAAACCATCGCCCAGTTGCACGGTAACCTGGCGCACCTGACCCAACATGTACTTGAGCCCCTGGCCCCTCATCGTCTGGCCGAACTGGCCAATAGTATGGACGCCATTTTTCTGGCCACGCCCCATGAAGCCAGCCACGACTGGATGGCCGAATTATCATCAGGAAAGGCCAAAGTATTCGATTTGTCAGGCGCATTTCGTCTGAAAGACACCGAGGTATTCGCCAGTTATTATGGCTTTCCTCACACCTCAGAAGCCTGCCTGGAGCAAGCTGTGTATGGTCTGGCTGAATATAACAGTAAGGCAATTGCACAAGCGGATATCGTTGCGGTGCCCGGTTGTTACCCTACCGCTTCGCTGTTAGCGTTAAAGCCATTGTTCGATGCCGGTGTTCTGGATGAGTCAGTCCGCCCTATTATTAATGCCGTCTCCGGCGTTAGCGGCGCCGGCCGCAAGGCCAACCTGGGCACCAGTTTCTATGAAGTCAGTCTGCAGGCTTATGGGGTGCTTGGGCATCGTCATACGCCGGAAATCGAACTCCACCTGGGTACGCCGGTAATCTTCACGCCGCATCTGGGTAATTTCAAACGGGGCATCCTGGCTACCGTTACCGTTAAACTTAAGCAAGGCACCAGCCAAACTGCACTGGATAATCTATATAGCGAAGTGTATGGTGAGCAGCCTGTTGTGCGTTTGCGCGAAAGTTTCCCGAAAATTGATGACGTTGCGTTTACGCCCTATTGTGATTTGCACTGGAAGGTAGATGAACAATCCGGTTACGCGGTCATTACCAGTGCCATCGATAATGTAATGAAAGGTGCGGCCTCCCAGGCCATGCAGTGTGCCAATTTAGCGCTGGGATATCCGGCGACCGAGGGATTGATCAATGGCTGACGTTAAATCGCCGGTTGTTATTAAAGTGGGTGGCGCTCTGCTGGAAAATCCACAGATTGCAGGCCAGTTATTATCTGAGATCAAAACACTGCAAAGCCAGCGTCCGGTAATATTGGTCCATGGTGGTGGTCCATTGGTTGAAACGCTGCTGGCAGCCATGCAACTCACCAGTACCAAGATTGATGGACTGCGAGTGACACCCGACGAGCAAATGCCTTATGTTTGCGGCGCATTGGCTGGCAGTGCCAATAAAAGCTTATGCGGTCTGGCGATAGGTGCGGGTATTACCCCCGTTGGCTTGTCCTTGCTGGACGGCGGTATTACTCATTGTACAGTACTCAACGAAAAATACGGTGCCGTGGGTGTACCGGCAGCCGGAAAACCCGAACTGCTCAACCAATTGCTTAGCGCTGGCTTCCTGCCGGTGATTAGTTCTATTGGCAGTAACACCGACGGACGCCTGCTTAATGTCAATGCCGATCAGGCCGCCACAGTGATTGCAGAACTCATGGGCGGCGACCTGTTATTGTTATCAAACGTAGACGGCGTACTCGATGCAGACAAACAGCTTATTCATGAGCTCGGGCAGTCACGTTTCGATGATGAGGTGGCAAAGGGCGTGATCAAAGACGGCATGTTGGTTAAAGTGGCTGCGGCAATGCAAGCCGCCACCGAACTGGCTAAGCCGGTAACCATTGCTAACTGGTCAGCGCCGCTGACAGCAATATTAAATAATCAATCCGGAACACGCGTAATTCCGGCCTCCCAGACATCTGGAGTATAAAATGAAGCAGGATTTATTGACGTTTGCTAACTGGACACCAGAGCAAATGCAGGCACTATTGTCATTAGCGGTACAAATTAAACAGGCACCCCAGGCTTATTCTCAAGCCCTGGCCGGTAAGTCAATTGTTGCCCTGTTTGAGAAACCGTCGCTGCGTACGCGCGTGAGCTTTGACATAGGTATTAACCGTTTAGGTGGCCATATGGTTTACTTAGACAGTCAGTCTAACAAACTGGCCGGTCGTGAGGACTCGGTAGATGTTGCCGCGAACCTGGCCTGTTGGGCCGATGCGATCGTCGCCCGGGTCTACTCACACAGCACGCTGGAAACCTTTGCCGAAGCGGCCAAGGTACCGGTGATTAATGCGCTGTGCGACAAGTATCATCCTTGTCAGGGCCTGGCCGACTACCTCACTTTATTCGAAAAGTTTGGTAGCTGCGAAGGCCTTACAATGGCCTACGTCGGCGATGGCAATAATGTCACGCATTCACTGCTGATTGTTGGCGCGTTGCTGGGCTGCCATCAGGTAGTGGTAACGCCGGAAGGCCATGAAGCAGCACCAGAAATGGTGGCTCAGGCCAAAGCAATTGCCGAACAGACCGGTGTGAAAATTATTGAGTCAAATGACGTTGCCGCTGCCAAAGGCGCCAACGTGATTTATACCGATACCTGGTTATCAATGGGCGACGATACGCCACTTGAAGCCATTAAAGAGAAATTTATGCCGTATCAGGTTAACGAGGCCTTAATGGAACTGACTGGTGCAACCCATGTATTGCATTGTCAGCCAGCCCACCGTGACCTGGAAATTACCGGCAGTCTGATGGACAGCGACGCCTCGCTGTTAATGCAACAGGCTGAAAACCGGATGCACGGCCAAAACGCAATTTTAACCCATTTACTTGGAGCCTAGTCAGGACACTCATTATGCGCAAAATCAATAAAGTTGTGCTTGCCTATTCAGGCGGTTTAGACACATCAGCCATCATTCCATGGTTAAAAGAAAACTATGACTGTGAAGTTGTCGCGTTTGCGGCAGACGTTGGTCAGGGTGACGAAGAGTTAGAAGGCTTAAAAGAAAAAGCCATCGCCACGGGTGCCAGCGAATGCTACATCGTGGATTTAAAAGAAGAATTCGTTAAAGAATATATATTCCCAACCATTACTACCGGTGCCGTATACGAAGGTGAATACCTGTTAGGTACGTCGATGGCGCGCCCGGTTATTGCCAAAGCGCAGGTAGAGATTGCCCGTAAAGTTGGTGCCGATGCATTGTGTCACGGTTGTACCGGTAAAGGTAACGACCAGGTGCGCTTTGAAGGGGCGTTTAACGCCTTAGCACCAGACCTGACAGTTATCGCGCCATGGCGTGAGTGGGACATGGTATCACGCGAAGATCTGCTGGCTTACTTAGCCGAGCGTGACATCAAGACCACCGCATCTGCCACCAAAATCTATAGCCGTGATGCCAACGCCTGGCACATCTCTCACGAAGGTGGTGAACTGGAAGATCCGTGGTGTGAACCAAGCAAGCAGGTTTGGACCATGACCGTTGATCCGGAAGAAGCGCCGGATCAGGCAGAGCGTATTAACCTGAAGTTTAACGAAGGTGCACTGACTCACGTAAACGGCGAGGAAGTCTCCCCTTACGAAGGCCTGGTTGCGCTTAACACGCTGGCAGCAGCGCACGGTGTAGGCCGTATCGATATCGTTGAAAACCGCCTGGTGGGCATGAAGTCACGTGGTTGTTATGAAACCCCGGGAGGCACCGTTCTGCTGAAAGCTTATAAAGCGCTGGAAACCATGGTACTGGACAAAGCGTCACTGAAATACCGTGAACAGCTGGCACTGGAATTTTCTCACGTCATGTACGATGGCCGTTGGTTTACCCCGCTGAGTGATGCGCTGATTGCCGGCGCGGCCTCTTTTGCCAAATACGTCACCGGCGAAATTGTGGTTAAGCTCTATAAAGGTCAGGCTACCGTCACTCAGCGTCAGTCGCCTAACAGCCTGTACTCTGAAGACTTTGCCACCTTTGGTGCCGATGATGTTTACGACCAGAAACACGCCGAAGGCTTTATCCGTCTGTTTAGCTTATCAAGCCGTATTGCGGCCTTGAAAAAGCAGGGAGAGTAATCATGGCATTGTGGGGAGGCCGGTTCGCTGCCGGCAGCAGTAACATGTTTCGCCAGGTTAACGATTCATTACCGTTTGACCAGGCCATGGCCGCGCAGGATATGGAAGGCTCCATCGTATGGTCGCGCGCACTGGCTAAAGCCGGTGTACTGACCGCCGAGGAACAGCAGCAACTGGAAGCGGCACTTAGCGACTTAAAAGCCCAGGCAGAAGCCGGTGAAATTGACTTTAACGCAAGTGGCGAAGAAGACATTCATAGCTTTGTAGAAGCCGCGCTGATCGACAAACTCGGCGATGTGGGGCGTAAGCTGCACACCGGCCGAAGCCGTAACGATCAGGTCGCAACCGATTTCCGTTTGTGGTGCCGCACCCACATTGAATCATTGAAAACCGATGTTACGGCGGTAGTACGCAGCTTGCTGCATACCGCCAGTCGTCACCAACAAGCGATCATTCCGGGTTATACGCATTTACAGCGGGCCCAACCAATTCGCTTTCCCCACTGGTGCCTGGCTTACGTAGAAATGTTTAAGCGTGACTTAAGCCGTTTAAACGACCTGCATGCGCGCATGAATCAGTGCCCATTAGGCTCTGGTGCATTGGCTGGTACGACTTATCCGGTAGACCGTGACGAAATTGCCGATCAGCTGGGCTTTACCAGCCCGTGCCTGAACAGTCTGGATGCCGTATCAGACCGTGATTTCGTACTGGAGCTGTTATTTACCGCCAGCACCAGCATGATGCATTTATCCCGTCTGGCCGAAGACTTAATCTTTTATAACTCCGGCGAAGCGGGCTTTCTGCAACTGGGCGACAGCGTGACCTCTGGTTCATCGCTGATGCCACAAAAGAAAAACCCGGACGCACTGGAATTACTGCGTGGTAAATGTGGTCGTGTATTTGGTCACTTGCAAGCGTTGCTGGTTACCATGAAAGGCCTGCCACTGGCCTACAACAAAGACATGCAGGAAGACAAAGAAGGCGCGTTCGATGCGGTTAACCAGTGGCATTGCTGCTTGTGTATCGCGTGCGAAGTGCTCGATAGCCTGGCGCTCAATGAAGAACGCTGCCGCATTGCTGCAGCACAGGGGTATTCAAACGCCACTGAACTGGCTGATTACCTGGTAGGTAAAGGCATTCCGTTCAGAACCGCTCATGATATCTCCGGCCAGGTGGTATTGCTGGCGCTGGAGCAGAATGCCCCCATTGAAGATTTATCAATCACCCAACTGCAATCGGTATGCAGTGAAATTGACGAAGATGTTTACCCGGTTTTACAGCTCGAATATGGCGTGGACAAACGCAATATTCTGGGCGGAACCAGTGCCGAAACCGTTACCAAAGCACTGTATGAAGAACTGGAAAAACTGGATAAGTTAGGATAATTACCAATGGTGCTATCGCATCACGAAAGTATCGGACTGTTCAGAAGTTCGGCGCCTTACATCAATGCACACCGGGGTAAAACCTTTGTGCTGATGTTTGGTGGCGAAGCCATTGAAGACGACAACTTTCCCAATATTATTCAGGATATCGCCCTGCTCAGTAGCCTTGGCGTTCGCCTTGTGCTGGTGCATGGGGCGCGTCCGCAAATTGATCAACGGGTGGCACTGCGCAAAACTGAAGCTCGCTTTAGTCACGACGTGCGTATCACCGATAAAGAAACCCTGGAGTGCGTGAAAGACGCGGCCGGCTCAGTACGCTGCCATATTGAAGCGCTGCTGACTATGGGTTTGCCTAACTCACCTATGCACGGTGCACACATTCGTGTATGTACCGGTAATCTGGTGGTTGCGAAGCCTATGGGGGTACTCGACGGTATCGATTTTGAAAATACCGGCCAGGTGCGTCGTATCGACACCACGGGGATCAACGATCACCTCAACGACGGCTCTATCGTGCTGCTGTCGCCAATGGGCTACTCTTCTACCGGCGAGGTATTTAACCTGTCCCATGAAGACGTGGCTACCCAGGCGGCTATTGCATTGAAAGCTGATAAGCTCGTGGTGTTTTCAAATTATTCCGGCATTTTCCGTAAAGACGGCAAACTCATCCGCACCATTGAGCGTAACCTGCTTGAGCAATTACACCGTGACGATGAGTTAATGACCGAACCCACTGTTATCCGCGCGCTGACTACCAGCGTTGCCGCCGGAATTCCGCGCGCTCACTGTGTCAGTTACGAAACAGACGGTGCACTGCTGCAGGAGCTGTTTACCCGGGATGGTGCCGGTTCACTGGTGATGGAAAACCATTACGAACAGCTCCGCGAAGCCACCATCGATGATGTAGGCGGCATTCTGAATCTCATCAAGCCGCTGGAAGAAAGTGGCGTGCTGGTAAAACGTTCCCGCGAACGTTTAGAGAATGAAATTCATCAGTTTATCGTTATAGAACGGGACGGTATGATCATCGCCTGTGCTGCCCTTTATCTGTATCCTGATGACGGTTCTGCTGAGCTTGCCTGCGTGGCCACACATTCCGATTATCGCGGTAAAAACCGTGGCGAACGTATTCTCGATGAAGTGCGCGAACGCGCCATTGCGGCCGGGATCCAGCGTCTGTTTGTGCTGACCACGGTTACCGGTCACTGGTTTCTGGATCAGGGTTTCAAGGCGGCAGACGTGGACGCATTACCGGCGCAAAAGAAAGAACTGTATAACTTCCAGCGTAAATCAAAAGTCTATACCCTCGATTTATAGCTGTAGCCTGCACTGTAGCCGGGCTCCCCGGTTGCAGTGGCAGTATCCCGGAGGGATCCCCACGAATTTAATTTCATGGACTTCCGGCCCAGGCCCTTCAGCTATGGAGCTGTACCATTATGAGTGCAGCTATCCACTGTCCTATGGTAAACCGTATTCGGCAAGCGACAGCCCTGAGTCCAAGGTAATGGAATGATAGTGTGCGTCTTGTCTCTGTATTGGCTTGGAATCGTCGATGCTTGTTCGAAGAAACGAGCACCATACCCAGTAATATAGCCTCGAGTGATGCTAACGTAGTCAGCAATAGCAGTATTGTTAGGCGCTCCTTTTTCACGCTTTTGCTCTGTTCATAGCCAAGCCCGAACTTGGTACTTTTCATGTCTCTGAAGCCTTTTTTAATTTGTATGCGCTGGCGATAAATAGCCACAACTTGTTTCGATAAGCTTCGGTGAGAAGCCAGTGATGTGGCTAACAGCCTCGGGGCTTTTGCTCCTTGTGCGTGGGTTTTCGAATGCTTAGATGCCTTGCGTGTACCATCTGGATTTAAAGCGTGGCGTCCTTTCGTTTTCTGTTTAAAGAGAATAAGCGTGCAGGTAAAGGGGTTGCTTCTTACTATTTGGCTGTTATCAAAACGCTTCGCCCGACAGGTCGCTTGAGCGTAGAGGTGACGAATACACTGCCAAGTATTACCGCTGTTGGGCGAATAAAAATAGTTGGCATATAGATGCAAATATAAACTGAGTTTCACTTAACAAATGCGGGTTTGAAAGCAAACGGTCAGCACGTTTAATCCGATGTTTTTCAAAGGCTTTAGTATTAATGCCACGACCTATGCTCGTTACTGTCGCAGCGTTTCCATTAAGCAGGCTTTTCACGCACGCCATTACCGCGGTTAGTCGCGCTTTTATGCCAGGTAGTTAAACAGTTCCATAAATACCTCAGGGTCAGCGTACATTTATCGAACGATTACTGTACGCTGACCATTTTACATTAAACTTTTTGTAGAACTATTTTGACAGTTGCCCCAACGAATGTTAATAACTCCGTTTCTAAAGATCAACTTTAAAACGGACGTTTACCAAATGGACTCAGTATCAAAAGCGCTTTTAATAACGATCTTACTCCTCGGCGCATTATCAACAAATGTTGCCTTTTCTCAAGACTTACAAGTCTTCGCCTGCGATGATTGTAGTTTTTCGGAAGCGAAACAAATTGCATCACAAAACGCACCTGACAACGCTTGCGAATCAGATGGTTTTGGCGGTGGACCTAATTTTTGCCCTCCAGTATCGCAAAACATAATAGTGGCGAAGTTTTCAAACTCCTCTGCTTGGAAATTTGAAGTAATAACCAATAAAGATTCAAATGGTCAGGAGTTCTACCAAGTTTATGAATTAGCGCCTTCACCTGAAGAGAGTGACTTGATCCAGGATTTCTTTACTCTTTATAACGATTTCGATTTATCTGCGGCCACTGTTAGTCATTATGATTATAGCAATGCGATGGAATCCCCGGAAAGTTACCCGATGAATGATGTTGCCAATGTTGATGGAATGGAGACCTGTGACTCCCCTCATCCAACTGACTACTTTAGAAATGTAAATACCCGCTCTACGATGAAGACTGATCTTGCTGGAGCGATTGAGCAACACATGGCTGGCCAGACTTCCGTTGAATATCAATCAGAAGCTTTACCGAATGGTGGAGGATTTTCGATAGGGAAAGGATCCATAGGAGCATCAGTTTCTCTACAGTATTCAGAACGAAAAATCATCGTAACAAAATGGTATAACGGACAGAATTACCTGGCATTTAATGTATTCCTTAAAGCACAATTTGATCCAGGTTCTCAGAAGTATTTAGCAAAGGTTGCGTTAGGTTTAAGTAAAATTCACTCAAAAATCGATGGAATACAAGCCGATGAGCTGCTAGGTGATACTGGCAGCTCTTACATCAGCGACACTGAGGGTGCTGAGCTATCTCCCTGTACTATTGAGTATATCAGAAAAAAAGGTGAAAAAGTCGAAGATACAAGCTCGCCCTCTGGTTCTGGTACAAAAGAAGACCCTTTTGTCGGCGGCTCAACCCCCCCCTCATGGGCTATTTGCAGGGAAACCTATGCTGTACAGACATGTTCAACACCAGCTGAGGGGCAACAGACTTGTACCAATGCAAACATTACCTTTTTAACAGCTTGTAGCGCTATGAATAATTAACGCCTTAGTTTATTGTTTAAGGCGTCGATAAACTCAGCACTTTAAAAAATTCAAGGGGGTAGGAGTTTGAGGGAACCCCACGATTTTAATTTCATACGCTTCCAGCCCAGGCTGCGTCTATTAGGTAGCTGCACCACCTGAGTGCAGCTTTCCAATGTCCTATGGTAAACCGTATTCGGCAAGCGACAGTTCCGAGTCCAAGGTAATGGAATGACAGCACGCTTCTAGTTTCGGTATTGGCTTGGAATTGACGATGCTTGTTCGAAGAAACGAGCACCATACCCAGTAAAATAGCAACCAGTGATGCTAACGTAGTCAGCAATACCAGTATTGTTAGGCGCTGCTTTTTCACGCTTTTGTTCTGTTCTTAGCCAAGCCCGAACTTGGTGCTTTTCATATCTCTGAAGCCCTCTTCAATTTGCATGCGTTGGCGATAAATAGCCACAACTTGTTTCGATAAGCATCGGTGAGAAGCCAGTGATGCCTAGCGTGTACCATCTGGATTTGAAGCGTGGCGTCCTTTCGTTTTCTGTTTAAAGAGAATAAGCGTGCAGGTAAAGGGGTTGCTCCTTACTATTTGGCTGTTATCAAAACGCTTCGCCCGACAGGTCTCTTGAGCGAAGAGGTGACGAATACACTGCCAAGTATTACCCCTGTTGAGCGAATAAAAATGCGGTTTACGAACCCGCCCGACAAAATACCCCTCTTTCATATTGTTAAGAGTTCGTTATAATTGGCTTAAACTGGTTAGACCAGAAGGTCATCTATGCTGTCTCCCCACGCTGTCACTATCGAGTGTACAGACGATGTCTGTTTATCAGGCTTACTCTATAAGCCCTTAGCGGCGCCCCTTGCGACCGTTATGATTGCACCGGCAACCGGTATAAAACAGGGCTTTTATACTCGTTTCGCCACCTTCCTGGCGGAACAGGGCATTGCCGTGCTCACCTTTGATAACCGCGGCATCGGCGATTCGCCGAAAACCCGCCGGGTGATGCGCGAAACCCGCTTGCAGGACTGGGGCCAGAAAGATATGCCGGCGGCGCTGGCTTTTCTGCAACAGCAATTCCCAGCCCGGCCCACCCACTTAATAGGGCACAGCGCCGGTGGTCAGTTAGCCGGGCTGATGCCTAACGCCACCGAGCTCACCAGCCTTATAACCTATGGCAGCTCTTCCGGCTGTTTGCGTAATTTTACCGGCAGCTACAAGTACCAGGCACAGTTCTATATGAACGTGTTTATTCCACTCACCAACGCATTATTTGGTCGCACGCAATCGCACTGGATGGGGATGGGTGAGCCGCTGCCCAAAGGCGTAGGCGCTCAGTGGCGACGCTGGTGTAATGGTCAGGGTTATGCCAAAACCGAGTTTGGTAGTCATATTCAACAGCAGTATTACGATCAGCTCACTCAACCTGCATTGTGGCTAAGAGCCATCGACGACCAAATATCACCAGAGGTTAATATGGAAGATATTCTCACGGTATATCAAAACCTCAGGGTCACGCGAAAAGTACTCGATCCGGACATGCATGGTCTGAAGCATCTTGGGCATATGCGTTTTTTCTCCAAACACGGATTACCTTTCTGGGCTGACATTGTGAGCTGGATAGTTAAGCACTCATAACCGTGTTAGAAAAAAAGAGGGGGCACTCCATCGCCCCCTGAGGATCAAAAGAAGGGAACAACAAACGCTTCATCCAGTCGGATTGACGTTGTTGAGACACATCTGAAAAGCAATGTGCAATGCATGCCCTAGTGAAGCAAGTGCATTACACTTAAGTATAATCAAGAGCCGTGCCAAAACAGACTTTTATATAATAAACAGTGAGTTAAATTGAAATATTGAATTGAGAGAGGGAGATGGGGTCGGTAAATGTTGCAAAACGATAACAGTTTTTTCCGACTACGCCCCTGCGTAGCCGGAATATTGGTCACAATTAGATGCTAACCCGCTTGTAGGGGCGGTATTCCGCCCGCCAGTAGTTTTTCTCAATACTGGCTAACAGGTTGTCGTCAGTTTGCTCCAGTGCCAGGCCTTGCTGCATAGCGACCTTAGCCACATCAAAGGCGATCTGGCGACTGAGAGCCGAGATCTTTCTCAGTGGCGGTAGTAGTTCGCCTTCACCGGAATTAGCCAGCGGCGAAGCATTGGCCAGCGCATTACTGGCGGCCATCAGCATTTCATCACTGATTAAGCGTGCCTTAGCAGCAATGACACCCAGGCCAATCCCTGGGAAGATATAGCTATTATTACACTGGGCTACCGGATACACATTGCCTTCGTATTCGACGGGCTTAAACGGACTGCCGGTGGCGATGATCACCTCCCCTTCGGTCCATTCAATAACCTGTTCAGGACGCGCTTCCACCTGACGTGACGGGTTACTAAGCGGAAAGATAATGGGCAGTTCGGTGTGGCGCTTCATGGCTCGCACCACATGCTCAGTAAACAAGCCGGGCTGGCCAGATACACCAATTAACACATCAGGCTTAGCGCAGTTAACCACATCCAGTAGCACCGGATATTCACCGCTAAACGACCAGTCAGCGATTTCGTCCTGACTATGTTGGAGTTTTTGCTGGAAGTCGCGCAGCCCCTCCTGACCTTCCATCACCAGACCGTAGCGGTCGACCATAAAGATTTGCTTACGGGCCTCTTCATCCCTGAGTCCTTCAGAACACATTTGTTGGATCAGCATCTCAGCAATACCACAACCGGCCGAGCCAGCACCGACAAACACCACTTTTAGTTCAGAGAGCTTTGCCTGCTTCATTCTGCACGCGGCCAGAATGGTGCCCAGGGTCACCGCAGCCGTGCCCTGAATGTCATCGTTAAAACAGCACACTTCATTTCGATAGCGGTTCAACAGTGGCATCGCATTGGGTTGGGCAAAATCTTCAAATTGAATAAGAGCTTCAGGCCAGCGGCGATTGACAGCCTTGATAAACAAGTCGAGGAATTCATCGTACTCGGCCTGACTGATACGCGGGTGACGGGCCCCCATGTACATCGGATCATTCAGCAGTTTTTCGTTATTGGTCCCCACATCCAGCATTACCGGCAGAGTGTACGCCGGTGAAATACCACCACAGGCGGTATACAGGGAGAGTTTACCGATGGGTATACCCATTCCCCCGATGCCCTGATCGCCAAGGCCAAGGATCCGCTCGCCGTCGGTCACTACAATGACTTTTACTTTACGTTTGGTCGCGTTACGGACGATATCATCAATTTGATCGCGCTCTTCCCAGGAAATAAACAAACCACGGGAACTGCGATAGATATCTGAAAACTGCTCACAGGCATCCCCTACGGTAGGGGTATAAATAATCGGCATCATTTCTTCAATGTGCGATTGGATCAGACGGTAAAACAGGGTTTCGTTGTTATCCTGAATAGCGCGTAAGTAAATATGCTTATTCAGCGGCTCATCGAAGGAGTTGTACTGCAGGTAAGCCCGCTCTACCTGCTCTTCGATAGTTTCGTAGCGCGGGGGTAACAGACCGGTAAGATTAAAGCGCGCCCTTTCCTGAGCGCTGAACGCGCTGCCTTTATTGAGTAAGGGAGTTTCCAGCAAAGACGGGCCGGCATGCGGTATATACAAATATCGCTTATCGTCATCAGACATTGTTATTAACCAGTTTTTATATTGTCGTTATCAGTATAGACGTTAGAAGATTTCCTCTACGTCAGGCGTTGAGTCTTCCTGCTCAGCCGGATCCATGACGTCATCTTCTAAGACATACACGGTCGGCTCAGTGCCCCTCAGGAAATACTCGAATAGTGTGGTATGGTCTGTACGTCGGGTCAACTTCCCACTGGTACGATCAATTCGCACCCGTACGATATCATCGGGTACCGACATAGCTTCTTCCGGCTCGTCTTCAAGCGCTACCTGCATAAAGCGGATCCACGCTGGTTGTGCTGCCATAGCACCACTCTCCGTGCCTACCATGGCATTACCAATCCAGCCGAAGCGGTCAGGATCCCGTTTGGCCAGCGGATTATTATAAGCCGCTCTGCCAAGTTGCCTTGTCATGTCATCAAAACCCACCCAGGCGGTGGCGACCAGGTTGCGGCTGAAACCACTGAACCAGGCATCCCGGGAATCATTAGTTGTACCGGTTTTACCAGCCAGATCGGTGCGTTGCAGAATGTTTCTGGCGCGCCAGCCAGTGCCCTGCCAGTAAGTCTTTTTGTTCCAGCTGCCATTGGCTCTGACGGCGGTACGCATCATATCTGCGACTAAAAATGCATTCTGAGCTGAAATTACCCGGGGCGCTGCGATAACTTCTGCAATATCCGACTGGGCTGGCAGCGACTGATTTAACTCCGCAGCTAACAGCGCCTCAATATCGGTTTCCTGCTCGTCCTGGTTCGCCTTTTCTGCACTGCTTTCTGCGCAGTTATCGCAGGCAACTACCGGATTGGTTTGCCATAACACTTCCCCGGTTTCATTGAGTACCCGGTCGATAAAATACGGCTCAATTAAGAACCCACCGTTGGCTATCGTAGCCATACCGCGAACGATCTCCAGTGGCGTATGAGAACTTGAGCCCAGCGATACGGTTTCATCACGGTGGATATCCGTTCTGTCCAGACCAAAGTGGGTCAGGTGTTCAATGGTATTGTCCAGCCCTACACCACGCAGTAAACGCACTGACACCACGTTTTTAGACTTACCCAGTGCCACCCGCATACGGATAGGCCCGTCGTATTCAGCCGGTGAATTCTGCGGTCGCCACGCGACGCCGGTTGCTTCATCCCACTCATTGATTGGCGCATCGTTGATAATACTGGCAACGGTATAGCCATTATCGAGCGCCGCCGAATAAACAAATGGTTTGATATTTGAGCCCACCTGACGTTTGGCCTGAGTCGCCCGGTTAAACTGACTCTGATAAAAGCTGTATCCGCCAACAATGGCCTGTACCGCGCCATCATGCGGGTCCAACGCAACAAAGGCGCCGCTGACCGCGGGTAATTGAGCCAGCCGCCACAGACCATCCTGCTGCCGGATATAAACAATATCACCCGCACTGACAATATCAGACGCCTCGGAGGGAGGCTGGCCTTGCCGGCTATCGCTTAAAAATGGCCGGGCCCAGTCCATACCCTGCCATTCAATGACCCGCTCAGTGCCAGTGACATCCCGGGTGATAAAAGTTTGCTCATCGACGCTGATAACCGCTACCGGGAACACAAAACCAAACGCGCCGGCATTGTCTAACTGACTGATCACCGCTTCTTCCGTTACCTCACAAGGCCAGTACGGATAAAGTGGTGTGGTCTCGCAGCCGGATTCTGCCTCGTCAGTCTCCGGCGTTGGCTGATCTTTTTGTTGTGGCCACAAGCGTGCCACCGCGCCGCGATAACCATGACGTTCATCGTAATCGTGTAAATTCTGCTTTACTGCATTTTGTGCCGCCTGCTGTAATTCAGACGAAACGGTCGCATAAACCTGGTATCCGCCGGTCTCCGCTTCTTCTTTGCCATACAACGTCACCATTTCTGAATAAATCAGATCGGCCAGGTAAGGGGCATCCAGTTCAATTTCTGCACCATGCTTCTCGGCTGTAACCGGCGCACTGGCAGCTTCATCAAATTGCTGGCGGGTAATGTAACCTTCATCGAGCATCCGCAGTAGCACAATGCGACGGCGCTCCACCGAACGTGCCGGACGGCTCACCGGGTTCAATACTGAAGGGGCCTGGGGCAAACCAGCCAGCGTAGCTATTTGCGCCAGCGTTAGTTCGTCGAGTCGCTTGCCATAGTAAACCTGGGCCGCTGCGCCAAAACCAAAAGAGCGGTGTCCGAGCTCCACCTTATTTAAATACAGCTCGAAAATTTCGTCTTTGCTGAGCTCGGCTTCCATATGCAGAGCAATAAACACTTCCTTTATTTTACGAATATAGGTTTTCTCTCGGGTTAAAAAGAACCCCCGTGCCAACTGCTGGGTTAAGGTACTTGCACCCTGACTTTTCTCGCCGGTCAGAACAAGGTTAATGAAAGCCCGTGTGATGCCGATAGGATCAATACCGAAGTGCTCGTAAAAACGATTATCTTCTGTTGCCAGGATGGCCTTTTGCAGTAAATCCGGGGCCTGTTCCAGGGTAACCGGGATGCGGCGTTTAACGCCGTACTGCGAGATGAGTTTACCGTCATGCGTATAGATACGCATAGGCGTTTGCAATCGCACATCTTTCAGGATTGCAACGCTGGGCAGGTCCGGCTTGATATAAAAATAAATACCCGTAAGTGCAATACCGCCGAGCAGTGCACCGACAAATCCGAGCAATAAGAAGGTTTTGATATACTTCACAATAAGAATAAACAGGGCTTTTCTGCAAAAATGACTTATATTTTATACCTAAGTGTATTTATTAGAACCATTAAATAGAAAAAATTTAAGTAACATCTTATGTTAGAAATTGATAGCAAGTAAATGAGACTCAGTTGACTATGCTAAAATCGCTGTTCAAGAAAAAGCAACCCCCCATTGTCGGACTCGACATTGGCACCCGTTGCATCAAGGCAGTTGTGTTGGAAGGCGCTGAGGGCGACTACACGCTGACGGCGTTTGCCTGCGAGCCGATTATTAAAGAAGCATTCAGAGAGCGTGAGATAACCGACTTCGACGCAGTAAGTCTGGCGTTACGTAAAGTTCGTTTGGCACTTAAGAGTAAAATTAAGCCAGCAGTCATTGCCGTAGCCGGCACTTCGGTGATCAGCAAAATCGTGCATATGGAACCTGATCAGTCCGACTACGAGCTTGAAGGACAGATAGAAGTCGAGGCCGACAGCTTAATCCCCTACCCGCTGGAAGAAGTTTATCTGGACTTCGAGGAAGTGGGTATGAGTGAAACCCATTCTGGTAAAGTGAACGTGTTGCTTACCGCCGCCCACCGTGATGTGGTGGATAATCGCTCCACGCTGGTACGTGAACATAGCTTCGAGCCGAAAGTGGTGGACGTGGAAACCTACGCTATGGGTAATGCGGTAGATTACTTTTATCCCCATAACGAAGAAACCCAGCGTATATGCTGCATTAATATTGGTTCATCTCTTCTGCAGGTTACTGTTTGGGATGATGGCAAAACTGTGTATACCAAAGAGCACACTTTCGGCGTTGATGCGCTGATTCAGGATTTGTCTCTTGTGCACATGCTTGATCGCAAAGATACTGAGGAACAGTTAATCAACAATACCCTACCAAGCAACTGGATTAGTGATACCCTGCCTATCTTTGCGGCAAATCTGCAGCAGCAGATTAATCGTGCCTTACAAATGTACATGAGCACCATGCAGACTGAGCGTCCTGAAAAAGTCATCCTGACGGGCGCTGGCGCGGTTATACCGGCGCTGGTAGATACTTTACAACAGGATCTCGGCATTGCGGTGGAAGTCTTCAATCCTTTTGCCAATGTCAAAATCAGTGACAAACTAAATGCTGAGCAGGTCGAGCAGGTTGCACCTTTACTGGCAATTGCTGCAGGCCTCGCCAGCAGGGGGATGTCAAGATGGCACATGTAAACCTACTGCCCTGGCGTGAACAACGCCGTCAGCAGCAGAAACAACAGTACATAATTGTACTGGCGTTCGTGGCCATTATGACCGGCCTGCTGTTCTGGTTTATAGGCCAGATTATCGATACCCAGATCAGTAATCAAAACTCGCGCAATCAGTATCTGCAGACCCAGATCACCGCTCTCGACAGTCAGATTGCAGAAATTAAACGCATTAAAGAAAGTAAGTCGGCCATCGAGCAACGCATGGCCCTGATTGAACAACTGCAAAGCAGCCGTAATCTGGCCCCTCAGGTACTCGATGAGCTTGCTCGTATAGTGCCACAGGGCGTTAGCTTTAAATCACTCCAGCGCACCGGCTACAGTATTCAGGTACGTGGCACCAGCGAGTCTAACAACCGCCTGGCCGAATTTATGCGCCAACTCGAAACATCAAAAGTATTTAGCTCTGGTGAACTGTCTTCGATTGTTGCCGACACCAGCGCAACCGATGCCGTAAGTGAATTTACCCTGACCTTTGCCATTACCGAACAGGTGGCAATGGAGAAAGAACAACAAGACAGAGGTGGCAAATGAAGAAGTTTGACTTTGCCAAATTAAAAGAGATTAACGACCTCGATTTTGAACAAATTGCCATCTGGCCATTTGAGGTAAAAACCGTTGTAGCCTTATTCATTGTGATTGTGGTGTCTGGTATCAGCTATTTCGGTATTGTTAGCCCCAAGCTGCCGCTACTGGATCAGGCTGAAGCCAAGGAAGCCGAGTTAAAAATGCAGTTTCAGGCAAAATACCGTCTGGCGGCTAACCTTTCGGCCTACAAAGAACAGCTGGCCCAAATCGAAGAAGATTTTTCCTCAATGCTGAAGTCGCTGCCAACCCGTAATGAAACGCCCGGGCTGCTGGATGACATTACTTATGTCGGCACCAGCGCCGGCCTTACTTTCCGGTTACTGAACTGGGAAAAGGAAATCCCTAAAGAATTTTACACCGAGCTACCAATTCGCATTGAGGTGTCTGGTGGCTATCACAATTTTGGTGAATTCGTGTCTAAAGTGGCCGACTTGCCTCGAATCGTGACAATGCACGATTTTGAAGTACACAGTGACCAGAACGGTTTACGTTTAAGCCTGCTGGCCAAGACTTACCGGGCCGCCACCACTGAAAAAAAGGAGAGTAAGTAATGTCGCAATTTACGCGCCTCCTGAGTATCGCAGTGGTAGCCTTGACCGCATCAGGCTGCGCGCCGCATATTGACGATCTGGTGACTTACACCAATGAAGTCAGACAAAACACCAAACCGAGTATCGAACCTTATCCGGAATTTGAACAAAAACCGGTGTTTGCCTACAACGCGCAGGAATTTCGCAGTCCGTTTATCCGCCCGAAAGCCACTCGGGCTCCCGTAGTGGCGCAGGTCAAAACCAACTGTTTACAGCCGGATTCCAACCGGGCGCAGGAGCCATTGGAAGCTTACGGTATTGATGCACTGTCGCTCACCGGCAGCTTCCGCTCCAACGGTGACACCTGGGTGTTATTTAAAACCAATGATGGCGGACTTTACCAGGCGAAGAAAGGCAGTCGGTTGGGTTTGTTCTTCGGACAAATTATCAACATTGGCAATGACACAGTGGTTATTCAAGAGCTTGTTCCTGACGGCACCGGCTGCTGGCAGAAGAAAGAAACAACGCTGACGATGAAGTCGTGAGCAGGAGATTATTAGATGTCTAAGCGATATATCTTTAACGAAAGGCTAAATCGGCAAAACAAGCGCCGCTACTGGTTAGCGGGCGCCGCGATCACGTTTTTACTGTTTAATGTAGTTGCCGCTGAGCTACGCGCTCAGGAATCTCCGCAATTAATTAATCCGAATGCCGAGGCAGAGAAGGTATTTAAGACAACGCTTAAAGACATCGATTTTACTCGCGGCGCCAGCGCCGTGGCCGTGACTACACTGACAATGAACAATCGCGACGTAAAGCCTCAGGTTATTGAAGCGAATGGTAAGTTAGTGGTCACACTGCCGGCAACAGAACTTGCCGAAGACCAGTTAATTGAACTCGACGTGACCGCCTTTGGCACCCAGGTGACAACCATTGAGACCTTTCAGGAAAAAGAGGCTTCACGCATTGAGTTTAATTATACCGGTAATGTGATCACTAATACTGAGCAAGACGGTAAAACCCTGACAGTCAGCATTAGCCCGATGAGCCAGGAACAAATGGCGAAACTGGAAAAGAGTGTATACGAAGGCGAACCCATTTCGCTGGATTTCCAGGATGTTCCGGTGCGTCAGGTGCTGCAAATCATTGCTAAGGTAAATGGTTTTAATCTGGTTACCACTGATACCGTTACCGGTAATGTCTCCATTAGCCTGACCGGGGTTCCCTGGGATCAAGCACTGGAAATGATTCTTAAAATTAAAGGCTTAGACAAACGTCAGGAAGGTAATATTCTGCTTATCGCGCCCAGCGATGAGCTGTCGCAGCGCGAAACTCAAAGGCTACAGTCTGAGCAGCAGGTTGCCCAACTGGCCCCATTGGCCTCAGCAAGCATTACCGTAAACTATGCAAAAGCCTCGGAGTTATCACAAATCCTCAAAGGCGCAGAGGGAGGCGGCGGCATTCTGACCGAACGCGGCACGGTGACCGTCGATAACCGCACTAACACTATTTTGGTAAGGGATACTCAAGAGTCTATTGACGAGGCGCGACAGGTCATTGAATCGCTGGACATCCCGGTTAAGCAGGTATTAATTGAGTCTCGCATGGTGACCGTGCGCGATAACGTAGACGAACAACTTGGCGTTCGCTGGGGATTCTCGGATCGTCAGGATGATAATGGCGTATCAGGTTCCTTGTCTGGTGCTGAGTCCATCGCAGGCGGAACGGTGCCAGCTCTGGGCGACCGCCTGAATGTTAACCTGCCGGTGGCCAGCGCAGCAGGCAGCATTGGTTTTCAGATTGCCAGCCTGGCTGATGGCACCATTTTGGATTTGGAATTATCGGCTCTGGAATCTGAAAATAAGGGTGAAATCATCGCCAGTCCACGTATCACTGTTGCCAACCAGCAGGAAGCCTACATTGAACAAGGGACTGAAATTCCTTATTCGCAGGCCACCTCCAGTGGTGCTACGTCGGTTGAATTTAAAAAAGCCGTACTAAGCCTTAAGGTAACACCACACATTACCCCTGATAACCGAATCATTCTGGATTTGATTGTGACCCAGGATACCCGCGGTGAAACCGTGCAAACGGCTACCGGTGATGCCGTCGCTATTGATACTCAGGAAATTAAAACCCAGGTGCTGGTAGAAAACGGTGAAACCATAGTACTGGGCGGTATCTTTCAACAGGTCAACAGCAATGATGTGAGCAAAGTTCCCCTGTTTGGTGATCTGCCAGTGGTGGGTGCACTGTTCAGAAACAGCTCTACGGTTTATCAAAAAAGAGAGCTACTTATCTTTGTGACACCCAAAATCGTTACCGAAGCGTTGTAATTTTTTTCTCTCAGGCGGCAAATCGGCCGCCTGAGAAAGACATTTTTGCCTTTTCTTCCCCTAATCTGCACATTAATCCTTTGGCTAAGCTTCATTTTTGCAGCTTTCGCCCTAATCCCTGCAACAAAACTTGCATAGCGGTCTGAGAAACTGAGATAATCCCGCTCTCGAAATTTTTACGAGGTTTTGTGTATGTGCTTATTAGCGACAAAATAAGCACGTGTGAACGGGTGGTTGAGGAAAACAGAACATTCTGCCCTTAACATAAATAAGTTGTGAAATAAGCAAATATGGCTGAAAAACGTAATATCTTTTTGGTTGGTCCAATGGGAGCAGGTAAAAGTACCATTGGTCGTCACTTAGCAGATGAGTTACACCTCGAGTTCTTCGATTCCGATCAGGAGATTGAACGTCGTTCTGGCGCAGACATTACCTGGATCTTTGATCTTGAAGGTGAAGATGGATTCCGCAAACGCGAAGAAAATGTCATTAATGATTTAACTGACAAACAAGGTATTGTGCTGGCCACTGGTGGCGGTTCTATTATGACCAAAGCAGTGCGTAATCGCTTGTCAGCACGTGGTATTGTAGTGTATCTGCAAACGACCATCGACAAGCAGGTTGCCAGAACCCAGCGCGACAAGCGTCGCCCCTTGTTACAAAAGGATGATCCGGAAAAGGTATTAAGAGACCTCGCGGAACTGCGCAATCCACTGTATGAAGAAGTAGCAGATTACGTAGTGGAAACCGACGATCAATCAGCGCGGGCCGTCGCTAACCAAATTATCAGTAAGATTGGGTTATAACATTTAAAAAGGAGCTACATGCGTGTCAACTTTAACAGTAGAACTTGACGAGCGTAGCTACCCTATTCAGATTGAAGCCGGACTGTTATCGCAGCCCGGCTTTTTTGTGCCTTTCATTAAAGGGCAACGTGCCGTTATCGTAACCAACGAAACCGTGGCACCACTCTATCTGGAGCGGGTACTGGCAGCTTGCGGCGACAAGCAAACTGATGTCATCACGTTACCGGATGGCGAACAATATAAAACCCTTGAGCAATTCGAAGTGGTAATGACCCGCTTGCTGGAAATGAACGCTGCCCGGGATATCACGCTCATTGCTCTGGGCGGTGGTGTTATTGGTGACTTATGCGGTTTTGTGGCAGCCACCTATCAACGGGGCGTCCCGTTTATTCAGGTGCCTACTACCTTGCTATCGCAAGTAGACTCATCCGTAGGCGGCAAAACGGCAGTGAATCATCCTCTGGGCAAAAACATGATTGGTGCGTTTTATCAGCCCATTTTAGTCGCCATAGACATCACTACCCTCAACACGCTGCCAGAACGTGAGTTCGCTGCGGGCATGGCGGAAGTGATTAAGTACGGCATTATTTATGATGCTGGCTTTTTCGATTGGTTAGAAGCCAATCAACAAGCACTCAAATCGCTGGAAGCCGAAGCACTGGGCCATGCAATCTTCCGTTGCTGCCAGGTTAAAGCTGAGATTGTTGCTCAGGATGAACGAGAAGGCGGAATTCGCGCATTGCTGAATCTTGGCCATACCTTTGGTCATGCGATTGAAGCAGAACAAGGTTACGGCAACTGGTTGCATGGCGAAGCAGTAGCAGCTGGTATTATCCTTGCTTGTAAAACCGCAGAACACCTTGATTGGTTAACAGCGTCAGAAACCCGTCGGATTGAAGCTCTGCAGCAACAGTTTAAGCTGCCGGTTAGCGGCCCCGATAGCATGTCAGTCGATGATTATATGCGTCATATGGCGCGGGATAAAAAAGTCGAAGCCGGCCAAATCCGTTTTGTTATCCCGCAGGGGATAGGCAAAGCGGTGGTAACCAAAGCGGTTACCCAGCCTATTCTGGACGCGGTATTGAGTTAATCGGGTATTTCACTGGCCTTTTAATGAGGAAACTACCGTGGCGTCAGAGCTGCATAGCAGGCTTGAATATTTAGTCAATTACTCGTCTCAGCTGATTTTTGTCAGCGGAGACAGTATTGCTGAGCAGCAGCGCACCCTCGAATCCTTCGTTTTTCAGCAATCCGATAACACCGAACTGGCTTTTATTACCGCAGAATCCGATATGCAGGTAACGGACTATCGCGGCACACTGTGCAAGCAGTTGCTTGGTCAGGTGGTAGGCAGCTATATCCGGCCATTAAATGAACTACTCGCCGGTCTTAATCATCATGACGGGCCGGTACTGATTACGATTACCCAGGCCCAGCATTTACCCAACAGTTTTCTGCAGGAGCTCTGGGACCTGGTATTACAAAGTCGGTTTGCTAATAACAAGCAGCATCTGAATGTGCTCTTATTTGGCGAAAGTGACTGGGCCGAGCAGGCTAAAGAATGGCTCCCCGCCAAAAATACCAATACGCCGCTACTGATCAGCAGCCAGTCGGTATCAACCCAGCAATACAGTAGTGATGTGGATAAACTGCTCGCCGAGCGCCGGGCCGCTTTTGAACGCTACCGTCAGGAGCGTGGCGAAGCTGGCGCTCTGCCACTAACCGATAACCGGTTACGCTCCCCCTGGCTGTGGATTGGCATTACTTTAGTCTTTCTTTCAAGTTTTGCCGCCATTATGGGCTGGCAGTACGGCGCCACAATGACCACTTTGTTTGAGCCCCTTGAAGACAGCCAGCCAACGGCAACACAGCAGAGTGCTGGTGAGTCAGAAGCAATCATTAAGCCCACCCGGACCCTCAGTGTTGTTAAGCAGGATAATAGTAACGCAGCGCAGCAGAGTACCATTGAAGCGGGTGAGTCGTCAGTCCAGCCGCGGGTTATGGCCAGTTATAATGAAGCTATCAAAGCACTTCCGGTAACGCCGGTTGCCACTGAAGTCGAACAGCAGGCCACAAGCGACGCTTCGGCCAACGAAACCGCAGCAGCTGAGCAGTCAGCATCGGTTTCCCAAGCGGGGCAATCCGAGCTTACAACGCCGCCGGCTGCACCAAATTTAGCACCAAACGAACCAGTACCGGCGGGCAGTGAGTCAGTGCCCCCCGAACCCGCTGTGCTAGCTAATGCACAGTTGGCCAGAAGTCCAGCCGGGCAATACTGGGTGCAAATTGCCGGTATGAAGGATCGGCAACTGGCACAGGATTTCTTAACAGATTATCAGCTCACCAGTCAGGTAATCTTATATAAGACCTATCGCTATGGTGGTGACTGGTACGTCATATTATGGTCAACGCCTGCTCCCTCCCTGGCAGAAGCCCAGCAACAATTGCAAACGTTACCCGATTTCCCGGGCAGTGATAAAGCCTTTGTTAAAGCGGGTCGCCAGATAAAAGCCGAAATCGCCAGCCAGCCATAACGCCACAAACGCTATTAATTACCGATTTCTGGCTATTGTCGGTTGTCGAGATCCGCGCTGACAGATACAATCAACGATTCGTTAAAGTTGAATGCCACCCAAGGGTAACCTTCCCGGGTGCGGGATGCTGGGCTTTGTGAATTTCGTTCACAATATCCCCAATAATAAAAATCATAGCGTCAGTGAGTAGTTACCAACATAATGGCCGTCAGTAAACACCGGGCTTTCCTCAAATGGGCAGGAGGCAAATACAGCCTGGTTGAACAAATCAATGCACACCTGCCAGAAGGGAAGAAGCTCATCGAGCCTTTCGTTGGCGCCGGGTCGGTGTTTCTCAATTCTGACTTTCAGCACTATGTGCTCAACGATATTAATCCGGATCTGATTAATCTCTACACGCTGTTAAAAGAACAGCCCGACCCGATTATTAACGATCTTAAACACTTTTTTTCGCCAAACCACAACAGCGAAAAAACCTACTACGGACTGCGCGAAGAATTCAATCAGACCAGCGATGAGTATTATCGCGCCCTGCTTTTTGTTTATTTAAACCGACATGGCTATAACGGCTTGTGTCGCTACAGTCTGAAAGGCCGTTTTAATGTGCCATTCGGCCGTTATAAGCGCCCTTATTTTCCCGAACGCGAAATGTTTGTGTTTGCAGAAAAAGCGCAAAAGGCCAAATTTACCTGTTTACCATTTGAGAAAGTCTTTCAGCATGCACGCAAAGGCAGTGTCATTTATTGCGACCCGCCTTATGCGCCCATCAGTAAAACCGCCCTGTTTACCAGCTATGCCGCCAAACAGTTCAGTTTATCCTGTCAGCATAAGCTGGCTACTCTGGCTCAGCGCGCAGCGTTTAAACGGCACATCCCGGTGCTGATCTCCAATCATGACTTACCCATGACCCGGCAGATGTACTACGGTGCACAAATAACCACGATGAATGTAAAACGTTCGATAAGTCAAAAAGGCAGTGCCCGTAAACCTGTGAGCGAATTGCTGGCATTATTTCAGGATAAGCCGGTGTATCCTATTACCGCAATAGACGAGTAGTTATCAACTGTCTCTTCAGGCCGTCAGCCAGTTAACCAGAGCCACTAACCCAAGCACCAGTAATATAACGAATACTACGCCAACC
The DNA here is from genome assembly GCF_057547795.1 of Alteromonas sp. 4NH20-0104. Taxonomy (NCBI): domain Bacteria; kingdom Pseudomonadati; phylum Pseudomonadota; class Gammaproteobacteria; order Alteromonadales; family Alteromonadaceae; genus Alteromonas; species Alteromonas sp. 4NH20-0104. Next base: position 97,244 of record NZ_BAAJLP010000013.1, on the reverse strand, counting down.
ACAATATAGGGAGCGATAGCAGTTTGAGAAAAGTCCTGCTGGTATTTTTGCTGGCTCTGAACACCAAATGCACTGGCCAGTACGCTTTGTACTACTTTCAGAAAACCCGGTTTATTTGCCACCAGTACGCAAACAACGAGTAGTTACTCGCTGTCCTGACCTTTGTGGCGAGAGAGTAATTCAAGAAGATCGAGGAAATGAAAACGATAAGATGTAGAGCGTCCTGTGAGCCAGCTGACCCAGCTTACCTGCTCGGCATCATCCAGTACATTACTCACACGGCTTTCCGGACAATCTGATTGCACAGGCGATCCTACACCCAGATTATAACTGCCCACGGTTAACATCAGAGCTAATACCGCTCCTGTTACCCGCCAGTTCAAGCTTTTCTTTAGCATTGTCATACTGAAAACCGTTCCAGAATAAAGTCCATTGGTGTAATTATAATCAGTCTGTTACATCTGGCAATGAAAATTTCAACCAAAAGTACAAAGGCCACACTACTGTGTGGCCTTTGCGTGCACAAAACATAAACACTGTAAAAGTGTTAAAGGTCTCTTACAGTTCGAAATCTACTGAGTAAGAAACAGTGTATTTGATTGAATCATTATCACGCTCTGGCGTGTTTGCGAAATCATCATTGTCGTCTAAATCAGTACCACTGATCATAAACGCAAAGCCGTCTTTCGCAATGGTTACACCGTAATCAATATAAGCGTCAGTAACGCCGTTAAATGATTCTGCAAAATCACCCTGGTGGTGACCTAAGTGCAGACCAATCTCTGTACCACTCTCCAGAGCAATACCGTAATCCAGTGACAGGTAAGTTGCCTGGCCGAAACCGAAGTCTTCACCCGGACCTTCATCTGGCTCAGCATTTGCTAATACAGATAACGTTGCACTGAAGCTGCCGTAACCGATGCTTCCGTAAACTTCACCAAAATCATAACCCGCATTTTCATCGTAGTTATAATACAGGTAACCTACGTCGTAGCTGATATCACCAGCTTCGCCAGCAAAACCAAAGTAAACGTCATGCTCATAAGAGTAAGCGTCAGACTCTTCATACTTAACGTTAGATGCCCAGGTACCCGCGTAGAAACCGCTGTCGCTGGCGTAATCGATACCACCCTGAACCGCTGCTTCGTTCATGGTTTGAGTCAGACCACGCCAGATGTAGTTGTTAGTTACGCTAACGTTACCAGACAGGCTATCAGCCAGTACAGCTTGTGATGAAAGACAAGAGCCAACAACGGCTAAAGTTACCAGTGTTTTATTAAATTTCATGTGTGTTCTCCGTATAAATCACGCATAAGTGTTTTTATTTAAATCACTTTTCTGTCTGTATTTTTATTTTTGTGATGTCGGTATACGCAAAACTAGTGCCCAATGTGTCGACACTTGCCAATAGACCACATAAACTTAATAAATTATTGTTTTAAATGTATTTTTATTCACAACTTTTACAACATAAAAATCTGAAAAAGGCCGTTCGCACAGTCAATCAGCAATATATTGCACCAAAAAGAAGCAGAATCCCCGTTAAGGTGCGAGATTAAAACTTTTGCCCTTAGCGATAATCCGCTAACATATCGCTCATTAAATACGCGGGCCAAGTGTTTGTTTTGTCGTAGATATCAGCATAACAACAGTGCACTTCATCACTCGTCCGGCTTTACCCTGCTTCCCTACACCGTCTATAAGGGTTAATCATGCAACCATTCCTGATAGCTCCGTCGATTCTTTCGGCCGATTTCGCCCGTCTGGGTGATGATGTGCAGCGCGTGCTCGATGCCGGCGCTGACGTGGTCCACTTTGACGTGATGGACAATCATTACGTACCTAACCTTACCTTTGGCCCGATGATTTGTTCTGCGCTGCGAGACTATGGCATTACCGCACCTATAGATGTGCATTTAATGGTATCGCCGGTGGATGACTTAATTACTCAGTTTGCCGATGCCGGTGCCAGTTATATCAGTTTCCACCCGGAGGCCAGCCAGCATCTCGACCGCAGTCTGCAGTTAATTGCTGATAAAGGTTGTCAGCCGGGCCTGGTATTTAATCCCGCCACGCCGCTGCATTATCTCGACTACGTGATGGATAAACTGCATCACATCTTATTAATGTCGGTAAACCCCGGTTTTGGTGGTCAGTCATTCATCCCTGGCACCCTGGACAAACTCAGAGAAGTTAAGTCCCGTATCGATGCATCTGGTCAAAACATCCGTTTGGAAGTTGACGGCGGAGTTAAAGTCGATAATATCGCAGCCATTGCCGCTGCCGGTGCCGATATGTTTGTTGCCGGTTCAGCGATCTTCAATCAGCCGGACTATGCCACGGTTATCCAACAAATGCGTGACGAACTGGCTACAGTGTCTTCTAAGTAATTAAGTGTGAATAGGTAAATAAGTAATGAGCGCAAAACCAATCGTATTAAGCGGCTGTCAGCCATCCGGACAGCTTACCCTGGGTAATTATATGGGTGCGCTGAAGCAGTGGGTCTCCATGCAGGAAACACACGACTGTCTGTATATGATTGTGGATTTGCATGCGATTACGGTACGTCAGGACCCGGCCAAACTGAAAGAAGCTTGCCTGGATGGCCTGGCACTTTACCTGGCCTGTGGTATCGACCCGGCTAAGAGCACGCTGTTTTTGCAGTCTCATGTGCCTGAGCACGCGCAGCTTTCGTGGGTGTTAAACTGCTTTACCCAAATGGGTGAACTGAACCGCATGACCCAGTTCAAGGATAAATCAGCCCGCAATACCAGTAATATTAATGTCGGACTGTACAGTTATCCCGTGTTGCAGGCGGCTGATATTTTGCTTTATCAGGCCAACGAAGTACCGGTGGGCGAAGATCAGAAACAACACCTGGAGCTCACCCGCGACATCGCTACCCGCTTCAACAACATTTACGGCGATACCTTCCGTATTCCGGAGCCCTACATTCCTGAGTTTGGCGCCCGCATCATGAGTTTGCAGGAGCCGGATAAGAAGATGTCTAAATCAGACACCAACCCGAACAACTTTATCGGCTTGCTGGAAGAACCTAAGAAGGTAGCCAAGAAGATCAAACGCGCAGTGACCGACTCAGACGAGCAGGCGCGCATTTATTTTGACTGGGCAGAAAAACCCGGAGTCACCAATTTGCTCACCCTGCTGTCACTGGCAACCGGCACTGCCGTTGATGAGCTGGTTCCGGCCTATGAAGATAAAATGTACGGCCATTTAAAATCCGACGTTGCCGATGCAGTCGTCGCACTGATTGAACCGCTGCAACAACGTTACAACGCCCTGCGCGCCGATCGCAGCTACCTTGATGAAGTGATGCATCAGGGCGCAGAGAAAGCGCAGATCCGTGCCGCGGCTACACTTAAGGCCACTTATGATGCGCTGGGATTTATTGCTAAACCCTGAAGCAGTCAATTAAGCCGTGTTATTACTGATCGATAATTACGACTCTTTTAGTCACAACCTGGCCAGATATTTTCAGGAGCTGGGGTGTGAGCTGCAAGTAGTGCGTAACGATGCCATTAGTGTAGCCGGGATAGACCCGGCTATTGTGAAGGGTATTGTTATCTCACCAGGGCCCTGTACGCCAAACGAGTCTGGCGTCAGTCTCGATGTGATCCGGCAATTTGCCGGGGTAATCCCTATCATGGGCGTCTGCCTTGGCCATCAGGCAATCGGTCAGGTATTTGGCGCCCGGGTCACCAATGCCCGGCAGGTCAGGCATGGCAAACTTTCAGGTGTCAACCATAACGGCGATAGCCTGTTTAACAATATCCCCGAACACTTTGTGGTAACCCGCTACCATTCGCTGGTCATCGACCCGGCGTCGGTACCCGACTGTCTGCAGGTCGTAGCCTGGAGCGATGACGGTCAGACACCTGAGATCATGGCCATTAAACATCAGCACCTGCCTGTATGGGGAGTGCAGTATCATCCCGAGTCGCTGCTAACCGAATATGGTCATCAGGTTCTGCTAAACTTCCTACTGCTGGCTAAGGTTGTTCCAATAGATGCCGATATGAACTGTGTATCAGAATTTAACGGTCAACTCGTTACGCTGAACAAAACGATGTAAGACACTGATTACTTCAACGGTCTGATTGCCTGAACAAACACAAACATGTCCTAGCCTAAGCATTGCAAAACGTATAAGGTTCGGGTATTACATGGATATAGCGGGACTTCAATGGTAGAGCGGTTACTGGCCCCCCCAGCGTTTGCTAAACGATTCAACTATTTATTGCTGGCTCCTGAGCTCGCGAAAGCGATGGTCGGTCGGCGTGCCCCCGGCGAAGTCAGCTACGCCGAGTCAGAGCAAAGCTTTACCCGCCGTCAGTTGTTGAAAGTCGAAAAAGACGCCATCAAAAATAAGCTGGAAACCGCTAAGATCCAGGCCAATTACTTACAACAAATCAATCAGCAGTTACACGCGGTCATCGATAAAAAGCTGTTGTCGACACTCGCCGATACCCAGGATGTGTGTGAGAACCTGCTGAACTGGTCAGAACATACTACTAACCTGATTGATTTACTGGCTACCCCCTCTGCCACCATCAGCAAGGTTGAAGCCATTGCAGTGAATATTCCCTGGCTAGTCGATGAATTGCTCAAACAGGTAAACCAGCCACAGTACCGACGTCGCGATGCCCGTGGAGACGTTATTGCCGTAGACACGCTGAAAACCGCTTTGAGTTTCATTGGTATCGACAATGTAAAGCGAGTCATTCCCGCGTTAATTTATAAACAGACCCTGCCACTAATCAGTGACCCGTTCCCACAAATAAAACACAAAGTCTGGGAATACAGCCTGATTTGCGCCCGGACGGCTGAAACCATTGCCACACAACATAAGGTAAAACCGTTTGAAGCTTATTCCCTGGCGATCTTTAGTCAGTTGGGTCGCAGTGCTATTGTTAAGCTGTATTTTCGCTTGTTTGAACAGGTGCACCTGGACTTTTTACGCCATGCCCAAAAGGCCAAGCTGCGCAATTTGCACTCCGCGCTGGTGCAACTGGTACCCGACCCTAAACGCCTGTTGCCCTTAATTGATCAACACAGCGATAAAGCTGCCCTGCACTTATTTGAGTACATGGTGTTTAAACGGGTTGGCTTTACCAGTGCCATGCAACAAGTGCTGCAGGATGTCCTGCCGGATGATGCGGATCCGCTCACTCAGGTACTGCAGCAATCCCGCTACTATGCCAAGTACAGAATGTTAAAAGACAACAACCTGTTCCTGGATGATGAAAATGAAAAGTTCATAGCAGGCTGCGCCATTGCACCTGAATTACTGCAAACGCTGAATGCCCAACCGCTTCATCAGCTGCCAATTCTGACCGATCTGTGAACAAAAAGGCCTGAACAAGCCGCCAAAAAGAGAAAAAGTGCGGCTTTTTAAGCGATTCATAATCATTCAGCCGTAAAGCCTGTTTTACACACAAAAACCCCACTATAACCAGCATGGCGCAGAATCCGCCGATAATTTCGCCCTGACACCAGCATATTCATATATCTGGATAGTTATTCACATTTTATGCAATAAGTGCCAGACCCCTTGATTTTACTGCCTTACAGGAAAGGTAATAGACAAGACAACGGTCATTTAAGGTGGCATACTGGAGCGCTCAAAAATGAATTAAAGCCATAAATTCCGACGCCTGAAACACGCGAATTTATGGCGATAACTAACAGTTAGAGGTGAAAAAATGCAGGTAACCCGCGAAATGTTTGATCAAGTCATGGTTCCTAACTACAACCCGGCCAAAATGGTACCGGTACGTGGTTTGGGCTCGCGAGTATGGGATCAGGCAGGTAACGAGTTTATTGATTTCGCCGGCGGTATTGCCGTAAACGCACTGGGACATTGTCACCCGGAGCTGGTGAATGCCTTAACTGAGCAGGGCCAGAAATTATGGCACCTGAGTAACGTTTTCACTAATGAGCCGGCATTACGACTGGCCAAAAAGCTCACCGACCACACTTTTGCGGAGCGTGTTTATTTCGCTAACTCAGGCGCAGAAGCTAACGAAGCCGCTCTGAAACTGGCCCGCCGCTTCGCGCTGGAGCAATATGGTGAGCACAAGCAAAAAATTATTGCCTTTACCCAGGGTTTCCACGGCCGGACTTTCTTTACCGTAACCGTAGGCGGTCAGCCAGCTTACTCCGATGGCTTTGGACCGAAGCCTGGCGCGGTGGAACATTGTGATTATAACGATCTGGCAGCATTTGAAGCACTGATTTCAGATGAAACCTGTGCGGTAATGATGGAGCCTCTGCAGGGTGAAGGCGGTATCATTTCCCCGGACCCGGCCTTTGTGAAAGGCGTTCGTGAACTGTGTGATAAGCACAATGCGCTGTTGATTTTCGATGAAGTTCAGTCAGGCGTAGGCCGTACCGGTCACCTATACGCCTATATGGGCCTCGACGTAGTACCGGATATCCTGACTACGGCTAAAGCACTGGGCGGCGGTTTCCCGGTTGGCGCTATGCTAACCACCACAGCCATTGCGCAGCATCTTAAGCCGGGTACTCATGGCAGCACGTACGGCGGTAACCCGTTAGCCTGTGCGGTAGCAGAGCGTACCTTTGATATCGTTAACGATCCGGCGGTTCTGAGCGGCGTTAAGCAAAAAGAGCAGCTGTTCCGCGACACCCTGGCAACCATCAATGCCAAACACAAAGTGTTTGCTGAAATTCGGGGTAAGGGCCTGTTACTGGGCTGCGCACTGAATGACGACTTCAAAGGCGAGTCCCGTAAATTCCTCGACGCGTCAACCGACCAACAGCTAATGTGCCTGGTAGCGGGCGCTAACGTGGTTCGTTTTGCTCCGTCGCTGGTGATTCCAGACGAAGATATAGCAGAAGGTCTGGTCCGTTTTGAACGCGCTATTGCGAGCGTGGTAGCAGCGCGCTAATTAACCGGGAATTGCTCATGTACATTATTCGCCCTATCCGATCGAGTGATTATGACGCCCTGTATGCTGTAGCAGAAGAATCCGGCATCGGCTTTACGTCGCTGCCGGTCAATGAAAGTCTGCTCAAACGCAAAATCGGCAAGTCACTGGAAGCGTTCAGTCGCGATGTGTCAGCGCCTGGTAATGAGTCATACCTGTTCGTCATGGAAGATATTGTTACCGGTGAAGTCGTCGGGACCACCGGTATTGAAGCCGCGGTCGGCACCGACGATGCCTTTTACCACTACCATTTGGGTAAAGTAGTTCACGCCTCGCGTGAACTCGATATCCACAATACAGTGGAAATTCTGACCTTCTGTAATGACTACACCGGTGTCAGCGAAATTTGCACCCTGTTCTTGCGCGAGAATGCCCGCAAAGGTGTAAACGGTCGCTTCTTATCCAAGGTGCGGTTTTTGTTTATGGAAGAACACCGCGAGCGTTTTGCCGAAATTGTGATTGCCGAAATGCGTGGTGTGAGTGACGAAAATGGCCGCTCACCCTTCTGGGAATGGCTTGAAGAGCACTTTTTCTCGATGGACTTCCCTACCGCGGATTACATGACGGGCATCGGTAATAAGGTTTTTATTGCTGAACTGATGCCAAAATACCCGATTTACGTCAACCTGCTTAGCCAGGAAGCCCAAAACGTGATTGGTAAGGTTCACCAGAAAACTGAGCCTGCACTGCGCTTATTACAGGAAGAAGGTTTCAGTTGCCGGGGCTACGTAGATATATTTGATGGCGGCCCCACCGTGGAAGCACGACTCAGCCACATCAATACGGCGCAACGCAGCCGTCGGGCAGTCGTGCATATTGACGATCAGTCAGCCGCCCAGGACGGTGAGTTATGCTACATCATTAATACTAAAATCGCCGATTTCAGAGCGGTTGTTGCCGATGTCAGTTTCGATGAACTGACTGGCCAGGCAGTGCTTTCTCATAAGGCTGCAGCGTCGCTGGACGTGGAAGAAGGCGACTCAATTCGGTTTGCGAGCGTAAAACCTCGCAACTGATACCTAACTACACAATTACAACAGCATCAGGACAGAAATCATGCAACAAGCCATTCACTTTATTAATGGTCTGTGGGTTGCCGGAGAAGGTTCTCCAATTACTTCGGTCGACCCGACCAAAAATCAAACCATCTGGCGCGGTCAGGCCGCCTCGGCCACCCAGGTAGACAGCGCGCTTAACGCTGCCCGTGCAGCGCTGCCTCAATGGTCCGCCAAAACCGTTGAAGAACGCCTGTCACTGATTAAAAAATTCGCCGAACTGCTGGGCGAGAACAAGCAGGCGCTGGCCGCCCTGATTGCTCAGGAAACCGGCAAGCCACTGTGGGAAACCGCTACCGAAATTGGCGCCATGATTGGCAAGATCGCCATTTCTGAAAAAGCCTATTATGAACGTACCGGTACGGTAGAGAACCCGATGCCAGTAGGCAAAGCGTTTATTCGCCATAAACCACACGGCGTCGTGGCGGTATTCGGCCCCTATAATTTCCCGGGGCACCTGCCAAACGGGCATATCGTCCCGGCTCTTATTGCCGGTAATACAATCGTGTTCAAACCCAGTGATTTAACCCCAGCGGTGGCAGAAGCGACGGTTAAACTATGGGAACAAGCAGGTATTCCAGCCGGTGTCCTCAACCTTCTACAGGGTGAAGTAGAAACCGGCAAGGCGCTGGCATCTCATCCACAAATTGACGGTCTGTTCTTTACCGGTAGCTCGCGCACCGGAAAGATCCTGCACGAGCAATTTGCCGGCCATCCAGGCAAAATTCTGGCGCTGGAAATGGGCGGTAACAACCCCTTAATCGTCACCGAAGTAGCCGATACCAAAGCCGCTGTCCATGACATTATCCAGTCCGCTTTTGTCACCTCGGGACAACGCTGTACCTGTGCTCGTCGCCTGTTTATCCCAGCCACTGCCGCCGGCGATACCCTGGTTGACGCGCTGATTAATGCCACGAAAAAGATCGCCGTGGGGCATTACGATGCTGAACCTCAGCCCTTTATGGGCGCCATGATCAGTGCAGCCGCCGCCGCCGGAATGGTAAAAGCCCAACAACAATTGCTGGACGCCGGAGCCTCCGCTTTAATCCCCCTGCAGCACCTTGATGAGCAAACTGGCCTGGTAACGCCCGGCATTGTCGATGTCACTGCCATTGCCGACACCATGGAAGATGAAGAACACTTTGGTCCGTTACTGAAGATCATTCGTTATACCGATATAGATACCGCCATTGCTCAGGCGAATAACACCCGGTTTGGCCTGTCTGCGGGCCTGTTAAGCGACAGCGAAGCCGATTACCAGTATTTCTTTACCCATATCAGAGCAGGTATTGTTAATTGGAACCGCCCGATTACCGGTGCCAGCAGTGCAGCCCCCTTCGGCGGCATTGGTGAAAGCGGTAATCATCGTGCCAGTGCCTACTATGCCGCCGATTACTGTGCCTACCCGGTAGCATCGGTTGAGCTAGACAAAGTAACACTGCCTGGCACTTTAAGCCCAGGCTTAGTACTGGAATAAGGACAAGGATTCGCCATGCATAAAACAACCGATAGCCTATTTTCGGCGCTCTGGAACGATTACGTTAGTATTACACCAAGCGCTCAGCGTATTCATAAGTTACTGACCGGTGAAGAAAACAGTCCGCAGATAGTCAATGATCACGTGGCCTTTCGTACCTTCGCTTTAGACAAAACGCAATTGTCTCACCTGGCCGAGCACTTTATAGCGCTGGGTTACGAAGCCAAAGGCGACTATGATTTCAAATCGAAAAAAGTGACTGCCAAACACTTCGAACACCCGGACACCACGGTACCGAAAGTGTTTATCAGTGAACTTCGGGTAGCCGAATTTTCGGCTGAAACCCAACGCATCATACAAGGCCTGGTAGAACAAATGCCGGCCAGCGTAGTGAATGCCGAGAACTTTCTGTACTCAGGGCGCCACTGGCAATTATCTACCCAGGAATATCAGTCACTTATCAGTGAGTCTGAATATGCCGGCTGGCTTGCCGCCTGGGGCTTCAGAGCGAATCACTTCACGGTAAGTGTAAATCACCTGAACAACATAGCGAACCTGGCAGATGTAAACACACTGCTGAAAGAGGCTGGCTTTGTGTTAAATACGTCAGGCGGTGAAATAAAAGGCGGAGAGTCAGTTTATCTGGCCCAGTCCTCCACCATGGCCGATGAATACACCTTGTCATTCAGTGATGGCAGCCTGACTATACCGAGTTGCTTCTATGAGTTTGCCCAGCGCTATCCCCTGCCTGATGGCAAACTTTATCAGGGCTTTGTGGAAGCGTCTGCAGATAAGATTTTCGAAAGTACCAACAGTCGTTAATTGCCCTGTTAAAACACAGCCGGAGACTATGGTTTCTGGCTGTGTGGTTACTTAGCCATCTGCCAGCCATGGGTATGTTTTAAAATAAACTGGTCGTAGGGGAGTGGCTTTTCAAATAAAAAGCCCTGGTAAGCGTTAATGCCGATGTTTTCCAGTAGCGGCAGATAAGCCGAATTATCCACCCCTTCAATGATCACCCCCAGACGCAGACTGTCGAGCATTCTGAAGATGCCGTTTAATAACGCGCGCGCCCGCTCAGAACCATCAATTCCTTTCACCAGGCTTCTATCCAGCTTAATGACGTCAAAGTCAAACTTGCGTAAGTAGCTAAGCGACGAAAAACCAGAGCCAAAATCGTCTAACGCTATCACAAACCCGTACGCTTTTAAGGCCGCTAATCCCTTCACGGCTGAAGCCTCATCCTGTATAAAAATCGACTCGGTAATTTCGATTTCGATTAATTCAGGCGACACAAAGTGGTCGGCACAAATGGCCGCAGCAACCTCAGCAAATGACTCACTCAACAACTGATTGGCGCTGATATTTACCGACAATGGCAGGCTTATGCGTTCCGCTTCCAACATACTGATATATTCGCAGGCAGACTCCAGGGCGATCAGGCCGATATCCGAATCCAGCCCGTGCTTCTCCGCTAACGGGATAAATATTGCCGGACTAACAATACCATGCAGCGGCGAAAACCACCGGCACAACAATTCAGCGCCAATCAGGCTGCCTGCCACGTTAAATTTGCCCTGCAGGTAAAACTCCAAGCCGCGGTTGCGAATGGTCCTGCGTAAGTCACTCAGCATGGAAACCTGTTCTTTCACATGCTCAGCCAGGCCATCGTGATACTCAAATACCCGGCCTTTACCACTAGTCTTCGCCCGGTACATCGCCACATCGGCGTTTTGAATAATCGTTTCAATACTTGCACCATCATCCGGATAAGCAGCAATACCGATACTGGCCGACACGGTAAGCTCGGTTTTACCGCTATTGAAAGTTTGCTGCTCGAGAACCTTAATGACGTTACGGTTAAGCTGGCTAAAAGCCGGCTTATCCAACGTCGAGCTGGCAATAATAAATTCATCCCCGCCCCAGCGAGTCACGACAGTAGATGCCCCAAAGGTATCACTCAGCAAGCGCGCGACAATTTGCAGGCATTCATCACCCAATTCGTGGCCGGCAATATCGTTAATATTCTTAAAGCCATCCAAATCAATGAAAGACAATACAAAGTGCTGGCTGCGGGCCAGCAGCTCATCCAGTTCGGCGCGCAAACCCAGGCGGTTCTTCAAACCGGTTAAATCGTCGTGATTAGCCAGCACCCGCAGGTGCTGTTCATTTTTCTTGCGTTCACTGATATCACGCAACGTGGCGATTAAATAAGAGGAGTTTTGGTGCCTGGATTCAAACACCGCCAGCGACACATCCACGGCCACCTGACGACCACCAGTCGTGATAAGTTCCGTTTCGAAGCGTTCCTGACGACTTTGATAAATACGCTCCAGCGGCGCCTGAGCATCCGCCAGAAAATCGTCTAACCGCAGTTTTTCAGCAGTCTCAGACTCACCAAGACCGGCCAGCTGCCGAAACGCTTTATTGGACTCAGTAATTTGCAGGTTAGTCGACAACACCAGCATGGGTTCACGGGAACTGGCAAATGCCGAAGCCATAAGTTGAAAGGACTGTTCGGCGTGGTGTTCACGGGTTTTATCCTTCGCCATGCCAACGATGTAAGTGGCCGCACCGGTTTTGTCCCGCTCCAGCACCTTACCGCGAGCGCGGGTCCACTGATAGCCGCCGATTCCCCTTATCCGGCAAATCAGTTCAATGTCATCGCTTTCACCATTTACCGCCATAGACCAGGTTAATTGCAATTGGGCTAAATCATCGGGATGAACTCTGCTCATCAGGGCAATGGCGTTTTGTTTTACCTCGCGCAACTGCTTTTGCCGCAAGCCAAAGGTTTTGATAGTGAAAATATCTTCCTCTGCATGCCACTCAAAGTAGCTTTCCTGGCTGGCCCAGAGTGCAAGCTCAAGCTTGTCCTGATCACGGCGACTTTTGGTCAGCGCATCGTAAAGCGCCCGGCTTTTTTCTGTGAGCAGGGTTTCAGCCTGTTTTCTTGCCGCTTTTTCCCGCTCCAGTCGTCGGTTCAGACTGGCAACGGCTGGCGCTGGGACTGACGAATCATTCACGATGCAATTAGTTTAACGTCGATATGATAGGTGTGAGGCACGTTGGTTGGCATCACCTGATGCTCAACCTGCTGTGCAAAATAGGCCGCCGCACCGTCAATAAGGCCTTCAGCCAGCGCGTAGAGATCGTGCATGGAGTAATATTCCATTTTGATACTCTCTGGAGTGCGTTCCAGCACTTTAAACGAAGGTAAGTCGGCGTCCGGATACAGTTTTCTGACCTGCACATGAATATCATCATCCAGACAGTCCAGGATCTCCAACACAGAGTGGCGGTTAGCCATCATCCCGGCATGACCCGCCGATAATACCGTAAACAGATATTTGCCGTAATCATAGAGCAGGTCATTTAAAGGTCGGCCGGTTTTATTGACCAACACCACCATTATTTTTTGCAGTTCACTGAAAGGATAATAACCCACTGACGTAAAAGCACCATCGTTTTCCAGATTGGCTTCCACCAGCACTTCGTCGGCAAACTCAGGTGAAATATTGTCTTCGAGCATTTCAACCAAAGACGTGAACACAATTCCGAGCATAATGTCTCTCCCTATAAACACTTTTAAGTGTAGAAGAAGTCGCTGAAAGCACACGAAAATTGCACATCAAAACGGGATTTTTAGACTAAAGGAGACATTGAGACCGGAATAAGCTGCAAAATAGCGTAGCGCCCTGCAGAATGAGGGCGCACAAGAGAACTAGATTTCGATGTCGACCTGATCGACACGTTGTAAGCCACGGGGCAGCTTATTTCCGCGACGGCCACGTTCGCCCTGATAATGAGCGAGGTCTTCAGCCGTGAGCGTCATACTCCGTTTGCCGGCCGTAATTTTCACCGAAGCACCTTCCGGAACAACGGCAAGAACCTTCACATATTCTTCGTGAATTTGTGCTTTAGCCGACGGAATGCTGATAAGTTTGTTGCCTTTCCCTTTGCCTAAACTTGGCAAATCCCGTAGCGGGAACAGTAACATTCGCCCCTCATTTGAGATTGCCATACACCAGTCGGTCTGCAGGTTATCCACCCGCTGAGGAGTGAGAACCTTGGCACCGATTGGCAGATTGAGATAGGCTTTACCGGCTTTGTTTTTACTTATCATATCGGCAAAGGTGCCCACAAACCCATAGCCGGCATCCGAGGCCATCAGGTATTTGCCGTCATCGTTGCCCATCACCACATGACTAAATTGCTCTTGGGCTACCACACTGAACCGACCCGTTAAGGGTTCGCCCTGACTCCGGGCTGACGGCAATCCATGGGCATCACAGGAGAATGCCCGCCCGGACGTATCCAAAAATACGACCGGCTGATTACTGCGGCCCTGAGCACTGGCGAGGAATTTATCGCCGGATTTATAACTCAGTGCTTCAGCATCTATATCATGGCCTTTGGCACAGCGTGCCCAGCCTTTTTCTGATAACACCACAGTTACCGCTTCACTGGGTACCAGTTCTTTTTCGCTTAATGCCTTGGCTTCCGCTCGTTCCACAATAGGCGAACGGCGATCGTCACCATAGGTTTCGGCATCCTGCAGGATTTCTTTCTTGATCAACGTTTTTAAACGGCGGTCAGAGCCGAGTAACTGCTGCAGATGATCGCGCTCTTTCTCCAGTTCTTCCTGCTCACCACGAATTTTCATTTCTTCGAGCTTGGCAAGATGACGCAGTTTTAATTCGAGTATAGCTTCCGCCTGTTTATCACTCAGGCTAAAGCGGCGCATCAGCTCCGCTTTGGGCTCGTCATGAAAGCGGATAATTTCAATCACTTCATCGATATTCAAAAAGGCAATCATCAAACCTTCAAGAATATGTAACCTGGCCAGCACTTTATCCAAACGGAACTGCAAACGACGGGTTACCGTGTCTTTTCTGAACACCAGCCACTCGCTGAGAATGGTTCTTAAGTCTTTAACCTGCGGCCGGCCATCGAGTCCTATCATATTGAGGTTGACGCGATAGCTTTTTTCCAGATCGGTGGTGGCAAACAGATGCTGCATCAGTTGCTCGGTGTCGACCCGATTAGAGCGCGGAATCACCACCAGCCGTGTTGGGTTTTCGTGATCCGACTCATCCCGCAAATCACTGACCATCGGCAGTTTCTTCGCCTGCATCTGCCCGGCTATCTGTTCCAGAATTTTGGCGCCGGATGACTGGTGAGGCAAAGCGGTGATCACCACATCACCATTTTCTTCGTGGTACCTGGCTCGCATTTTAATGCTGCCTCGACCGGTCTCGTATAATTTACGAATGTCACTGCGCGGCGTAATAATTTCGGCGTCGGTGGGATAGTCAGGACCCTGAATATCTTCGAGCAATTCATGTAACTCGGTTTTAATGTTGTCGAGTAACCTGGCACAGGCATAGGCCACTTCGCGCACATTGTGAGGCGGAATATCGGTTGCCATACCCACCGCGATACCAGTGACTCCATTAAGTAAAATATGCGGTAACCGGGCAGGCAGCACCAGGGGTTCGTTCAGGGTACCGTCGAAATTCGGGGTCCAGTCAACCGTCCCCTGTCCCACTTCTGATAACAGGACTTCACTGAATTTAGACAGCCGCGCTTCGGTATAACGCATGGCAGCAAAAGACTTGGGATCGTCCGGCGCCCCCCAGTTACCCTGGCCATCGACCAGCGGATAACGATACGAAAAAGGCTGCGCCATTAACACCATAGCTTCATAACACGCTGAATCGCCATGGGGGTGGAATTTACCCAGTACATCACCCACCGTACGGGCTGACTTTTTATACTTCGCCGTTGAACTCAGGCCCAGATCAGACATCGCGTAAATGATGCGCCGCTGCACGGGTTTGAGGCCGTCACCAATGTTAGGTAAGGCGCGGTCCATGATGACATACATGGAGTAATTCAAATAAGCGTCTTCAGTAAATCGTCGAATCGGGAGCTGTTCGACACCGTCTTGGTTAATGGTAATTTCGTCGCTCATGGTTACTGTTTTATTCTCGTCTTATTATTTATACCAATCCGCCGGGGAATAGTGAGTTGCCGCAATGACTCTCATCCCATTGTGAGTGAATCCGCCATGAAGCGCAATAGATCATCTCTGTCACCTCTGGCAGATTAATCCTTATTCAATCAAGCTTTTGCAGAGGAGCCAAAGTTAGGGTTTAATAAGCACTCGGCAACCGCCATCTGTATTTAAAGGCGCATTCATTTTGAACGGCAAATTCCCCGTTATCCGCTGGTTACTTTTGCTTACCTGGCTGAGCCTGCCAGTTCAGGCCGGTGTGCACCTGTACGATGGAGAACAAACCCAACTGCTGGCCGACAACTTTGCCATTCAGCATGAACAGGCAACGCCCTTTACCATTAGTGAAATCCTCAAACGTCGCCACGAGTTTATTTATCAGGCTGACAATAACCCCAATTACGGCTTCAGTGATAAAGGCTTATGGCTTCACGCCGAGCTGTCGAATCTGTCGCATAATGCTGACTGGGTATTCTCATTAAATTTCAGTCAGCTCGATACGGTGGATTTTTACCTGATAATTAATGGCGAGGTGGTCTCACAAAGCCACCAGGGAAAACTGCAGCGCGAACAGCTCTACCGCATTCCTACCTTTAACACCAACATTCCGATTGGTGAAGAAGCCGAATTATTTATCCGCATACAAAGCGATTCGTCCAGTCTGATTGCCCCTATTTATGTGATGTCGGAAGTGGCCGAAGTGCGCATCAGTCAAATTGATAATCTCATCTGGGGCTTGTTTTATGGCGGACTGTTTATTCTGGCTATTTATAACCTGGTGCTGTTTATCGGCTCACGGGAGCACAGCCTGATTGCCTATGTAGCCTATATTGTGACCGTACTGGTCTGGCAGTTTGTCTGGGGCGGTCATATCGACTTCTTCTTTGCCGATACGCTGTCGCCACTGCTTTCGCCCTACACGTCACTTATTTTCTCGTTAATAGGCATTAGTTCCGGGATATTCTCGTTAATTTTTCTGGAAACCAAAACCAACTCCCCCTCCATGCACCCGGTGGTTGTGGCATTTTTGTGGTTACAGGGCGTGATGGGGCTGGCTACTATTATCGATATTTTCCCGCCGGTATGGGAACACAATCTGGTGTATGGGGTCGGCATGCTGTCGATTACCAGCTACATTGCGGCGGGCTTTGAGGCCTATAGCAAACGTTATCGGCCGGCTCGTTACTTCATTTTTGCCTGGGGCATTTTAGCCACCGGGGCCATTGTCGGAATGCTTAGCCTGGTAGGTATTCTGCCATCCAATCTGCTTACCACTTATTGTTTTCAGGCGGCCGTATTCTGCGAAGCCGGCCTCTTTTCAATCGCTTTGATGGAAAAAAGCCGCGGTCAGCTGGAAAGTGAAGTCAGTGAAGCCACCGACGAACTGCGCCACAACATGGAGCTCATAGAAGAGCAGAACGCCAGGCTCGACATTGCCCGCAAAGATGCCATTAAAGCCAGTAATGTAAAGTCGCAGTTTCTGGCTAACATGAGTCACGAAATACGCACACCACTCAATGCCATTTTAGGCTTCAGCAAAGAACTGACGAATCTGACCCTGCCGGTAGATAAGATGGAGCAGGTCCGAATCATTAATACCGCAGCCGACAATTTGCTCACTATCGTCAACGACGTACTGGATTTCTCAAAAATCGAAGCCGGTAAGCTCCAAATCAACAATCAGCCGTTTTCACCCAACTCGCTGATTGAAGAAATGGTGACCATCATGTCGAAGTCGGCGCATATGAAGGGCCTGGAATTTATCCTCGAACTAGGTCCGCTGCCTGAAAAGCTGATTGGAGACGTGTTCCGGATCCGCCAAATCCTTAACAACCTGTTGAGTAACGCACTCAAATTTACCTCCTCCGGCTATATAAAACTGGCGGTGGAAGGTAAGGCATTGCAGCATGGCATTCATGAACTTGAAATAAAGGTCGAAGATACCGGTATCGGTATAAGTCGCAAAGACAAAAACAAGCTGTTCAGTGCATTTTCGCAAATCGATGATGCTCTGAACCGCAGCTATCAGGGTACCGGTTTGGGCCTGGTTATCTGCCAGGAACTGGTAAAACTCATGCGTGGTCACCTCACGCTTAAAACCACGCCGGGGCAAGGCAGTATCTTTACGGTTGTGCTACGTACCAACCAATTGAGCCAGCGTTACGCATTATCGCCCTTACCGGAATGGCAAAGTAAGCGGGTTTTAATTTTTGACCCACATCCGGTCAGCCGTCGCGCCAGTGCGCAAATGATGATTGGACTGGGAGCGAAGGTCTATTGCGTCGAATCCATTGCTCACCTCAACTCAGTCAGGGATGAGTTTGATTACCTGTTCGCCACCCTGCCCACACTCAAACAGGCAGGCCGTGAGCAAATGCTGGAAACACTGTGCCTGTTCAAAGCCAGCAAGCGTATTTTATGGTATTCAGGTGATGAGCCGCTGACCGACTTCCCCGCCTATATCGATGATTTCGAGGCTCAGGTCCGAATGCCACTGACCCTTACCAAGCTGGAAGGGATTGTTCATGGCACTATCAAAGAAAAAGCCTCCTCTCAGCAAAGTAAGCTTAATACGTTACCTAAGGCCCGTATTCTGGCGGTCGACGACATGGATATGAACCTGAAGCTTCTGGATACCTGGCTGGCTGACTCGCCGGTTCAACTGACCTTATCCACCAGCGGCCAGGACTCGGTGAACCGTTGTAAAAATCAAGAGTTTGATTTAATTCTTATGGACGTACAAATGCCAGGAATGGACGGCATTCAGGCCACCCGCCACATCCGCAAAACGCCATTGAATGCAGGCACGCCCATCATTGCTGTTACCGCTCATGCCTTTAAGGAAGAACAGGAGCGTCTGCTGTCTTCAGGCATGGAAGATTACCTGCCCAAGCCCATCGAATTTGCCACCCTGATCGCCCTTATTAAACGCTGGTGTCAGGGCGTGGATAGCAGCGCCATGGCCCTGCCTACCCTGGACTGGCAGTTGGCTCTTAAACGGGCCAATCAGAACCGCGATCTGGCAATGGAACTGCTGGGTGAGTTCATTGTTCATTTACCCCAGGCCGCAGAAGTTATCAGAAGTGAATGGGACGCCCGTAATTATCAGGGAGTACAGGACGAAATCCATCGCCTGCACGGTGCCTGTTGCTATACCGGTGTCCCTAAGCTACAGGCACTGGCCAATGAAATGGAATCAGCGCTGAAACTGGGCAATCATTATGAGGTGGCTGAGATGCTGCCGACGATTATTCTTGAGTGTGAAATAGCAGCCGCTCAGGCTAACAAGTTTATTGAGGACAACCGTTCGTTTAATGCCGACTAGGCACTGTCTCTCAACCTTGCTACCTGACACTCTCGCAACAGGCCAACAAATTCTTCCGGCTCGCGGTCTAATTCGCTGGCAGAGATAAACACGTCGTAACCCAGAGCACTTCTTACTGCTGTCATCCGGTTGGCTAGAATCGCCTTGATCCCGGTTAAGGTCTGGCCGTTTTCCAGTGTAAAGGGTTTATCTTCAAACATACTGCTGCTGTAGCAGCCGCCGGTTGTACACGACTTATCCTGGCCGTGTACCAACAATGGCCGTTGTTCAATAATGATATGTGACGCCAATCGGGGCGATATGGTTAGCAGGAATTCGTCGTAGCATTTTAACTTAAACCCCACCAGCTCCAGAGTGTCATAGTCAAGCCCGCGGCTGACTCGGGGGCAATCGACCCGCTGGATGTCTTCCCAGGCAATCTGCCACTGCCCGCATCGATGCTGATAATTCACCCTATCGCGGCCAATGGCCAGACTGTGCGGTGGCTCGCGCAGTTTAAACCAGCCAACTAAAATGGTTACAATGCCTCCACTGACTGCGAAAACAAGGGGTAAAAACAGCCAGTCAGGGCTCAGAGACATCGCCGTTGAAGCGATCAGGAGCACCGCTACGCCAATGAGTAGTGTGGTCAGGCCATTGCGTTTAGCCGTAGAGCGGATAAGAATGTAATCATCGCTGGAAGACATAGAAATACACCAGAAACATTAAAATGGTCCAAACCACATACAGCCGCATACGTTTACAAAACGGGCAGTTCGTCGACCACCAGTTTGCCTTGCGCTTTTTGCCCTCACGGGATAACACGGTTCGGGCTTGTGGCTTCAGCTTATCGGGCTTATGCATACCGAGTATCGCTCTTTTAAACGGCGGATTTGAGTAAATAGTTTACCATGCCACAACGCAACAGTGACGGAATATAATTAGCACATCGATATTGGCAATACTGACGCACGGGGATATGATCCCGCGCAACGATAATCCGCACGGCAGTTAGCGATTTTTGCTACACTAGCCACAAACCAATGAGGCCGCAGCGAAATCTATGTCGAGTTTCACCGGAAATCATATTCTTTCTGTCTCTCAGTTCGATCGCGAAGCGATAGAACTGGTCTTCAGTGTTGCCCAAAGCATGGAACCCTACGCCAAGCGTCAGAAGAGAACCACTGTTCTTGACGGGGCGATATTAGGCAACCTGTTTTTCGAACCCAGCACCCGGACCAGGGTAAGCTTTGGTACGGCTTTTAATCTGCTTGGTGGCGAAGTGCGTGAAACCACCGGCATGGCCAATTCGGCACTGGCCAAGGGCGAGTCACTGTATGATACTGCCCGGGTGCTGAGTGGTTACTCTGACATCATTGCTATGCGCCATCCGGCAGCGGGTTCAGTAGCCGAGTTTGCTGAAGGCAGCAGGGTACCGGTATTAAACGGCGGCGACGGGGCCAATGAGCACCCCACTCAGGCGTTACTGGATTTGTTCACGATAAAACGGGAACTGCAGTTCAATAATAAAACCATCGATGGCTTACACATCGCGATGATCGGCGATTTACGTTACGGGCGAACCGTGCATTCACTGTCCAAGCTGCTTTGTTTATTCAAGAATGTTCGTTTTACCTTAATTTCTCCCAAAGAGCTGGCCATGCCGGATTATATTCTGGCCGCCATTGAAAACGCAGGCCACTCATTAAAAGTAACCGATCAGCTCGAAGGTAATATGGATGCCGACATTTGCTATCAGACCCGTATTCAGGAAGAACGTTTCCCTTCGCAGGACGAAGCCAATAAATACCGGGGAAAATTCCGGTTAAATCAGTCGATTTACACTCGTCATTTTCAATCTAAAACCGTTATTATGCATCCGTTACCCAGGGATTCCCGTACAGAGGCTAACGAGCTGGATAACGATCTTAATCTCAACCCTAATCTGGCAATTTTCCGACAAACCGATAATGGCGTATTAGTACGCATGGCGTTATTCGCGCTCACGCTTGGCGTGGAAAATCTGGTAAGTCAGTACGAAAAGCCTGTCATCTGGTATAGCAATAAGAGCTAAAACATTATGCAACGATCCGAACAACTATTTGAACGCGCCCAACTTTCTATTCCCGGTGGCGTAAACTCACCAGTGCGAGCGTTTAAAGCAGTGGGTGGAACGCCCCGCTTTATTCAAAAGGCAGACGGCCCGTATATTTATGATGTGGATGGCAAACAATACATCGATTATGTGCAGTCATGGGGCCCTATGGTACTGGGTCACAACAACGATAAAATTCGTGAAGCCGTTATTCATGCTGCGGCCTCCGGATTAAGTTTTGGCGCCCCCACCGAAGCTGAAATTATCATGGCCGAGAAGGTCCGCGAACTGGTGCCTTCCATGGAAATGGTAAGAATGGTTAATTCGGGTACCGAAGCCACCATGTCTGCTATTCGTCTGGCCCGTGGTTACACTGGCAGAAACAAGCTGGTTAAATTTGAAGGCTGCTACCATGGTCATGCCGACTCACTGCTGGTCAAAGCCGGTTCCGGCGCGCTGACTCTGGGCGTGCCAAGTTCACCGGGTGTGCCCGCTGATGTCGCTCAGCATACCTTAACCGTTGAATACAATAATCTGGATAGCGTAAAGCAGGTGTTCGCTGAGGTGGGTGAGGATATTGCCTGTATCATCGTTGAACCCGTGGCCGGCAATATGAATTGTATTCCGCCTGTCGAAGGCTTCTTACAAGGCCTGCGCGATATCTGTGACGAACATGGCGCCGTACTCATTTTTGATGAAGTGATGACCGGCTTCCGCGTTAGCCGCGGCGGCGCACAAGAGCGCTATGGCATTACACCTGATTTAACCTGTCTGGGTAAGGTCATCGGTGGTGGAATGCCTGTAGGCGCTTTTGGCGGCAAGAAATCTATCCTCACTCATATTGCGCCAACCGGCCCAATCTATCAGGCGGGCACCTTGTCGGGCAATCCAATAGCGATGGCTGCCGGTTTGGCGGCGTTGCAACAAATTGGTGAACCCGGGCTTTACGATTCTATTTTCGACAACACCAAAGCACTGGTAGAAGGATTCCAGGCAATTGCCGATGAACATGGTATTCCGTTTACCACTAACCACGCCGGTTCAATGTTTGGGTTATTCTTCACCGATGTCGACAAGGTCGTAAATTATCAACAAGCCATAAACTGCAATCAGGAACGCTTTAAGCAGTTTTATCATGGCATGCTGGATGAAGGGGTTTACCTGGCACCGGCATCTTATGAAGCGGGTTTTGTATCCAAACTGCATAACCGGGAAATTGTTGACGCCACGCTGGCAGCGGCGCGCAAAGTCTTTGCGAATTTATAACCTGGTGAACTGGTCAGGAATAATGCCGCGATGACACTGATAACCGCAGGTCTGGTCACCGGACTATTGCTCTACGCTGGGGTTGTGACCTTTTTGCTGTTTCGGCAGAGAAAAATCACCCAGCGTATTGCCCGGGCCGCTACCCGCGTTATTCCTGAGCCGGTTATTCGAAGCGACGACAGTGAACAACGCTTTCTGGAAAAAGCCGATGAGGCCATGCGGCTGAATCAAACCTTTCAAAAGTTTGTGCCAAAGCAGTTTGTCGATCATTTCGCCAAACATGGTATCGACACTCTGGTGCTTGGCCGCGCCGATGAGGACGAAGTTGCAATTTTGTTTTGTGACATTCGTGGTTTTACCGGCCTGTCGGAGAAAATGAAGCCCCAGGAGTTAATGAACTTTCTTAACTCTTACTTTTTGCGGATGAACGACCCTATCCACCAAAATGGCGGCTTTATTGATAAGTTTATTGGTGATGCCATTATGGCCTTGTTCGATCATCCGGGCGGTACCGGTACCGATAAAGCCACTGATGCAGTCAATGCCGCCCTCGACTTGCAAAAGGCCCTGCGGGTGTATAATACGCACAGAGCAAAATCCGGCTATGAAGGCATTCGGGTTGGCGTGGGTGTTCATTATGGCCCGGTGATCCTTGGTACTGTAGGCAGTGATGACAGAATGGACACCACGGTCATAGGCGATAGCGTTAACATTGCTTTTCGACTGGAAGGCCTGGCGCCAAAATATCATGCTGATATTGTTATCAGTGCGCAAACCTTAAAAGCTATCAACAACAAGCAGCAAATTGATTGCCGGGTACTCGACTTAGTCCGGGTGAAGGGCCGCCAGGCTCCTATCCGTATCTATGAGGTGCTAAACCATCTGAATGATGATATTCGCAAGCAAAAGCTTGTGGTTGCCCCTTATATCAGGGACGGCCTGGCCTGCCGAATGACCAGGGACTGGCAGGAAGCGCTGGGCCATTTCAATAAAGCTTTATTGATAGCACCGGATGACCGTCTTCTGCATTACCATATTCACACCATTGAAACACTGATACACGCTGAACTCCCGGCAGACTGGGACGGCGCGGTATCGCATTAATCAACAGGAAGACAAAGTGAGCAACGACGATATTCAGATGATTTTCCAATGGCTGATCCCGGTAGCCCTAATCATGACCGCTGTCGGCTTTGTATTAGGTAAACGTAAAACAGAGAAACCAGTGCTGACCGCCCTGTCTTTGGGCATATCAGTGTTCGTCCCTGTTGTGGCCATTGTGTATGTTATTTATCTGCTCAATAAGCCTGACCTGAGTCATCAGGAATAATCTTCGATAGCCGGCTTACCTTTTAAAAAAGCCGGGCGGGAAGTGGAAGCCCGTCCGGCAAAAAAGTCACCGATTTCCGGTAAACGGTGTAGGTTTACCGTTTACACATGCTCAGTAGTGCGAAGCGCCTGGATCCGTTGTTCCAGCGGAGGGTGACTCATAAACAGTTCTGAAAAGCTGCGTTTACCGGCAATACCAAACGCCATCATGGTACCTTCCAGTTCGCTCTCGCGGTTTGACTTAAGGCGCTCCAGTGCAGCGATCATTTTTTGCTTACCCACTAATGAAGCGGAACCAGCATCGGCACGGAACTCTCGTTGACGGGAAAACCAAAACACCACAGTGCTGGCCAGTGCGCCAAAAATGACTTCCAGAATAATCACCGTGAACATATAAGCGAAACCGCCCACTACCTCACCATCTTCATCGTTTTGCATCAGATTGCTGATTAAGCCTGCAACCACCCGGGCCAGGAAAATTACGAAGGTGTTTACCACGCCCTGAATAAGCGCCAGGGTGATCATATCGCCGTTGGCCACGTGTGATACCTCGTGGGCCAGCACAGCCTCAGCTTCTTCCTGCGTCATGTTTTGCAGCAGGCCTGTCGACACCGCAACCAACGCGTTATTGCGATTGGCGCCAGTGGCAAAAGCATTTATTTCCGGCGAGTCATAAACCGCGACTTCCGGCATGCCGATACCGGCTTTCTGGGCCTGACGTTTTACGGTCTCCAGCAGCCATTGTTCAGTCGCATTACGCGGCCGCTCTATAACAACAGCGCCGGTTGAGCGCTTTGCCAGCCACTTCGACAAAAACAATGAAATAAACGAACCACCAAAACCAAATACCGCGGCAAACACCAGTAAGCCGCCCATACTCTGGCTGTTAATACCCAGCACGGCAAACACCACACTAAGCACAATCCCGAGTACCAGTACCACGGCCAGGTTTGTGATCAGAAACAGCACAATACGTTTCATAAGAGCCTCTCTAAAAAGAAACGAAAATTAACACTGCGCATTATATAAGGACTTATACTGTAAGTTAAAATCGTATATAACTTACATTTAATCAGGCAGAAACTGATTAAAAGGAAAGCCGAACAAAATCAGTTACGAAGTGCTTTTACCAGTTGCAGTACAGCAGGATGGGTGAGTTTTCGTTCGGGTGAAATGGCATAAAGCTGCTCTGTAACACGGTTGATTACGCCCACTTTCACCAGACTGAATTGCTTTTCCAACTGCGGGGCCAACAGCAATGGCGCAGAGAAAGCGCCCAGCCCTTCCTGGGCAAAAGCCAGCATCAGCGCGCTGTCATCAAATTCTGCGGTAATATCGGGCTGAATGTCCTGAGTGCTGAACCACCCCAACAATTGTTGACGAATTAATGATTTCTTACCTTGCAGCAAAAACGGGGCATTGTGCAGCGACTGAGGAAAATGCTGACTCAGTGACTCGCTTTTATCTGCCGCGACAAACACTGCCATCGGCGATTCGGTAATCAGGTGACTGTAAGCCTTGATGTGGCTGCCGGTTTGAATAGGCTGATCCGATAACACCATATCAAGTCGGTTAACCGCCAGCTCTCCCAGCAATGAGGTTAATTCTCCCTCACGGCACACCAGCTTAACCGGTAATTGAAGTACCGGTTTTAGCATTTCGTAGACCAGCGTTTTGGGTAATACATCGGTGATCCCAACGGTAAAGCTTTGCCATTGGTTGTGCTGCTGATTCAGTACTGACTTGAGCTCTTCACCCAACTGGAAAATATCGGCCGCATAGCCCTGCACCAGTATACCCAGCTCGGTGGGTATCAGGCGGCGGGATTGTCGGGTAAACAACGATGCGCCTATGGTGTCTTCCAGCGCACTTATCTGACCGCTGATGGTCTGGGGCGTTATATGCAATAACTCGCTGACTCTGGCGATAGAGCCATGCTCGGCAACCATATAAAAATAGTAAAGCTGGTTGTAATTAATCGGCGTCATTGGTGGTTAGCGCTATCAGAGTTTGGCCTGAGACCTGATAAAGGCAATGGAAGGGGCAAAGAATGCACAGCCAGTTTCAGCTGCGGTGTAGTCGAGCCAACGATCGTACTCGCCGTCGCCGCTGCCATACACCTGACTGTGTAACATGCGCTTGAACGGTTGTGAGCTGGCGGCGCAGGTAACCGAGAACATGCCTTGCGAGTTCATATCGCCGTAGGGCATACCCTGCTTCAGCAAATCCGCTTTGCCCTGCTCGGTGCCATGAGTGCTGGCTCTGATCGTATGAGACGAAGGGTTACATTCCACGCTTGGCAAATTATGTTCTTTGGTGGTCCCCATTATTTGTTCCTGCTGGCGCTCAGATAAGCTCAACCAGCGGCGTAAATCATGCCGGAAGCGCTGAACATGTACATAGCTTCCGCCACTAAAACCATTTTCATCATCGTCGATAACGGCGACTTTGGCCCGTTGCAGCCCGCGGGGATTGTCCTGGGCATACAAATAGCCATTAAGATCGCGGCCATCCAGATAACGGAAGCCCTGGATCTGCTCTACCAGCTCCACATGAATACGTAACAGTTCCATAATTTCCAGGCCAATGGCATAGCAAATATCAATGCGGTCCGCGCGGATTTGAATAAACAGGTCGCAAGGGGTGGAAGGCGCTACGCGGTCTTCACTTTGCATGTCGGGGAATGGGGTTAGTTCAACGGGAATCGGGCCTGGGTAAAGCTCACTCCAGTAGTTACTGCCTACAGCAATGACCCCTGACACCATGGCTTCGTAATGTTCATTATCGTAATGATCAATTACTTCCAGAACCCGGCCCAGTTTAGCCCGGACCGCCTGTGAATCGTCGTCAATCACATTGAACAACAAATACTGCGCATGCAGATTGGGTTCAGCACAAATACCTTTTTGTGGTTGCGACATAGTCTTCCCGCTGTTTTTATCGTTATAGGCCGGCGTTATCAATTAGTAACCGGCAGCCTGACCATCTTTTCGGCTTTCTGATGCACCATAGTATATCTGCTTATCGGCATCATACATAATCGCTTGATAGCCACCGTAAATCCCTAATTTATTTTCCAGTTTGTGGCCTCGTTCCAATAACTCCCTTTCCGTACTAAGGGAAAACCCTCGTTCCAGACTCACCGAGCCACCGTCTTTCATCAATGTGCCGGTTGGACTGCTTGAGCCGGTATGAATAAATCGCGGTGCATCGCCAGCCTCCTGCAAATTCATACCAAAATCAATCAGATTAATAATAATTTGTGCGTGCATTTGAGGCTGTGTAGCGCCTCCCATTACACCAAAACTTAACCAGGGTTTATTGTTGCGGGTCACCATGGCCGGAATGATGGTATGAAACGGTCGTTTACTCGGCTTATACTGGTTGTGATGCCCGGGCTCCAGGGTAAACAGTTCACCTCGATTTTGCAGAATAAACCCCAGTTCAGGCGGGGTCATGCCTGAGCCCATACCACGATAATTGCTCTGAATAAGCGAAACCATGTTACCGCTGCTATCTGCCACAGTCAGATAAACGGTATCACCGTCGATCACACCGGCATCATAGCGTTTGGCCGCCTTCAATGGGTCGATGAGTGCCCGGCGCTCTTTGGCATAGGCTTTACTTATCAGTGGTTCAACCGGTATCTGGTTAAATGCCGGATCGGCGTAATATTTAGCGCGGTCTTCAAAGGCCAGTTTTTTGGCCTCTACAAAGGTATGTACGTAATCGGCAGAGTCCGGTCCCATGCCTTCAATATCGTACTGCTCAAGAATATTAAGGATCTGCAACGCGGCAATGCCCTGTCCGTTAGGCGGTAATTCCCAGACATCATAACCACGATAATTAGCCGAAACCGGGGTGACCCATTCAGAGGTGTGGGACGCTAAGTCTTCATAACTTAAATAACCGCCTTGCGCTTTCATATAAGCAGCGATAGCCCGCGCAATATCCCCTTTATAAAATGCATCCCGCCCGCCCGTGGCGATTTTTTCATAGGTGGCTGCCAGGCCTGGGTTGTTAAACACATCGCCTTTTTGCGGCACTTTACCGCCGGGCATAAAGATTGTTGAAAATCCGGGATAATGACCAATCCGGTCAACATTCATTTGCCAGTAATAAGCCACCAGCTCACTGACAGGGAAGCCATTGCGAGCGTAACGAATTGCCGGTGACAACAGTGAGGTCATGGGTAAACGGCCAAAACGCTCATGTAATTCAAACCAGCCATCAACGGCACCAGGCACCGATACAGGCAGAGGCCCGAAGGAGGGAATTTTGGTCAGTCCCTGCTCTGCAAACACTTCGGCTGTGAGCGATGCAGGTGACCGACCGGACGCATTCAAGCCGTATAACTGTTTGTTCTGAGCATCCCAGACAATAGCAAACAGGTCGCCGCCAATGCCACTGCCGGTCGGCTCCACAAGGCCCAGCATGGCATTTGCGGCAATAGCAGCGTCAATAGCGCTGCCACCTTGTTTGAGAATATCCAGACCAACCTGGGTAGCCAACGGCTGACTGGTTGCCACCATCCCCTGCCGGGCAATCACTTCAGAGCGACTGGCGAAGGGTTTTCCGGTAATTCTGTCGTAGGCACTGACACTTACAGTGACCATTAGCCCCATCATCAGACAAGTCAGCTTAGTACTCATCATGCGCTTAAATAAACTCAACATCATTATTATTACGTTACCTTTGTTATCGCGAGTGATTAACCGTATGTAAGAATTACCAGCCCGGCGTGAATCCTTTGCTTACGATACCATATTATTACAATCCTTCACTTTTTGCTTCAAAACCAAAGACCTTTAAATACGTGGGCTGAACAGCAACCGGCCAGATTTGACATTGTGGAATTAAGTTTGCAAACAGCTGTTTATCTGTCCCCTCGCTTGCAGTACTTGTGGACCCTTTTCATTTTTGTTTTTAAACATTCAGCCGCAGAGAGCCAGTACCATGAGCACAGAGTTTAGTATCGTTACGATTGTTAAGCACCGCACCCCACAACTGAATAATTTGCTCAGCAGCATAGAGCGCTCTTCGTTGTTACCGAAAGAAATGATCATTGTTTGAATGGCCTCGCCAAGTGACGAGTCACTGTTAAGCAGCGACTCGTTTAATATTCAGCACTGCTTTGCTACTCACTCGGAACTGCCGATTGCCAAAGCCCGTAACCGAGGATTTGACGCCTGTACCAGCAACCGAATTATTTATCTGGACGTAGACTGTTTGTGTCCGGAAACCCTGCTGCAAACCATGACAGAGCAACTGACCAACGGGCGGGTTGTCAGCGCCAATATTACCGACCTGCCATGCCAGGCCGAAGAGGTAACCAACAGCGTGTTAAAAGAACTCGCAGCAATGCCGGTAAAGGCCGCAGAACAACAACCTTTTGTGCATTTTGATGCCACCGCATTTGCTATCACAAAGGAAGACTTCAGCCAACTGGGCGGTTTTGATACCGACTACGATGGCTATGGCTTCAGCGATGTGGATTTTGCGATGCGCTGCAGTCAGGCCGGCCTTACATTGGTCAATACCGGCAGGCACGTGTTTAAACAATTTCATATGCATTTTAATCCGCCGCTTAACCACCTGTGTGATCTGGTAGCCAATGCGGAGCTGTTCAAACAGAAGTGGAGTTGCTACCCCTTTTGCGATTATTTCGAGAAGTTCGCCGAACTTGGTTATGTGAACGAAGATTACGAGCAAAACGGGCTCCGGGTTACCCGGCTGGCTTCAGATGAAGAGCTCGACGCGTTTTTTATTGAGCAGCCCTGTGAAGAACAACCGGAAGTTGCTGAAGATATGCGGCAAACCGCTTAACACGTTAGACATTAAAAAGCCCGGTTCAATTAATGAAGTGAACCGGGCTTTTTTGCATTAAGCTGACTTATTTATCTTTCAGCGGTGTGTCTTCGGTAACCGGTACCGTGTTGACATCGGTATCGAGCGACTCAACGGCATTCCTGACGCCCGCAGCGTAGTCAGGGTGCACTTTTTCCAGTACCGCATACCAGCGCGCTTTAACGCCATCAGAGCAAGGGCCCATGGCAGCAGCGTAATTTTTATATAAACGGGCCTTTTGCTCGTCGGTAAACATTTCATACAACGCCCTTGGCTGCACGTAATCGATATCCGCTTCGTCCTGATGGTACCGGTCGGCATCGCCGTCAATACGCAATGGCGGTTCAGGGTATTTAACCTGAGCTTCAGGGCCACCGTGCTGATTAGGCTCATAGTAGGCATCCGCATTACCGAAATCATTAGTAAAGAATCGCATGGCACCATCTTTATGATAGTGATTTACCTTAGCATTCTTCGGTGCATTCGCAGGCAAGGCTTCATAGTGCGTGCCCAGTCTGTAACGGTGCGCATCTGCATAAGAAAAAATTCTCGCCTGCAGCATTTTATCCGGACTAAACCCAATGCCTGGCACCACGTTCGAAGGGCTATAGGCGGCGTTTTCAACCAACTGAAAATAATTTTCCGGCACGGTATGCATTTCCAGCTCACCCACTTCAATCAGCGGAAAGTCTTTGTGCGGCCAGACTTTGGTTAAATCAAATGGATTGTAGGGCTGATTACCGGCTTCCTCTTCAGGCATCACCTGAATATACAGTGTCCACTTAGGGAAGTTGCCTTCATCAATGGCGTTGATGAGATCTTCCTGATAAGACTCCCGGGTTTTGCCGATAATGTGCTCGGATTCCTCATTAGTATAATGCTGATGGCCTTGCTGGGTTTTAAAATGAAACTTCACCCAGAAGCGCTCCCCATTGGCATTCCACAGACTAAAAGTATGGGAACCATAGCCATTCATGTACATTGGGTTTTTAGGAATACCACGGTCAGACATCAGGATAGTTACCTGGTGCACGGATTCCGGCTGTGCGGCCCAAAAATCAAACATCGCTTCCGGGCTTCTCAGATTAGTTTTAGGGTGACGCTTCTGAGTACGAATAAAGTCGGGGAACTTAAAAGCATCACGGATAAAGAAGATAGGCGTATTGTTACCTACCATATCCCAGTTGCCCTCCTCCGTATAAAACTTGAGGCTGAATCCACGTACATCACGTTCAGTATCAGCCGCGCCGGATTCTCCGGCTACCGTTGACCAGCGGCTTAATACATCGGTTTGCTTGCCTATTTCAGAAAATAAATCAGCGCAGGTGTACTGGGTAATGTCGTGGGTAACGGTGAATGTCCCCTGAAGCCCCCAGCCTTTGGCATGCACCGCGCGTTCAGGAATACGTTCGCGGTTTTGATGGGCGAGCTTTTCAATTAGCTGATAATCTTCCAGCAATACCGGACCGCGACTGCCGGCAGTTTTTGACGTAGCGTTTGAATGAACCGGCGCGCCTGCGGAGGTGGTAAGCTTTGGTGCTTTAGCCATTTTCTGTCCTTTGAGTATGAGTTACTTAATTGATACGCCCTCAGACTGTAAAGCGACCAATCGATTTTGACTGTTGATCAGAATAGTAAAAGTGATTCACTCAGTACCACCCGCAACCATCCGCTTCTGCACTATTTGAGAGCGGGCTTTTACGCAAAATATTTCTCAACTGTTAAACTATAGTAGTAATCAATTATTTTCGTACCCGCTCGCTAACAGAGTGCTGAACCAAAAGCGATTACTGGCCACTGACCACTCACCCCATTCCAAGCTCTTGCTCAGGATGCTGTAAATGACAATTTATTTTGTAGCCGTTATTACACTAAACCTGGTTTGTTTTCTGTTCATCCTGCTGTCCGGTATTCAGCACAAGAAACATCATTACTACTCACTGGCAATCGTTAATTTACTGCTGGTTGGTTACCACTTTTTATCCTGGCGTTTTCACCAGGCCGCCACGGTTTCAGAAGCCATTACTCTCAGTCGATTACACACCAATACCGTAATCCTTGGTTGGCCGTTTATTATCTATACCTTTGGCCACTGGTGCAGATTCCGCTATACCAACCTTATGGTACTGGCTTTCGGTACTATGGCGGCCATTTTCACGCTGTTTAACACATTCTCTGATGCGGTTTTGCGGCATGGTAACAACCCACAACTGGTTAAATTTAATAACTTATTTGGCGAGCAGATGTCCCTGCTGGTTGGTGAGCCCAGTCTGTTTTTCTCCCTGTACCATGCTGGCTTTATCGTTATGGCTGTTGTGCAGCTTTTGTTTGCTTTACGTTTTTATAAACGGCAAAACAATTTTATTTCACTGGCTCTGACCGTTTGCCTGGGGTTGTCGGTAGCCACCAGCTTTATGAGTTATCAGATAGACAGCGGCAGCGTGCCGTTGTTTTATACCGGAGGTCTGCCTTTTACGCTTATCTCTCTGTCTTTTGCCTTAATGCTCAGTGTTTCATACCGGCGTAATGCCAGGGAGCTGGATCATCAGCGTCAACGCCAGCGCGAACTTGAGATGGCCATGAAACGGCTTGCGACCAGCGCGGCGGGTAGCAATGCTGAGCATCTCTATTTTGAAATGATCACCATTCTTTACCAGCTCTCACCGGCTGAATTCATCCTTATTGGCAACCTTTGTCCAGATAATCAAAACCAGGTTGAGACCAAAGCGGTGTTAGCGTTTGGCCAGAAAGGGAAAAACTTCACCTACGAGCTAGCCGGTACCCCTAGTGAAGAAGTGTTAAACCTCGGTTTGCACAGTAGAAG
The DNA here is from genome assembly GCF_057547795.1 of Alteromonas sp. 4NH20-0104. NCBI lineage: Bacteria > Pseudomonadati > Pseudomonadota > Gammaproteobacteria > Alteromonadales > Alteromonadaceae > Alteromonas > Alteromonas sp. 4NH20-0104. Next base: position 65,057 of record NZ_BAAJLP010000013.1, on the reverse strand, counting down.
GCACATCAAAGCAGACCGCTTTCATTGTAGCGAGTCTACTGAAATTAAGGCGTCGGGCAGTTACGCTGGCATACCAATTGTAAATGCTGAGCAGCAAAACACCGGGGTGATCATGATGTTCTTCCCCCACGCCAATGGCATGGATAATGCGCTGCAGCAAGCCCTTCAGATCGTTGCATCACGGGCAGCCTCTGAATTACAACGTGATCAGTTGGAGCAGAAATTACGCTCCATGGCTTATTACGATTATTTATCGAACTTACCGAATCGCGCCAAATTACTGGAAGTGCTCAATGCCACGTACCTCGATGCCACCAGGCATCGGCAGAATGCCTTGCTAGTACTGCTTGATCTGGACCATTTTGGTGAGATTAACCGAAAGTACGGCTACGAGATTGGCGATCGGGTGATCCATATTCTGGGTAACCGGTTTGCTGCCTATCGCTCGGCAGATGTTTTTATAGCACGTAATGGCGGTGATGATTTCGCCATATTGTTAACGAACCTGCAAGCCGACTACACCGCACTGCTGCATGTTCACTGGGCAGCTCTGAAAGCCATAGTCAGTGATGAAATTAACATTGGCCGACGTAAGATATCAATTCAGTGCAGCGCAGGAGCCGTGTTATTCCCGGAACAAATTGAAAGTCGTTTTGACGTTATCAGCTCAGCAGAACACGCGCTGCAACAGGCCAAAGAGCGTGGCCGTAATCAGTGCTCACTATTCGCGCCTCAAATGCTCGCTCTCAAGGATGCCGCCCGGGAACTTGAAGAAGAGCTGTCTAAAGCGTTACAGAACGACGACGAACTCTCGATGGTTTACCAACCCAAAGTCGATCCACAGGGTCGCCTGATGGGAAGTGAAGCATTATTACGCTGGCATCACCCGGTTAAAGGCTTCATTTCACCGGCGCATTTTATCCCCATCGCAGAAGAAACGGGCCTGATCCACGAATTAGGCAAATGGGTTTTACGCTGTGTGTTTGATCAACTCAGTTGCTGGCAACAACGCGACGTCCCGCTGTTCCGGGTATCTGTAAACGTAACGGCCTCGCAATTTGCTGAAGGGGATTTTATTCACTATCTGCTGGCGGAACGTGAGCGCTACGAGATACCGGCAGAGCTGATCGAGGTGGAACTCACCGAGTCGAGTTTGTTATTTGACAGCCAAAAGGCCATCGAGCAACTCAAGACATTACAAAGCACCGGCATCTCAGTGGCCCTGGATGATTTTGGCACCGGTTATTCGTCTTTATCTTACCTGCGTGACCTGCCGTTGAACGTGCTTAAAATCGATAAGTCGTTTATTGATAACATCGAGCATCAACAGAGTAAGGAACTGGTCAGGTCGATTATTGCTATCGGTAAACACATGAAGCTGCTCACCGTCGCAGAGGGAACGGAAAACCTGCAACAGGTAGAAATGCTAAAAGAAATGGGTTGCGATTATTTTCAGGGTTACTATTTCAGTCGCCCCCTGAAGCCAGACGCTTTTGAAACTTATGCGACACAGCAGACCGAAGCCTTGTGACTACCCTAAAGAAAAAACCCCGCAAAAGCGGGGTCTGAGTCGAAGTGATTTAGGCTTATTATTATTAACTTAAGTGCCTAATCAATAATGTGTCCGAAGATTATGAACGGCCACCAGTGAAGTCAGGATAAGCTTCCAGACCACATTCACTGATATCAACACCTTCAAATTCTTCTTCTTCGCTAACGCGTACACCGATAACGGCTTTGATGATTAACCAAACCACTAAGCTGGTTACGAATACCCATACGAAGATAGTCAGTGCACCGATGATTTGACCAGAGAGAGTCGCGCCACCAGTAACAGGAACCAGTAACAGACCTAACAGACCAACCACACCGTGAACAGAAATCGCACCTACCGGATCATCGATTTTCAGTTTGTCCAGAGTAACGATACTGAAGACTACCAGGATACCACCCAGAGCACCGAACAGAGTCGCTGTCAGAGGCGTTGGAGTAGAAGGTTCAGCAGTAATCGCTACCAGACCTGCCAGAGCACCGTTCAGCGCCATAGTCAGGTCAGCTTTACCAAACATGATACGAGCAACGATCAGTGCAGCAATACAGCCACCCGCTGCCGCAGCGTTGGTATTCATAAATACAACGGCAACCGCGTTGGCACTCTCAACAGTCGCTGTAGCCAGTACAGAACCGCCGTTAAAGCCAAACCAACCCATCCACAGGATGAATGTACCTAAAGTAGCCAGCGGCAGGTTTGCACCAGGAATCGCGTTAACTTTTCCGTCTGCAGTGTACTTGCCTTTACGAGCACCCAGTACCAGTACGCCAGCTAAAGCAGCCGCAGCACCAGCCATGTGAACGATACCAGAACCAGCAAAGTCAGAGAAACCCAGGTCGCCCAGTGTATACATACCGAATACAGACGCACCACCCCAGGTCCAGGCACCTTCCATTGGGTAGATGAAACCAGTCATAACAACGGTAAAGGCAAGGAATGCCCACAGTTTCATACGCTCAGCTACCGCACCAGATACGATAGACATTGCCGTGGCAACGAATACTACCTGGAAGAAGAAGTCAGCAGATGGGGCATAGGTTGCTGGTTCATCAGCAACGCCAGTTGCGCCGTCAGCTACGATGCCGCCCAGGAAAGGTACCCAGTCACCACCGCCGTACATGATGCCGTAACCGCAAATCATGTACATAGTACAAGCAATCGCAAACAGTGCGATGTTTTTAGTTAAGATTTCAGTTGTGTTTTTAGCACGTACAAGGCCAGCTTCCAGCATGGCAAAACCTGCAGCCATCCACATTACCAGTGCGCCACAGATCAAAAAGTAAAAGGTATCTAACGCGTACCCTAATTCAAAAGTTGTTTCCATTATGCTTATCTCCGCAAATTTCTCGTCGACTGATTACAGTGCGTCGGTATCTGTTTCGCCAGTACGAATCCGGACAGCGCCTTCAAGGTCATAAACAAAAACCTTGCCGTCACCAATTTTGCCGGTCTTAGCAGCGCCAACGATGGCTTCAACCAAACGTTCTACCTGATCATCCTGAACCGCTATTTCCAGTTTGACTTTCGGCAGGAAGTCGACCTGATACTCGGCTCCGCGGTATAATTCTGTGTGTCCTTTTTGACGTCCGAAACCCTTCACTTCGGTTACGGTCAGACCGTCAATACCGATTTCTGAAATGGCTTCACGAACATCATCCAGCTTAAATGGCTTGATGATTGCTGTGACTAGTTTCATGTGTTGCTCCCAAAATAATAGTGGTTTGCTACCAGTGTTCATGTTGTGCGAGATTGACTAGAACAAGTCCTATGCCACAAATTAAAAATCTTATAAATCAATAGCTAAATCAAAAATTGTTATATTTTCTTACATTTTTACGCACCATTTAAATGCATGAGCGTCCGTTTGCACCATTTTGATGCATGACCAATTCATCCTGTCAGTAATGTCGTTTATCGCAGGGAACTTAGCGGTAAATGGCCGGTCTATCTGGCATGGAAAAAATGGACTTAGCCTTTACCGGACCAACCCGCTTTAAACCTTCTGAACCAGCCCCGAACAAAGCTGGCAGATTGGTGTGGCTGATTATCGGCTCGGTGTTGTTTCATATCGCAGTGCTGGCCACACTGTCGTTTCAGCCACCGGCTGTGCCGCCGGTAAAATCCAGCCCGATTAAAGCCGCGTTATACACACCGGTTAGACCCCTCCCCCCAAAGCCCGAGACGAACGAGAAGTCCCAACCGGCACCCGTCGTTGCTGAAGCTGCAGACCCTAACGCTCAGTCATCTGAGGAGCCGCCACCCGCTCAGCAGCACTCACCGCTGGCACAGCCAGAGACGAACGTAAACACCAATAACCAGTCATCTGCACCCGCCCCCGGGGAAATACTCATGCAGGCAGAAGATAGCCCCGCGCCGCCCTCACGACGGCTATCCGATGCCATCAGCCGAGGCATTGCAGGGCAACAGTTGCAGCAACAATACGACTTAGCAGAGGAAGTCAGCCGCCAGCGGCGCGAAGAGCACATCTCACCCGATTTAAAAATCAGTGAGTACGAACCACCCAAAAAAGTCGTCGGTGAATATGCCGTGAATTGCGAAAAGGGAGTGAATAGAACTGTGGCAACAGTTGCGCGACTGTTTGGAGGCAATGTAAAGTGCAACAGTCGCAATGAATTTCAGCAATTCATCGACAAACGACAACATAACCAACCAGAACAATAAGGGACTGCCCGTGGCCGGAGCCAACCTACTTGCACTCATTGATGATATAGCCACTCTGCTAGACGACGTCGCCATGATGTCGAAAATGGCAGCCAAGAAAACTGCCGGTGTGCTGGGCGATGATTTAGCGCTGAATGCCAATCAGGTACAGGGCGTGAAACCTGACCGCGAAATACCCGTGGTGTGGGCAGTGGCTAAGGGATCCTTCATTAATAAACTGATCCTGGTGCCGGCAGCATTGTTGATCAGTGCTTTTGTACCGGTGCTAATCACCGTGCTACTGGTACTTGGCGGGCTCTATTTGTGTTTTGAAGGGGCCGAGAAGGTACTCCACCGCTTCCTGCCCCATAGCGACACCGCGGAGGAAGCCGATGCACGTCTGAATAATCTGGCCGACGCGTCCATTGACCTCGTGCAAATGGAAAAGGATAAGATTAAGGGCGCTATTCGCACCGACTTTATTTTATCGGCTGAAATAGTGGTTATTACTCTCGGCAGCTTGCAAGGTGCCGACCTGACGACTCAGATTCTGGTACTCAGTGGTTTGAGTATCGCCTTTACTATTGGCGTTTATGGCCTGGTAGCCGGCATTGTAAAGATGGACGATCTCGGCCTGTATTTGCTGCGCAAGTCGCTTACCGGTGGTTATAACTCGGCCCAGCGACTGGCCGGCCGTTTTCTGCTCACTGCGGCGCCGGTGCTGATGAAAGTATTGTCGTTTGTTGGCACCATAGCGATGTTTTTGGTGGGCGGCGGCATTCTGACCCACAGCATTCCCTTTTTACATCACCTGGCCGAGTCGGTGAGCCAGTTAGTGCCGCCAATAGCGCTGATCCTGAGCATTGTTGCCGATGGCATTGCCGGATTAATCGCCGGCACCATCATCGCTCTTGCCCTGGCTATCTTCAATAAGGCCCGCAGTTAAAACGTCTTCTATCCACAGTAAAGTTGCGTTCGTCATTTTCGCTACTTTACTGTCATTTCTGTTATTAATTAGTTTAAAAAGCTACTCCTTTATTTTTCGCCACCCTGCCAAAAACAAAACATTCCTATAATTATCAATAATTTAAAAATTAATAACCTGACTGGCACAACTATCGCTAACTATTCTGCGACTTAACTAAACAGACAGCCTGCTCGGCGAGCATGAAGAGGCTCTGATTGGGTACAGGGCAGTGAGTGTGACTCTCTCACTGGTGTGCCCGTAACGAACAGCGAGGTTCGAGATTATGATTACTTACAGTTTTTTGATTTGGCTTTTATTGGGTCCGGTACTGGCTTATATCGTCGCTCTGGGAATTGTGAACGGTATTCGGTATCTGTTTACGTCTGACTCGTTGATCCATTAATAGTTTACCCGTTTTATATCCCTGGACACTCCCGTAGTGCCACTTCTCAGGAATTGCAGATCTCTGCAATCTCCTGAGTTTTTTATCTGTTAAAGACTAATAATCACTCGCAGTTACTCGGTTATAGCAAGCTAGCAGCCTCTTTTCTTCACAACAAACTTATTTTTGCTGTAACGTTCACTTTAAATACGATAGATGTCTTGGCATTTTGTCGGGGTGCCGACAGCACCAAGGGGCGTTATGCGACGCCCCTTGACCCCCGCAGTTCTTACTCACGAAAAGCATACTGTCATCGGGCAGGTAAAACCTATCGACCAGAGAGGGCTCCATGCCCTCGCTGGCCGGAGGCGTCGTCCATGACGCCTCTACGCTTTTACTTCATCTGCCCAATGACAGTATCTCGCTCAATAAGAACCAAAAATAAGGATGTATTGCACTCTGCTTATAAACTTCACCAACCAGGTAGTTTTAGCCAGGTTCATTAGCCTATCAACCACCAAACAACCGTTCCCACCATGACTTTTCCTTTGCTTTCTTAACCGGCGTTTTGTCTCTCGATTGGCCCACACAGCCCTGAGCAGGCGGCAGGGCATCAAGCACTGCAGGGACACTCAGGCTGCCAGGACACCCGGCAGTTAACACTGCACCGGTGACAGGATCAAAGTGAGCTATACCCAGGCCGTTGGGGAAGCGTCGGGACAGTGATTTAGGCTCCTGCAACTGCTGATAAGCCATAAATACCGGCAGCGCGCCGGTAGATCCGGTTAAGCCGATAGATTTATTATCGTCGTTTCCGACCCATACGGTCGCCAGGTTATTGCGGTCATAGCCGGCAAACCAGCTGTCACGGTAATCATCCGTAGTACCGGTTTTACCGGCCATATTGATGTTATCAAAGGCTCTGCCGATAGCTTTTGCAGTGCCCTGGGTAGCAACGCGATACAGGGCGTAGTTAAGCAAATAAGCCGATTCTTCATTAACCCGCTGCTCACCGTATTCTGCCTGTCGCCACATTAAGCGATTATTTACGCTCACAATAGCGCTAACGGTATGCAGTGGTCGATAAGCGCCGTTGTTGGCAATCGTCTGATACAGTTGATTGGTTTCAAAAGGCGTGAGGGCAACGGCCCCCAGCGTTAATGCCGGCACCTCAGGAACAGGCCGTTTGACGCCCAGTTTTTTGAGTGTCGCCGCAACATTGTCGATACCCAGCTCGAGCCCCAAATTAACGGTTGGGACATTAAGCGACAGACTAAGTGCATCGATTAGCGGTACGCTGCCCCGGTAGGTTTTATCAAAGTTCTGCGGTTGCCAGTTATCGCCATGCTCATCGCTGAGTGACAAAGGCTGGTCCTGAAGCGGTGTGGCCAGGTTATACTGTGCAGGCTGCTCCAGAGCTGTCAGATACACGGCCGGCTTTACCAGAGAGCCGATCGGCCGTACCGCATCCAGCGCCCGGTTAAACCCGGCAAAGCTAACATTGCGGCCGCCTACCAGAGCCCGCACTTCACCGCTGCCGATATCCGATACCACCATAGCGCCTTCCAGGGGCGCCTCCCGGCCCGGCTGTAACCGGTCAAGTGTACTGGTCAGCGCCTGCTCTGCTCGGCGCTGGGCATAAATATCCAGGGTAGTGAACACCTTTACTCCTGACTCACGAATATTCGGATCAGCCAGAATAGTTTGCAGTTCTTTGCGCACCTGGGTCATAAATGCCGGGTGCTTGCCGGTTGCCAGACTATCGCCGGTGGCGATACCCACAGGCCTGGACACCGCCATCTCGTATTGTTGAGGGGTTAACTCGTTGCCTTCAAGTAACAGGCGTAATACCAGATTGCGACGTTCCACAGCCCGTTCAGGATACTTTCGTGGATTATAAAACGAAGGGCCTTTGATCATGCCCACCAGCATGGCAATTTCCGTTTCATCCAGTTCATTCACCGGACGGTCAAAATAGAAGTAGCTGGCGAGACCGAACCCGTGCACCGCCATATCCCCACTCTGGCCGAGGAAGACTTCATTGAGGTAGGCCTGAATAATCTTATCCTTGCTGTAACGGGCATCAATGATGATGGCCATTAATGCTTCTTTTATTTTCCGTTCCAGCGACCGCTCACGGGTAAGATAGAGATTTTTTACCAGTTGCTGGGTAAGCGTACTGCCCCCCTGAACCGTGCGTCCGGCCGCAATATTAGCCAGCAACGCCCGAATGATCGATAATGGTGCAACCCCGTGATGACTATAGAAATCACGGTCTTCAGTGAGGGTCAGGGCTTTTACCAGTAAGGGCGGTAAGTCTTCCAGCGTCACCAGCATTCTATCTTCCTGACTGCCACTGGCAAGACGGGTCACCAGCCAGGATTCGAGTCTGACCTGTGGCAACTGCTGGTCGGTCTGTAAATCGGTTATTGAAGCAATACGTGAACCGTTCCAGCGAATGCTTAACTGGCGCAGCGGCTGAAAGCCGTCAGGAAAATGGAAAGCCCGGCGAAAAATATTAATGGCTGCCGAGCCAACACTGTATTCGCCACTCCCCTGAATCTGAGTCACCCGCCGGTATCCCAGCAGCTTCAACTCATCGAGTACTTCCTTGCGGGTAATTTCCTCACCGGTTTCCAGTTGCAGTGGCCGGGCATAGATTTGTGCAGGCACCTGCCACTTGTTGCCCGAAAAATGGTGTTTTATCTGGGCATCCAGATAAATGACATAGGCGCCAAACAGCACCAGCAGGATCAAAGATAGCTTCCAGAAAAACCGCCAGAGTCGACGTTTTCGGTTAGGATTAGCAGTAGGTTCGGCTTTTTTTGATGTCACAACACTTCCTGTAAATACTTTGCGGGAACGACCGGTTGCTGGCATTCAGACCGGGCAAGGGATACAGCAGGATTGTTTGCGCTGTATCAATTACCTTTATGCAACTTTAGGCTCATCAGACTAGACAAGTGATTGTTCGCTTTTTACTCTGTAAGTCAAACAGCCCATGGGAAAGCCATAATACTGGCTAAAGTAAGGAGTTTACCATGAAAATTACCGTCGATATCGATCTGTCACCGTCAGAAGCTCGCGAACTCTTAGGCTGGCCGGACATGACCAAAATCCATGAAGCCACCATTGCTATGTTTACCGAACAATTACAAAACGGTAACCAGGAAACAATGATGACCCTTCTAAAACCCTACCTTGACGGCAGTCAGCAGGCCTTTTCTTTCTACCAGAAAATGATGGAAGGCATTGCCACTGGCGCTGCGTCAGGCAAAAAATAACAACTTCAAGGAGCACTTGTGGAGCAACAGGATAAGCAGGAAATTCTGAACACGCTGAACCAGTATGCTGAGCAGTTTAATAGCATGGTACAGAAAATTCTTACCCGACAGGCTGATTCGAATGACGCTGCTGCGATGTTCGACCCGCAACACTTGCAACAGCTACTGACCACAAAACTGGCCGATAAGGTAGAGGTAGACACATCCAGGCTGGTTGAAAACCAAATGGAGTTCATGCGCCAGCAAACCGAACTCTGGCAACAGGCAACCAAAGCGATGTTCGGTGAAAAAGCCGAAACAGTGGTAAACGAACAACGGGGGGATAAGCGTTTCAGCCACTCCGACTGGAACGAAAACCCGGTATTTAACTATTTAAAGCAAGCCTATCTGATCAACTCCAAAATGCTGCAGGGTATGATGGACTCCATGACCTTTGCCGATCCTAAGTCGGCTGAGCAGGTTAAATTCTACACCCGCCAGTACATTAACTCGGTCGCACCAACCAACTACTTGTTTTCGAACCCCGACGTTTGTGAAGAAATCCTTAAGTCCAAAGGGCAAAGCATGCTCAAAGGCATTGAGAATTTTATGCGCGATCTTGAGCAAAGCCCCCTTGAAGCGTTCAAGATTACCCAAACCGACATGTCAGCCTTCGAACTCGGCGAAAACCTGGCGACCACCGAAGGCAAAGTGGTGTATCAGAATGAACTGATCCAGCTTATTCACTATACGCCCAAGAAAGCGAAAACCTACGCACCGCCGATTTTATTTGTGCCGCCGTTTATCAATAAATATTACATACTCGATCTGGATGAAAAGAAGTCGGCAGTAAAAGGCTTGCTCGAAAACGGCTTTAGTGTGTTTATGATTTCCTGGGTTAATCCGGATAAAACGCTCGCCGACTATGACTTTGTCCGCTACATGAAGCTCGGGCCGCTGGCCGCACTGGATGTGGTTTGCGATATAACCAGGCAACCGAAGGTAAACCTGGTCGGTTTTTGTGTTGGCGGCACATTGTCAGCCGTTACCTCGGCGTACCTGCGAGCTCAGGGCGACAAACGTATTCAGTCACTTACCCTGCTGACTACCCTGACCGATTTCAGTGAACCAGGCGAAATCGGTAACTATCTGACTGAAGAAAGCCTCAACGCCATGGAGCAAAACGCTGACATTAAGGGGGTCTACGATGGCCGTATACTCGGTTTAAGTTTCAGTCTGTTGCGCGAGAACAACCTGTTCTGGTCGTACTTTATTAATAATTACTTAAAAGGTGAGGATCCGGCAGCTTTCGATATTCTGTTCTGGAACAGTGATGCGACCAACATCACCTCGGCCTGCTTCAAACAGTATGTTCGGACTATGTACTGGGAAAACAAATTGCGCGAGCCAGGGGGCATGGTGATTGACGGCGTGCCAATTGATTTAGGCAATATCGACGTGCCGGTATATTTCCTGGCGACGATTGCCGATCACATTGTGCTTTGGCAAGCTGCCTACAAAGGCACGCAGCTGGTAGGGGGAGATACCCGCTTTGTGCTGGCTGGCTCAGGACACTTAGCCGGCGTGATCAATCCGCCGGCCAAAGGCAAGTATCCGCACTGGATAAACGAAGACCTGCCGGAAGATGCGGCGGCCTGGTTTGATGGTGCCACCCAGCACGAAGGCTCCTGGTGGCCGGACTGGTATAACTGGTTACAGTCCCACGATGATAAACAGGTTACGGCTCCGAAACCGGGTAAACACAAGTCTTACCCTGTTATTGAGGAAGCCCCGGGCAGCTACGTTAAGCGACGTCTGGGCTAAGGATCATCCGACCGATATTTGCTCTGTCGGCCTGTTCTGCGCTACATTGCAGGATAGCTGACAGAGTTTGCTGAACCATCCGCCGCTTATATCCGGGCCGAATGTTGATATTTCAGACCTCTGTACACCTGATTTTGACGCTGGTAAACCGGCTGTTCGACATCTGCTACCAGCAACGATAAGCAGCTGAGAACGCTGCTCACTCATGTTCAATCACGACAAGTACAGGTTCCAATGGTTACTATCAAGAAATATCCAAATCGCAGACTTTATGACACCTCACGCAGTCAGTATGTGAACATGGATTACATTAAAACCCTGGTTAACGAGCGTACCGACTTTAACGTTGTCGACTCGAAATCCGGCGACGATGTGACCAAAACGATTCTGTTACAAATCATCAGTGAATCTGAAACCAATGAACATCAGTCGCTGCTGACCAACAAACTCCTTAAGCAACTCATTCGTTTCTACGATTCAGATATGCAGTTATTCCTGCGCGAATACCTGGAACAAAGCCTGATTAACTTTATGGAACAACAGGACAGTTTGCAGGGTATGATGAAGAATATGGTAGATACCAGCCCGCTGGGTATGTTCAGTAAAATCATGGAACAGAATATCGACGCCTGGACCAAATCGACAAAAGATCAGAAAAAATAGCCACTTGCTGCACTGCAGCATAAAAAGTTGTATAGTTATTCTATATTGTTCTAGTCGTTTTGCTGCATTGCAACAAAATACCTCTTGACCATTCCGACCTCTACTGTCTAATATATAACCAACGAATGCTGCAACGCAGCAAGTATAAACTTCGAACGGGAGTGTTATATGTTTGGCAAATTTTCAGAACAACTCAAAAAGTCTTCTAAGCCGGTGAATTCATGGATGGCTGTGAATGCAAAAATGCTGGAAGACTTATCGCAAAATCAAACCGAACTGTTTACCGGTTTACTGAGCGATAGTGTGAAATATCTCGAGACCGTATCGGTTCAAACCGAAGCAAAAGGTGTTTTTGCCGCCAATTCTGAGTTTGCAGAAGCAATGCGCGACCGTTTGGCCGTTGCCTCTAAGGGCGCTTATTCAACGCTTAGCCATTTACAGTCCGACATGAAGGGCGTGGTGAAGTCTTCGATTGAAGATACGGCTGAAGTCGCCAAGGAAGTAACAAAAGAAGTCACCAAGGCTGTTGAGAAACCAGCAGCTAAGGCCGCACCGGCAAAAGAGCCAGCCAAGAAAGCGGCGCCTAAGCCTGCCGCAAAGGCCGCTCCAACTCCGGCGCCAGCGCCTAAAGAGGAGCCAGCCCCGGCAAAGGAAGTTACCGCAGCGGCGAAGCCAGCTGAAGCTGAAGCTAAGCCGGCAAGCAAGCCTGCTGCTAAGAAAACAACGCGTACTCGCAGAACAACTTCGACAGCTAAAAAGCCAGCAACTAAAGCGGCCGAAACCAAATCAACTAATTAATTAACGACTCTTTAAGGAGAGACTAATGCTAGAGCAAATGACTGAAAAATTTCAAACTGCAATGAAGCCAGTAACTGAACTTGCGACTTTGAACATGAACACAATGCAGGAATTAGCTGAAAAGCAAAATTCTCTGTTTTCTACCCTGATGTCTGACGGTATGTCTTTTGTTGAGACTGCCAGCCAGCAAAAAGACCTGATGAGCCTTGCTGAAGCGCAAAAAGCGTATTTAGAAAGCCTGCAGGAAAAAATGACTGAGTCAGCCAAAAGCAGCTACACGCTGATCACTGAAACCCAGCAAAAAGCGGGCGAAATGATGAAAGGCATGAGCGAAGAGTTTTCTACTAAGTTTACTGCTAAGTAAGACTCCGCCAGGCTAAAAATGCCCGCAACACTTGCGCTAAATATTGGACAAAAGTGTTATGCGGGCCGAGAAAAAGGGCTGTTATATTTAATGGCCCTTTTTTGATATTTGTATTACATTATTTTGACATTTGTGGAACCAAGGTATTTTTTGCTGGTCCACTTATCACTCAAAAGTAGTACCTCCGGGAGTGACACAATGAATTACCAAGCATACGACTACATGGCTCGCGGTGCGCAAATCATGCATGAAGGGTTTAGTCTGCTAAACGATATTGCCAGCCACCCGTCGAATCCATTTTCCCACACTATTCCGGGCCGGGTCAGCCGGGCGAGTCTTGAGACCGCCATGCGACTTACCCGCCGCTACGAGAAAGTTGGCTTTAATATCGATGAGATCACCATTGATGGCAAGTACCACGCCGTTAAGGAAGAAGTCGCAGTGGCAAAACCTTTCTGCGATCTGATTCATTTTAATCGCGTAGGTGTGCACGACGACCATAAAGTATTGCTTGTTGCACCACTCTCCGGCCACTTTGCAACCTTACTGAAAGGTACGGTAGAAGCCTTGTTGCCAGATCATGAGGTCTATATCACTGACTGGGCGGATGCCCGTGAAGTGCCTCTGTCAGAGGGGCCATTTAGTTTTGACTGTTATGTTGAGTACCTGATTAACTTTATGGAGTATCTGGGGCCTAATACGCATTTAATGGCTATTTGTCAGCCCACGGTTCAGGCTCTGATCGCCACCGCAGTTATGGCAGAACAGAAGAATCCGGGTACGCCGCATTCTCTGACGCTGATGGCGGGTCCAATCGATACCAGTAAAAACCCAACCCGGGTAAACGAGTTTTCCAAGAAACACCCCATGTCATGGTTTCGCAATGTGGCCATCATGAGTGTGCCTCATGGCTATCCCGGTGAAGGTCGCAAGGTCTATCCAGGCTTTATGCAGCTCGGTGGTTTCATTAGCATGAACCACAAATCACACATGCAAAAATATATCGATTTCTACCAGAACCTGTTTATGGGTGAGGAAGAAGATGCCGACCGTTTCCGGGCATTCTACGATGAATATCTGGCCGTGCTGGATATGCCGGCAGAGTTTTACCTGGAAACCATTGAACGGGTTTTCAAAAACAACGAAGTTGCCCGCGGCGCCATTACTTACAAAGGACACCCGGTTAACTTCGAAGCCATCGACAACACGCCTTTATTGACGGTTGAAGGTGCTAATGACGATATTTGTGGCCTGGGTCAAACGGAAGCTGCTCAGCAGTTATGCAAAAGCATTCCTAAATCCAAACGCAAGCATCACGTCCAGCAGGGCGCTGGTCACTACGGTATTTTTAGTGGCTCTCAGTTCCGCAAACATATTCGTCCGCTAATCACCGATTTTATTCATAAATTTGCCTGACGTTATCTCGCCCATGCTAGCAACTTAGGTTAGCATGGGTGCACTTAATTTCAGGGAGAATTCTATGCGCTTTGTTCCCCGCTGCACAGCCGCTAAAGGTCAGCGGTTGTTCCCACGGTTAACCTCCTGTTTTATGTTGTCACTGGCTGCGTTGAGTTTTCAACCTTTAGCCTATGCTCAGCAAAATGACGAAGAACAACCCACTACGAATGACGATCCGGTGCAGACCTTTAACGTCTGTAAACAAAGCCTGCAACAGTCAGCTATAGAAGCCGGTATTACGCCAGCCATTGCAGAGCAGGTATTTGCCAATATTAACTATCAGCCTCGAGTGATTGAACTGGATCGGAGTCAGCCGGAGTTTGTGCAAACCTTTCCCAGCTATTTCAGCAAAAGGGTTAATGACTGGCGAATCAACAAAGGGCGTCAGCTTGCCGGCGAACACAAAGTATTGTTGCAGGACCTTGTAAAACAATACGGCATTCCGGCACAGTACCTACTGGCATTTTGGGGCCTGGAAACCAATTTTGGTGGCTACAAAGGTAAGATGCCGGTACTGGATTCATTGGCTACCCTGGCCTGCGATCCGCGTCGCAGCACGTTTTTCACCCGCGAATTATTAACGGCCGTTAAGTTACTGGAAGCACAGTCTCTGGAGCAGGAAAAAATGGTAGGTTCCTGGGCGGGAGCCATGGGGCATACCCAGTTTATGCCATCTGCCTATGCCAACTACGCCATAGACGGCGACGGCGACGGACAAATTAATCTTTGGGACAGCGAAGCGGACGCCTTAACCTCGGCAGCCAACTTCCTTTCCCAGTTAGGCTGGCAACCGGGCTTTCGCTGGGGCAGAGAAGTTCAACTGCCCGTTGGATTTGACTACTCACTGCTGGGCTACTCCAAACGCCGCACTGTGACTGACTGGGATGAACTCGGGGTCACTCGCGCCAACGGTAACGCCCTGGGTAATAGCGATATGAATGCCTATTTAGTGATGCCTGCCGGTCATGAAGGACCTACCTTTCTGGCGTATCCTAACTTCAGAGTGATTATGCGCTGGAACAATTCAGAGTTTTACGCCATTGCCGTAGGCCGACTGGCAGACAGAATTGCTGGCGACGGGGAATTAGTGGCGTCATTGCCGCCTTTGCCTAATTACCGCCGGGACGACATTAAAACCCTGCAGGAGCAACTAAACCTGAAAGGCATTGATGTAGGTGGAGCAGATGGCATATTAGGCCCAGCGACCCGTGAAGGGATCCGCGAATTTCAGCGCCGTACCGACATGATTGCCGATGGCTTTCCGTCGCTCGCGGTAATGGAAGCCTTGGGCATTAATGTTACCCCGACCTCCTGACACCTAAAAACAAGCCGGGCGATGCCCGGCTTTGTTCTTTTAATACATGTGTTGGCCGCCGTTTATCGACAGTGTTGAACCTGTGATAAAGCTGGACTCATCTTTGATTAGAAATAGCACACCGTCAGCGATGTCTTCCGGCTTACCTAAACGGCCTACCGGGATCCGCGCAACGATTTTCTTGAGTACGTCTTCTGGCACCGCACGTACCATATCCGTGTCGATATAGCCTGGAGCAATAGCGTTTACGGTAATGCCTTTACCAGCGCCTTCCTGAGCAAGTGCTTTGGTGAAACCATGGATCCCTGATTTCGCTGCAGCATAGTTAACCTGGCCATACTGACCAGCCTGTCCGTTGATTGAGCCAATATTAACAATACGGCCAAAAGAGCGTTCGCGCATACCTTCAATTACCGCCCGGCAGGTGTTAAAACAAGATGCCAGGTTGGTTTGAATGACCGCGTTCCACTGCTCAAAGGTCATACGATGCATGGTGCCGTCACGAGTGATACCCGCGTTGTTGATCAGTACATCAACCGGGCCAAAATCCGACTCGATCTGCTCTATAGCAGCTTTGGTTTTATCGAAATCTGACACGTCAAACTTCATCGCAGCAATACCGGTTCGTTCGGTAAATTCCTGTGCTGCCTGATCGTTTCCGCCGTAGTTAGCCACTACGGTATAACCCGCATTCTTTAGTGTCGTACAGATTGCTTCACCAATACCGCGTGTTCCACCTGTAACGAGTGCTACTCTGCTCATGCTATTTCCTTCTTGTTTGATATTGCTCAACGTACAACTGATTACTATATAATCATCTATAGCTCGAATATTCCACCGTGAAAATCAGACGTTGGTCTATAAACTATTCTCCTGGTCAATAGCCTATTAGGTCTATATGACATTTTAATAATAGTATTCAGTTACTTATTCTTCGTTGTTTTAACTGAAGGAATTGAAGTGGTCGGATCTTCGGGCCAGTAATGTTTGGGATACCGGCCTTTCATGTCTTTTCTCACTTCCGCATAGCTGCCCTGCCAGAATCGTGGTAAGTCATTGGTGGTTTGAATCGGTCGACTGGCCGGCGACAGCAGTTCAACCGTCACAGTCTGGCGTCCCTGCCCCACAGTTACCGGCGCCGCACTACCATACATTTCCTGCATCTTGACTGACAGCACAACGCGGCTTTCACTTTCATACCGTAATCGACGAACACTGCCGCTGGGTACTTTCAAGCTCATGGGCAGATGCAGTTCAATAGCCTGACGCAGTGGCCAGGCTAACGTCTGGAGAACGACCTCCGGCCAGTGAACTTTTTGCAACTGACCCAGTGACTTACACCGACCCAACGCAGATTGCACCTCATCCTGGTCAAGCATCCACTGAGCATCTATATCCGGCCAGGGGGCATTGCCCTCATAACCACCGGAAACAATATTGAGTTCACGAGCCATAGTCAGCCGATTTAAGGTCTCTTCCAACTCGTTAAAGAATGGCCAGTCTTTAATGTTTCTATCACACAGCCAGTCCTTCCAGCATTGGATCCGTTGCGCTTCACCGAGCCTTGCCAGTGGTCTGCGAGACAGAAGTATTTGTTTGAAGTAACACCGTTCCTCGGCTTTTATGGCATCGCTTTGGGCATCATAAAATGCATACTGCTCGGTCCTGATAAGCGCCGCAAAGTGACTAAAAATGACTGACTCTTCAATTGGCTGGGCCAAACGGATAAGTAAATTAGCGCCTTTGCGCTGTCCGCTTAATACCGCCAGCCAGGGCTGCTCAGCAGGGGACGGCTGAACCAACTCAGCGCCGGTTCCCATCGCCAGCTTAAACTCCTGCAGGTTCCGCGCCCTGGCAATCCATCCGGGCTTCGCAAGGCTAACAGCGAGTCCGATACTCTGCTCTGACACATGCAGGATATCTGCTATTGTATTTTGGTAACCCAGGAGGCGGGCATACCGCGCCGCCTGGCGACTCACCGATTGCCTTTGCTGGGGAGTCAGGCAGCGAATCACCTCGCTTATCACCCACTGGTCTGTGCGTGGTGACTCCTCGGCCAACGCTGTCACCACACAACCGGCGATTAGCAAAGACTGATCGTCGCTCAGCTCAGCTTCATCCTTGAGTTGTAACAGCATACTGGCAAATCTGGGGTCAACCGGTAGTCGCAGACTCGCCTTTCCAAGTGGCGTGATGCGCTTTTGCCCATCGAGCAAATTCAATTCCTGCAAAGATTGGCTAGCGGCATTCAGTTGGGCCTCGCTGGGGAGATCCAATAAAGGCAGTGCTTCAAGGGCGGTGCCCCAGTCGGCACTATGCAGCACCAGAGGAGTGATATCTTCAGTCCGTATGGCGGGCTGGGAAAACTCTGCCAGACGGCTGTGTGATTCTTTGCTCCAAAGGCGATAACAGATCCCTTCCTGCACCCTTCCCGCCCGGCCTTTTCGTTGTTCAGCGGAAGCCTGGGAGATCATTTTTAATGACAGCTCGGTCATGCCGGTGGTCGGGTGAAACTGAGCGACCTGCTCCCGACCACTGTCAATAACCAGTCTGATCCCTTCAATGGTCAGGCTGGTTTCAGCAATGTTGGTAGCGAGTATCACCTTCCTCATATTATCCACATGAGGTCTAAGAGCCAATTGCTGTTCCTTAATCGGTAAGTTACCGTGCAACGGTAAAATTGCAGCCTGCTTTCCCTCTATTGCAGACAGCGCGCCCATCACCTGACTGATATGTTTCACGGTCGGTAAAAACACCAGTACATCGCCGTTTTCGCTATTGAGCACTTCGCCAATCAGCGCTGCCACACGCGGGCTAAGCTGTGAGATATGGCATTCCCCTACGTAGACTTCCTCAACGTCAAATCGCCGCCCCTGACTCGATAATACTGCGGCGTCAGGCAACAACCGACGCAGGGGACTGACATCCAGCGTTGCAGACATCACCACCAGTCGCAGGTCATCACGCAGGTTTTGCCGCACTTCTGTCGCCAGCGCCAGGCTAAAATCACTGTGCAAGCTGCGTTCGTGAAACTCATCAAATAAGATTATATCGACATCATGCAGCTCCGGATCCTGTTGTAGCCTCCGGGTAAGAATGCCTTCGGTAATAATTTCAAGGCGGGTCGCAGTACTGGTTTTCTGCTCACCACGGATACGATAACCAATTGTTTCTCCCACTTGTTCGCCTAATTGTCGGGCCAGATAACCCGCCAGCTGTTTAACCACTACGCGACGTGGTTGTAGCAGCAATATTCTGGCCGATGTTGAACGCAACAAAGCCAGCGGCACTGCAGTAGACTTACCGGCACCAGGCGGTGCACTGAGCAATACATCATTAGTGGTCAGTGTAGCCAGAAAATCGGGAATAATGCTTTCTACAGGTAACAAGTTCGACATTGAAATACTTTTAGCAACAGAAAAAGAATAGTTGTTCTTTATTTAATTACACTACAATAAGTGCGTACGGCAGTATATCGGCGGACATTCCAGACATAAACCTGTCTTGTTCTGCGTTTTATAAACTGCCAACATAGATAACGAATTAGCTTATCAGGCCCTGGTGTGACATGCGTTATTTTATTGGATTGGATTTATCGCCGGCAAACAAACTGGCGCTCGACGGCTGGCGTGAAAAAAGCCTGCCAGAATTCCCTCGTGTTAAGATGCCGGTAAACACCAAAGCACCTATCCGCCAGCCACGGCCGGTGCCCGCCGCAAATTTTCATATGACTCTTTGTTTCCTTGGTTCTGTTACGCCGCGCCAGTTAGAGGCCGTCACCGGCTTACTGGGGGAAGTAACCGCACAACCTTTCGAACTCACACTGAATAACACCGGGTTCTGGTCGGGTCCAAAGATTTTCTATGTGTGCCCCGATGTCATTCCTGATCCCCTGAAACAGCTCGCCGCTAAAGTATCAACCGCGGCGCACCAGGCTGACATTGCCATAGAAAAGCGTGACTATCAGCCTCACGTTACGATGATTCGTAACGTTAAGGCAGACTTCCCGCCACCGCTTTTTCCGCCGTCTATTGCCTGTCAGTTCAGTCAGTTCCATTTATTTGAGTCGGTCTCGACCCATTCTGGTGTAACATACCCTATCCGCCAGAGCTGGCCGTTGCGGGACGGCAATTCGATACGCGAAAAATTACTCCGCGGGAATTTTTAACCTTTGCCTCTTTACAGCACCTTCCCTGCTCGGTAAAAAGACACTTCACTTTAGAGAACACCAGTCACATGCACCAAACTTTCAGACTTATTATCGATTGCCCCGACCAGGTTGGCCTGGTAGCGCGGGTTTCCCAGTTTCTGGCCGACCACGATGCGTCAATTCTCGAAGCCAGCCATCACACCGACGTGCAAACTGGTCGGTTTTTTATGCGTCATGAAATCAGTACCGATTCCTTAACCCTTTCTTACGATCGGTTTATTGAAGAATTTACGCCGCTGGCCAACGAGTTTCAGATGCAATGGAAAGTCACTGATTCCGCCAAGCGCCAGCGCGTGGCCCTGCTCAGCAGCGTTGAATCCCATTGTCTGGTAGATATTCTGCACCGCTGGCATACCGGTGAGTTACATTGCGATATCCCCTGTATTATCGGTAATCACCCACAAATGAAGCAGTTTGCTGACTGGTATAAGGTGCCATTCCACTGGGTAGACTTTAAGACCCTAGGGAAGGAAAATGCGTTCAAGCAAGTCGAGGTATTGCTGGATGAATACGCCATCGACCTCACCGTACTTGCACGTTTTATGCAGATCCTGCCCGATCATCTGTGCACCAAACTCGCCGGCCGGGCAATCAATATTCATCACAGCTTTCTGCCCTCTTTTGCCGGAGCAAAACCTTACCAGCAAGCGTACGACCGCGGCGTGAAGCTCATCGGCGCGACCTGTCACTATGTCACACGAGATCTCGATGAAGGCCCTATCATTGAGCAAAGCGTAAAACGAATTAGCCACAGTGATACAGCTACCGATATGGTACGTAAAGGTAAAGACTGTGAAGTGAATGCGCTGGCGACCGGTGTTCGCAACCACCTCGAAGACAGAGTCATTATTCACCATAATAAAACCGTAGTATTCGCCTAGGGCTTTTGTCGCTGACAGGCGCGAGATAACGCCTGTCAGTTGCACACCTGTGTGGCGAAGAGCCACTATTCATAATTCAACAATAAGAAAATGACAGGAAACTTATGCTAACTATAAAAAAGACGCTTACTGCTACTGCAATAGTGCTGGCGCTGGCCGGCTGTTCTGAGCCGCCAACAGCTAATGAAAGTGCTTCATCAAGCGCTGCCGAAACGCCCAGCCAGAGCGCGGAGAATATATTGCTGCAACCGTTTAAAGGCCCTTATGGCGGCGTACCGGCATTTGAAGATATGCAACTTGCCGATCTGATGCCGGCAATGGAGGCCGCTATGGCCGAGCATTTAGCCGAAATTGACGCCATTGCCAATAACCCGGAGTCACCCAGTTTTGCCAACACGATCGTCGCTTATGAAAAAGCCGGCGACACTATTGGCCGGGTTTATACCTACTACGGAATCTGGAGCTCCAATGTATCGAGCCCGGCATTTCGTGAACTGCAGCGGGAGTTATCACCCAAACTGTCAGCCTACCGCTCCCAGATTAATCAAAACACCAAGCTCTTTGAACGGATAAAAGCAGTCTATGAAAGTGACGCGCTCAACTCACTTAGTGACGAAGAGCAGCGTATAACATGGCTGATATACAACAGCTTTGCCCGCAATGGCGCGACCCTTGAAGGCGATGCCAAGGCCCGTTACGCCGAAATCAATAAAGAACTGGCAAGCCTGCACACTCGCTTTTCTAATAACGTTCTTGCAGATGAAGAGAACTATGTTACTTACATTACTGCAGAGCAGCTCGACGGCCTGCCAGAGAGCTTTGTAAAAGCCGCCGCAGCAGCCGCTACAGAACGGGGGCAGGAAGGCAAATACGCCATCACTAACACCCGTTCATCCATGGATCCTTTCCTGACCTATTCGACGCACCGGGATTTACGTGAAACGGTATGGCGCACCTATTACGACCGTGGTGACAATGGCGATGAGTTTGATAACAACGAAATCATTAAACAAATTCTGACCCTGCGCCACGAGCGCGTGCAACTGCTCGGTTACGATAACTACGCACAGTGGCGCCTGGAAGATCGCATGGCGAAAAACCCTGAAAATGCCATGGCGCTTATGATGAAGGTCTGGCCTGCCGCGCTGGCCCGGGTTGAGGAAGAAGTGGCCGACATGCAGGCTATTGCCGATGCTGAAGGCGCACAAATTACTATCAAGCCCTGGGATTATCGTTTTTACGCCGAGAAGGTACGTCTGGCCAAATACGACCTGGATTCCAACGAGGTAAAACAGTACCTGCAACTGGATAAGCTGCGTGAAGCGATGTTTTATGTTGCCGGCCGTTTGTTTAATTTTGATTTTAAACCGGTACCAGCAGGGACTGTGCCGGTCTTCCATCCTGATGTAAAAGTATGGGAAGTGGCCGATAAGGACTCTGGCGAGCTGGTTGGCTTATGGTATCTCGACCCGTTTGCACGTCAGGGCAAGCGCTCGGGTGCCTGGGCTACCACTTATCGCAGTCATACCACCTTTGATGGCGATAAAAACGTGCTGTCGTCCAATAACTCCAATTTCGTGAAAGGGCCTGAGGGCGAGCCGTCGTTGATTTCCTGGGATGACGCGGAAACTTATTTTCACGAGTTTGGTCACGCCCTCCATTTCCTCTCGGCTAGCGTAAAATACCCAACTTCACACTCAGGTGTCAGGGATTACACTGAGTTCCAGTCGCAACTACTGGAACGCTGGTTAACCACTGATGAGGTCATTGATCAGTTCCTGGTCCATTATGAAACCGGTGAGCCGATTCCGGACAGCCTGATCGCTAAGATTAAGAAAGCCTCGACGTTCAATGAAGGGTTCAAAACCACTGAGTACATGGCCTCTGCGATGATGGATTTGCTTTATCACACCACCGATCCGGCCAACATAGAACCCGACGCTTTTGAGCGTGAAAAGTTAGCCGCACTGGGTATGCCCGAAGAGATCGTGATGCGTCACCGTACTCCTCACTTTGGTCATGTGTTCTCAGGCGAGGGCTATTCCGCCGGCTACTATGGTTACATGTGGGCGGAGGTACTAACCGCAGACGCTGCTGAAGCATTTGAACAAGCACCGGGCGGTTTCTATGACGAAGAAGTTTCGGCTAAGCTGGTACAATATCTCTTCTCAGTGCGCAATGCTATGGATCCGGCTGAGGCCTATCGTATGTTCCGTGGCCGGGATGCTAACGTAGAAGCGCTAATGCGCGATCGTGGCTTCCCTGTAACCTCAGAGCAAAACAAATAAACGGTTTGCTAAGCCTGTAAAGGCCAGCCCGTCGGCTGGCCTTTTTTGTTTGTGTTACAGGGCGCTTATTCGGGAAGGGTTATTTTAATCAGCTTTGCGTCACTTAAAGGTGAGCTTTCCTGGGTCAGCCAAACAGTATTATTGCTGCGAACACACAGACCTTCTACCTGGCCATAGCCGGCAAGACTATAGGTTTTAACAAGCGTAAACTCTGCCGATAGTGTCGCCATAAAAGGTTTAAACATTCCCAGCGCATTGCTGGTATAGCCCACAATAACATAGCGGTTGTTTGGTGCATCGAAGTCGGCCCCGGTGACCACCCCCGGCAAACCCGACACTTCTGCTACAGGTGTCAGCAACTGATTTTCTGAGTCTTTATCCAGCCGGTAAACTTTCATTACCCGGGTAAGCCAGCTTTTTGAAAACAGCACAAGATGATCGTCTTTAGCGACCATCGCTTCGGCGTCATAATCGTGGGCGTAGTATTCGTTTTTAGCCACATCATAATTTTCATAAGAAAAGGGTAAAACGCTGATGTCGCTCGGATCTGACTTGCTGATTTTCAACACGCTAAGGTCGCTGCGTTTTCCGGCATTATTACCAAAATCACCAATATAATAGAAGTTGCTGTCTGCGGTTATCGATTCCCAGTCGGTATTTTTACGCGCCAGTAACTGGCTGGTTATTACCTTGCCGGTCGCATCCAGGGTGAACAGTTCAGGATGATTGCCTGAGTCATTGATGGTGTAACTGTGGTTTGCATCACAAAATAAGCCCGAAGTTTCCCGGAGCTGTGGGTCTAAAGCAAACTCCTCAATCACTTCGATACTGCTGTCGTTACCTGCATCCGTGCTGCTGCACGCAGCGGGAAGTAATAACAGTCCTAGCGCAAACGCCTTACCGGCGCCTGCCAAACATGATGGGTTTTTCATAACTAAATTAACGCGGTAAAACGTTCCATTTGTTGCCGCTTTTAAGGTTGGCGATTCGTTCTATCCCGGCTGGTATATCGTTTACCGCCCGGGTCCATCAGCGTACCCTGAACAGGTTAGCTAAACGTTCTGCGTGACAGCAACAACAGGCCTAAAGAAAACAGCGCAATGCCGGCTGGAGCAGGAACAGGTTCACTGTCTGTACATGCAGGGTGATCCGGATTTTCAGCACAAAAATCCAGTGTTTCCTGCAACTTCACTTCCGCAAAGTGGGTGACAAAGTCTTCTATGTTAGACTGATTAGTAGTGTTAAGTGCATTCAAATCGAAGCTGTTACCACCATTGTTTAATGCCAAATCAATCAGATCAGAAAAATCGCCGCCAAGCACCACGTTGAATAACGCCGAATTGTCTTCTAGCACACCATCCAGTGATTGTGCATTGTAATAGTTATCACCGTTACTCGCTTCGTCCGCAAACAGGATCAGGTTTTTTACAGCATCATCGCGATAACTTAATCCGGGCTGTTCTGATGGCAATGCTTCAAGCGCGTAAGCCGTGGCATCATAAGCGGGTTCATCTGCACCAATCGGCGTAATTCCCGACATCGCGCTGGCGAAACCTGCCGCATCAACAAAATCAGACAAAAGGCGGATGCCGTCACCCGCAAAGCCGTAACCAATCAGCGCAAACTGGGCATCCAGTCCGCCGTTTTGCAAAATACCGGCAAAATTACTGATACTGTCGCGGAGGTTATTGTGAATAGTACTCATTGAGCCGCTTTCATCCACCAGCATAACAATATCTGTTTTGATAAGGGCCGCATTCACAGGGGCCGTAACAGTGAATAAACCAAACCCGAGTACGACAATGGTTATCAGGGCTGACCACGTTTTTCTGTTCTGTCTTTTCATTTTTTACTACGGTAATGCGCTGTTATAAAAGAAAAAATGCAATAATCATACCATTTAAAAAAATGGCTCAAGATCATTGGTTTATTATTGCCGAAATGAACGACATAATTAATATTGTAAAAAACTCCGACAGAATTATACCGGTAAACCAGCCTCGGTTTCTATACCGGAAAGTGAACACCTGACACAATTCTGGTGTATAACATTTGGTAGGAATCTAATTGCTGTCGTATTGCGTAACAGCCAAACAATAATAAGGACTCTCTTAGTGTCAGATCCAACCATTGCTCTGGTCGCCGTTGGCCTGCTTTCAATCAGTTGTCAGTATTTAGCTTATAAAATTCGGTTACCGGCCATCCTGCCGCTGCTGGTAGTTGGGATATTAGTCGGGCCGGTTTTTAACGTACTGGATGCCGACGCCCTGTTCGGTGATTTACTTTTTCCGGTGGTTTCATTGTCGGTGGCGATTATTCTGTTTGAAGGGGCTCTTACCCTTAAATACAGCGACATTGCCGGCCACGGGAATATGGTACGCAACCTTTGCAGCATTGGTGTTCTGGTCACCTGGGTAATAGCGGGCACCGTAGCTCATTACGCACTCGATATAAGCTGGCAACTGTCATTTCTGTTTGGTGCCATAGTTACGGTTACTGGTCCGACTGTCATTGTGCCCATGCTCCGTACTGTGCGCCCGCAAACCAACCTGGGTAATATCCTGCGCTGGGAAGGTATAATCATCGATCCCATTGGCGCGTTACTGGCCGTACTGGTTTATGAATATATCATCTCTTCACAAAGTGCGGTGTCTCATACCCTGGTGGCTTTTGGTAAAACACTGGGGTTAGGCCTGGGCCTGGGTATAGCCGTCGGTTACTTTTTAGGTGTCACCCTACGCCATAATCTGGTTCCCCATTATCTTCGCAATACAGCGGTATTAACCATTATTCTGGGTGCCTTTGCAGGCTCGAATTATTTTGCCCACGAGTCGGGATTGCTAACCGTCACTGTCATTGGCGTGATGATGGCCAATATGCGGGATGTGGATGTAGAGGACATTCTAGAATTTAAAGAAACCCTCAGTGTGTTACTGATATCCGGCTTGTTTATATTGCTTGCAACCCGCCTCGATTTAGGTGCGGTGGCCGATGTAGGCTGGGCCGCGGCGCTGGTGTTGGTGTCTATCATATTTATTGCCCGCCCGCTGGCGGTGTTTATCTCCTCCATAGGAACCGGACTGAATTTGCGCGAACTCGCACTGCTCAGCTGGCTCGCCCCCAGGGGAATTGTGGCCGCTGCAGTCTCCGCCTTATTTTCACTAAAGCTGGAACAACTGGGCTATGCTGAGGTAGAAATCATTGTGCCGCTGGTATTTCTGGTCATCATTACAACGGTGGTTCTGCAAGGCCTTACTGCCAAACCTGTTGCAGCATTATTAAAAGTACGGGCACCGGTGCCCAATGGCTTTCTGCTGTTTGGCGCCAGCGAATTCAGCCGCATGCTGGCGTTAGAATTACTTAAGCACAAGATCCCGGTGCGGGTAGCGGATACCAACTGGGATGCCATCAGAGCGGCCAGAATGCAGGATATCCCGGTATATTTTGGTAATCCAACGTCAGAGCATGCGGCTATTCACCTGGATTTAAACACTATAGGGACTGTGCTGCTGTTATCGCCCTATAAACAACTCAACCCCATGATTGGTTACCACTTCGAGTATACGCTTGGGAAAGACAAGGTGTGGGGGTTAACCAATAATGAGCTGGCCACACGCCCCAGCCATCAGGTTTCTAAAGACTACGCCAAGAAACTCTCTTTGTTTGCAGAAGGCATCACATATGGCTATCTGGCCAGTGCCGTTAGCCGCGGCGCCAAAATAAAAACCACATCCCTGACCCCGGAATTTACCTTTAAAGATTATGTAGAGAAATATGGCGACGCCGCTACACCGCTGATGTACATCAACGAAAACAATCGTATGCACGTGCTGTTGAGTTCAGACGAGACGATTCCGCGTGCGGGCAGTAAATTGGTTAGTTTGATAGAAGCCGAAATGCTGGAAACCGAAAAGGTAGTGAAACCTAAAGAAGATTAGCAGAACAGCACCCTGTCTGTAGACAGGGTGCCTCTCCCTGGAAAAAACGAGCAATTAGATGGTGCGTTAGGTGCAACCTTTTGAATTCTTGTTTTGCCTAATTACAGCGTCGCTTGGATATAGCAATCAGCAGGCCAACTTTAGTATAATTTATAAATAGCTGAAATTTAGCAATTTTATAAACAAAAGCCTGCTGCATCAGCAAAAGTATGCGCTTACAAAGCACCACAATAAAGCATAAAATTCTGTATCGCACCAATTTGGTTAACCCATTGCCGGCGCAGCGCTCTGGTGCACCGGCACACCGATAGCCTGCTTACGCTGACTCCTGTTCAATCATCGATTTTAAAATACGACGCACTCTGACAGGCCCGGCATCGCTGCTAATCAGTACCGGATCAAGGGCCAGGAAGTCGTTGGTTTCCATCTGGTCCTGAACGGCATCCAGGATCGGGCCATCTTCGTCCTCAAAGGCGCCGTGCATGCCTTCAATTTTGATCTTATTAAACTCTGCATCCTCAACATTGTGATTACGACGGGTCGCAAAGAAGTAATGTGTGCTGTACTCCGATTCCGGTGTACAAGTATGCAAATCATACTGCGAAATCGTACTGTCATAGTCCATTGGCACGCCGTCCTGGGTAGCGCCTACGGTCAGCTGAATATGCGTGGGATGTGACCAGGTTACCTCTACAAAGTGTGCGGCAGGCTCGCCGGGCTTGGGCAGAAAATCATTAAAAATCATCATCGGTGGGGTTTGTTCCCACTCCCAGCGCACGGCGACTTCATTATTTTCGTCTTTAACCTTGGGGATCTGCGGTGACAACTGGCCACGGGTAGTAATGATTTCGCCGTGCAGGTGATCAATATGACTAAGATCCATCACGTTATCGGTGATCAGCTCATAGTTACAGGGACGCTTCATATACGTGTGCGCCAGCGCATTGGGGTGGCCGTTATCCAACAAAGAATAGTCAGGCAGCAACGCCGGGTCTGCCGGCTTATCGCCCATCCAGATCCAGATAAACCCGTATTTTTCCATTAAAGGATAGCTTTTCACTTCAGCCTTAGCCGGAATATGCCCGCCACCATGGGGGTTATGCGTACATTTACCCTCGCCGTTAAAAGCCAGGCCATGATAAGGGCACACCACACAGTCATCTTTTTTCTTGCCCATGCTCAACGGTGCAAACCGGTGTGGACATCTGTCATGTAAAGCAACCGGAGAGCCGTCGTTGCGGCGATACATAACTACCGGGGTATCCAGCAGGCGCCGCTTAAACAGCGTATCGGTGACATCGGCAGACAACGCTGCCGCATACCAGGTATTTATCAGAAATTTTTGGCTAGTGTCTTTCATTAGTAGTTCCTTAACACGTTTTTTTAGCTTTTATTTAAAGGGGGTGAAACGCCCTGACTTTGCTCGGTGCTGTCGTTACAGATCGAGAACCAGTAAGGCTGATTTGGCGCGCGAACAACACGGTGTAAACATCGTATTGCTGGCGCGCTCGGCTTCGGTTAAAAACAAGTCGCGATGCTCTGGCTCGCCGTCGATGATTTTCGTTACACAGGTCCCGCATACCCCTTGCTCACAGGAAACCGGCACTTCAACGCCGTTGTCCTGTAATACCTGTAATACCGTCTGATCATCTTTCACAGTGAGTAACCGACCACAGCTGGCTAGCTTGATTTGGAAGGAGTCGGCATCGTCAGGGGTCATCTCAACCCCGGAGAAGTATTCAAAGTGAATGTGGCTGTCCTGCCAGCCGGCCGCTTTCGCCGCCGCAATAACGAAATCCATAAAACCTTTCGGTCCACACACGAACAGGTGTGTATCCTGATCAGCTTCTGCAAACACGGTGCTGGCATCAAATGCCGGCTGGTCAGACTCTTCGTCTATGTGTAAATGCACATTGTTCGCAAATTTACAGGTTGAAAGCTGTGCCTGAAACGCCATGCGTTCCCGGCTGCGGCAACAATAGTGGAAAGTGAAGTCCGCTTTGTCCTCTGCCAGTTTGCCGGCCATACACATAATTGGCGTCACACCTATCCCACCCGCCAGCAGCAGGTATTTTTTGGCAGGCACTAACTCAAAGTGATTACGTGGTGCGCTGATTTGCAAAGTACTGCCAACCGTCAGATTCTGATGAACATACTCGGAGCCTCCGCGACTTTCAGGCTCCCGCAATACTGCTATTTTGTAACGGGCCGGACGGGCACTGTGCTCAAACAGCGAATACTGACGAATAAGACCGTTAGCTAATATCAAATCAATGTGTGCCCCCGGGGTAAACGTCGGGAGCAACTGGCCATTGGTGGCTGCCAGCTCGACACTGACAATCCCTTCGGCTTCTGAAGACTTGTTAACAACTTCAACATCTATCAGTTCTGAATTCATTCTTCCCTCTCTCGGCCGTGTCTCTTTTCAATCAATAAGAGAAAGCTAACCAATTAATTAAAAACAACTTTTGCAATCTTTCCTCAGAGATAGCAAAGGCCGAGCCAGGTTATTAAAAAATGTCTTATGTTGTTGATATGTGTATTATTTGTTAACTTTTTATTTGCAACTGAAAACTTTCATGGTAGGTTTCATTACATGATTTCAATCATACTGAAATAGGGTTAATGGTTTCAGTCACTGATTTCATTCACCTATTTGAGACGTCAAAAGCATGGAAAAAAAGCAGGAAGTTGAAGCTAAAGTCACGCAGTTGCTTTCCGAGCAACTTATGTTTGCCCCCGACACCGGCCACATCCGGTTATTCGATCAACGTATGCTGCTCATCCCTGGTAAGACTCTCGGGCAATTGCGTAAGGAGATGATCGAAACCTTCAGTTTTGAAAAGGCAAAAGAACTGCTAACCCGGCTGGGATATCAACGCGGCGTGAATTACTATCATCATCTGCGAAGCATCTCCGGTGAAGACACTGATATTCTTATTCGTTCAGCCATGCGGCTGGCAGAACTAGAAGGGTATGTGTATCACGACCCCATTGAAAGCATGCAAATCGATGTGGAAAAAGGCATTTTTCAGGGCGACTATCAGTGGCACTCATCCTGGGAAGCGGAAAACTACCTGTCGCATTTTGGTCTGAGCAGCCGCCCGACCTGCTGGACCATGGTTGGCTACGCTAACGGCTTTTCTACTGCCATGTTTGGTCGCCCGGTGGTATGGCGGGAGGTTGAGTGCAAAGCCATGGGTCATAAGACCTGTCGGGTAATAGGTAAACCCCTCGATGACTGGGAAGATTCAGAGGAACTGGGTAGCTTTCTCAAAGTTGAACCGTTTGTCGACCTGCCCAAACTGCGCCAGCATCAGGTTCCCGCTGATATCAGTAGCGCCGAAGAGTCATCCTCGCCTTTAAATGAACTGGTGGGGGCATCCGCAGGTTTTAACAAAGTCATTTATCGACTTAAGCGCGTAGCGCCAACGGATACCAGTGTGTTGTTATTAGGTGAAAGTGGGGTGGGAAAAGAACGTTTTTCTAAAGCCCTGCACGCCATCAGCAAACGAAGTAAAGGGCCTTGCGTGTCGGTTAACTGCGCAGCCATTCCCAGCGAGCTGGTTGAGTCTGAGCTCTTCGGGGTCGAAAAAGGCGCATTTACCGGCGCGAATACCACCCGGCCAGGACGCTTTGAACGAGCCAGCG
Source organism: Alteromonas sp. 4NH20-0104 (assembly GCF_057547795.1). Lineage (NCBI taxonomy): Bacteria > Pseudomonadati > Pseudomonadota > Gammaproteobacteria > Alteromonadales > Alteromonadaceae > Alteromonas > Alteromonas sp. 4NH20-0104. The sequence continues at coordinate 34,842 of NZ_BAAJLP010000013.1, read as the reverse complement.
GCGGCACTTTATTTCTCGATGAAATAGGCAGTCTACCCCTCGCGGCTCAGGGTAAGCTTCTGCGCGCTATACAGGAAGGCGAAGTTGAACGCGTAGGGGGAACAGAGGTAATTAAGGTGGATGTAAGAATCGTTGCAGCCACCAACAATGACCTGCGCAAAGCCGTCGAAGACGGCGAATTCAGAGCCGATTTATTCTATCGTTTAAATGTCTATCCTATTGAAATACCTCCACTTAAAGAAAGGCGCGAAGACATTCCCCTGTTGTTTAATGTATTCGTCGAGCGGTATGGACAAAAAGCCAGTAAAGCACTTGCCGGAATTACACGCAGGGCCTTAGATGCTATGTGGCATTATGACTGGCCTGGCAACGTGCGGGAACTGGAAAACCTGGTGGAACGGGCCGTCATACTGGTAGACGACAACATGCCGATAGATATCCCCCATTTATTTAACGGCGGAGAAAATATTGAAACCGCTTCTCTGGGGTTAAGTTCTTCAGGCCGGCTACAACAAACCGACAAGAAAATCTTAACCACGGATGCGCACGAAGAAGCCCTGATTGATAGCCTGCTTGAACAAGGCGTTTGTGTAGAAGAGATTGAACAAAAGATGATAGAGCAGGCCATGCGCCGCACCGATGGCAATGTCTCGGCCGCTGCGCGCCTGTTGAATATGGGCAGAGGTAAACTTCAGTATAAGCTCACCAAGCAGCCAGAATAACGGCAATGTGGCAGAGGGCACACTGCCCTCTGATAATTGCTGTCAGAGCCCCTCACGACTAAGCAGTGCATACATGGCAAAACTGCCTAACCAGTGTGTCCCTTCATAATGGTTATCCACAATAGTCGGTAATGCCGCATTAACGTGCGCATCGCCTATAGCTCGCAGGTGACCGTATTCAGCAGGAAAGGCTTTGGCTACCCCGTACAACGACCAGGCCCGGCTGAAATTTAGCCCGTCCAGGTGAACCAATTTACCGTCCGTGCGATCGCTCACCCGGGCAGGCACCAGTGTAAATGTCTGATGAATCAGTTGCGGCATAAAGTCACCGGCCCAACGTTTGAATTGTTCCTTAGGTAACACCTTGCGCATCAGATTTAACTCTTCAAAACAAGGCGACAGGAAATCGAATCCGTTAGGCTCCCAGGCAAGTGGACACTGCTTATCATTAAGGTACCAGTGCAAGGCACGCGCTGTAATGAGCTCGGCCAGTGCCTTATTAGCCGTTACCACGGCAAAGTCATACGCCATTGAGAGTCCGAATGCGGTATTCGGGTGTTCACCTGTTCGAATGGGATAGATAAGTTTCGGCAAAAAGGTTTCGTACTTACTTACCATCAACTCGGTTAATGGCTGTAAGTTTTGCTCCAGCTTACTGGCCAGCGGGTCATCCCAGCTATGCAGTTCTGCAGCCAGGGTTAGTAACCACGCCCAACCGTAAGTACGTTCGTAGTTTTTATTGCCCGGCGTCGCAAAAAATGCCACTTCTGCTGCAATATTTTCTGCCGTCAGGTTAGTTTTCAGGATGGTCTTAATGGCTTCTCTGTCGGCCAGATCCGGAAAATTACGTAGCAGATTGACCATCATCCAATGACCATGCACGCTCGAGTGCCAGTCAAAGCAGCCATAAAAGGCCGGGTGCAGTGCCTTGGGTGACTTTAGATATGTTTCACTATCGAGCACCTGATTGAGTTTGTTCGGATACTCCACCTGGGTACATTTAAGCGGCAGAGCAGCCAGGCGATTCGCCTCTTCAAGGGTAAGTGCCGGGGTGCTGGCCTGACTCAATAAGGGCCAGATGCTTAGCGAAATAGCGATCAGTATTGTTGCCAGCCTGAAAATTACCATGATCTGATTTTCCTTTTTATTTGCGATGGTTATCAGGCATGGTCCGCAATTCATGTCGGTAAGTAAAGGCTTTTGCCAGCAACGATGGCACCAGCTATTCGTGGCAATAAAGCTTTGTTTAAGGAGGGAGATGTTTCAGAATGATGGGGCGGACCGTCGCCTGCCCCATATTCCTTTATTCAGTTAGCCATTATCCGAGGAGGAACCTGGCATGGTTCGGATGCCAGGATGGCTGACTGAATTAACTGCCTGAGGCGCGCATATACTGCGTGTTAAACTTGGTCACTGGTGACAGGCTCGGGTCAATCACCCCTTTAAACTGTGCGGTGGTGCAGTGATTAGCCTGCACATCCACCATACTCACGGCATCGTCTATAGACACACCGGAGCCCTTATTCATGGCCAGATGGTGATCAGGGTGGGCCTGACCAATGGTAAACGACTTCCACATAGACCCTTTACGGTCGTAAGAGATGGTACGCGGAATAGTAAATGTTTGTGCATCAATGAAATGAACACGCTTAGACAGCGGGTGTGAATCGTTCACAGGCACGGATTCCAGCTCATAGACCTTACGCAGCTGCCAGGTAATATTCGGGAAACAGCCGCCCTGACCACTAAAGGCAACCATTTCAAAGCCATCATCATCCTGGTGAGTCTCAGAGTCCAGTTCCAGGTCATTGTGATTGTAGAAAGGCATCAGGATGTTACGGGTGCCTTTGTAGGTCCACGTCATGTCAGAAACGCGACCGTTATACCCCTCAAAATCCTCAATCATCAGATCTGAACCCAGAAACGCATCGGTTACCTGCCCGGTAGCCAGACGTCTTACCCGACGCTGGAAGCCCAGATATAACCAGGAGTTATCACGCTTAAGGTCGTCGCTTGAGCGGTGAATAAGCAACTGCGTGTTACGCACGTCCGACGGATCCAGCACCATGGCATAGGTCGCGCGGAATAAGTCCGACGGGTTAGGCGTAATCTCGGGCTTAGGCTCGTGGTTAACCCGACCTTTAAAGTTAAGGAAGTGGAAATTAAACTTAATGGTACGCTCTATTTTGCCCGAACCCATGTCCCGGTACTTCCAGTAAAACGGATAGATGGAGGCGCTGTCGCCCCAGTTGTAACCGTATTTATAGTTCCAGGCCAGTTTCTCACCGGCGCGTGGGTCATTCATGTCCGGCTCTTCAGGGAACGGGCGGCCTGCCACCCAACCACTGATCTCACCCACTTTGTCACCCAGCTGTACCTTACCCAGCCCGTCTTCCGTGGCTTTGACATAGTTTTCATGCAAACCGAAAGACGTGGTTTCGCCTACGGTGATAGATGTCATACCGCTGGAGATAAAGTCGTAATAGGCCGGATCGACGATGTCTTTGAACTGCTCTACGTTTGACTGGTCGATGACCATGCCCGGGGTCAGTCCGGCAAATTCAGGGGTATCTGCTTTGTAGGGATAAAACGATTTTTCCACTACTTCAGAGGCAGCCAGTGCACCGCCCGCCAGAGAGGAAAGCGCGCCCCCGATAATCAATGCTGATAGTTTTTTTATCTTTAGAGTCATAATTGGATTCCTATTAGAAGCTATAACGAAGCGTTAACTGAAGCTCATCTTCTTTTTGTGCCATGCCGATGGGGCCGGATTTAAAGCGTCCCAATGGTTCATAGCCACCAAGGCCGAGAGAATATCCATCCGGATGTTCCGGGAACGCCTGGGTAAAGGGTGAGAATGGATTACAGGTGCGACAATCATCGTAAGCACGGGCGCCGGTACCGACCTTAAAGTTGGCCCCGCCAGTAATTTTGAAGTTGTCATTCACGATGTATTCAACCGCAAAAGAGATAACCGATGCTTCGGCGCGGAAGTCGTGGGCCGCTACAATTTGCGGGCTTAAGCGGTCATTCATCCACCAGCCTTTAATCAACAGGGTAGCTGTCCAGTTTTCGTCCCAGTCAGGCATGCCCACCGGGCCCAGAGCTCGCTGCTCTTCTTCATGGTCGAGCAGGTGCTGACCAAAAATCTGACCTGAGAACAGGAAAGCACGGCGATCATTTAAGAACGGGATGAAGATGTTTTTATCCGCACCAATAACGTAGCGAATAACTGCTGATTCGGAGTACAGCTCTTCACGCATGGTGTTCGCAAATTCCTCCCCCGAGGTGTGAGCCGCCTCAACCCGGAACACCGTATCGATGCCCTGTGAGTAGTAATCAACAGAGCCACCCAGCAAGGTAACTCGTGGGAAATGCACATCAAAGGCAATCAGCGATGGCCAGACGCCCACTTCCCCGGTAAAGGAGTTTTGTGCCGGGATGCCACCACGCAGTGAAGGCAATTGTGAACGATAATGCAGCGCATTCAGAGAGAAGCCCAGGTCGCCCAGAATACCTTCAAATTTAAGCCCCACCTGCGAGTTAGACAGGCTCCAGCTTGGCATATGCGCTTGCCGCAAACCCACCTGGCCAGGGCCAAAGTCAGTCGCCGCTGCACCACCGGCAAAATTTGATACCGTGCCGCCTTGATCCCACAGCGTCTTCATGCCACGGAACAAGCACCCGGCATCGAGAATAACGTTAGGGTTACCACACTGACCTAAATCATGTGGGCGGAACCGGTCGAAGTTCCAGATTAATTGTAAATTGATATCGTCGAAGGTTTCCGTGGCCCCCATGCGATAATCCATTTTCAGGATCCACATCGGGATGCGAATATCTTCCAGCTCGTCGTAGATATTGTTGCGCGAATAATCCACCGGGTTTATTACGTCCAGTACCCGGAATAAATCGGTACGCCCCCAGATAACCTGCTGTTTACCCAGACGGGTACTCAGCACACTGCCGCTGTCGGTATAAATATCAAAATCCAGATATAACTCACGGATGAAGTCAAGGCGGTCATTAAGCTCCGGTGAGCGTAATTCATCACCATCCTTGTCCAGATAACCATTAATACAGCCGCGAGAGTCCACATCACACGGGCGAACCGGTACACCAAAGGTTACGCCGCCGTTAGCCTCATGCAGAGGCTGACCCAGTACAATCATGCCTTCGTTAGGGTGGTTGGCCACATCAAAGGTGTATGGCAACGGAATCCCCTCACCAAAGGGGACAGTAGTACCCGGTCCGGTCGCGATGTTTTCCAGCGCTATGGGGCCGCCGGCGTTGTCGCCGTATTCATCGTCATTAAGATCAAATACGCCATCGTAGGTGAGTCTGAAGGTACCGTTAACCGATACATTACTGAACATACCTTTGTTGCCATAATTTTTTTCAGCTTCGATTTGCAGGGTATTTCTAAACTTTGACAGTCCGACATCATCGCGAACATAAGTCGCGTTCTCGATAAAGCCGTTGACTCTTGCGTCTTCTGCCAGCGCTGTACCTGTGCTGCATAACAGCAACGTCGGCAGCGCATAACGACGCAATATGGAGCAATACTTATTGGGTTTTATTGTGTGCATCCTAATGTCCTCTGGAGCAATGTGTAGGGAAAGTGCCGCTTACGCGCGGCTTACGTTTCCGGCTAGACTTCCGCCTTCGTCGCCAACGTCTTTATGCGTGGTGGGTTCTTTGGCAGATTCGCCATCGGCATACAGCACACCATCTTCGTCGCTGTATACATTGACGATAAATTTGGGTTTGAACACCAACACCCATGCTGGTACCAGCAACATGGCGGCAAACCCGTTAATTACGATCATGACGCACAGCAACAGGGCGGCGTCGGATTGGAAGCGCAGGTCGGAGAGAATGACCCACATGACGATACCGGCCATCAGCGTGACCGCGGTAAAACTGATAGCCATACCCGTAGTGGCTATAGACTGGCGAACAGAGGTTGCTAAATCCTGGGTCCGGGCCATAAATTCACGAATTCTGTCCATCATGTAAATGGAGTAATCGATACCCACGCCAATCCCAACTGCTACTACCGGCACGGTATTAATGTCGATACTCAGGCCATACAGTCCCATGTAGGCATAGGTCAGTGTGGTGGCAAACATCATGGTCATCAACATCATGACGCCGGCATGCCAGGAGGTGTAAAACACCATCACAAAGATAAAGATAAGCAGGAAAACGCTGGGTAGAACAATTAGGTTGGTTTCAAATGCAGACTCGTTCATTGCCGCCGCTACACCAAGTGTACCGCCAGCTAAACGAATAGTGAGCCCTTGCACATCATCGCCGTGATCAGCAATCCAGGCCTTGGCCATATGAATGGCCCGGCGAATAGTTTCGCCCTGGCGGTCCTTGTAGTAGAACACCAGATTGGCAATACGATCGTCGGTATCGTTGAACTCATTTAGCGCACCGGGGATCGGGCTTGACGCCATATACGTAAACATCAGACCGCCCACATAAGACTTATCATGGGGAATTTGATACCAACGGGGATCGTTATTGTGCATCAGGCGGTTAACCTGCATTACCAGGTCGGTCAGCCCCTTACTACCGCCTACTTCCGGGTCGCTCAGCATATGCTGCTGCAAATCTATCAGCGACTTCAGAACTTTCGGACACTTAAGACCCCCCGGCTCATCAGTCTCTGCCACGATGTACAGCTCTTCAGATCCTGGGAACTGCTCGTTAACCACCCGTGACGACACATTGTAATCATGATGGGGATAGAGAATGGGTGAGCCCGGCTCCGAATCGCCTATTTGCACCTGCGAAGCACTGACCAGGCCGATAGCCATCAGTGCTGCGGCAGTGAGCAACAAACTCCGCGCGGCACCGGGTCGGCCGACCAAGCGGGAACAACTCGCGCCAATATGACGCAGGAACGTTTCTTTGATCTGCGGATTTTTCGGTGTGGGCAGGATCGTCAGCAGCACCGGGACCCCCACCAACACGGTAAAGACCACCGTAATCGCCCACAGCGATGCATAAAACCCAAGCTGGGTATTCAGTGGGATCGAGCCCACCGCAATCAACAACAGACCAACCGCGTCAGAAACCACCCCGAGGGTTCCCGGGCGGAACAGGCTGTTAAAGGTTTCTTTAGCGGCTACCACCCCATCACCACACTGAGCGACTTCAGCATAGTAACGCTCAACTAACTGCACACCATGACTCATGGCCCGGGCGGCAATGAGAAAAGGGATCACCAGGCCCAGCGGGTCGAGGTTATAGCCAAGCAAGCTAATAATTCCAAGGCCCCAAATGGTCGAGACCATCACGCCGCCAAGTGGTACCAGTACTCCGTAGGCTCGGCGAAAATGGAAAATCAACAACGCCAGCATGATTAAAATGGTGAACAGAAAAATTTGTACAATCTGGTCAAGATAGGTGTACGCCCAGCCCACCAGTACCGGTTGCCCGGTGGCATAAATGTTGATGCCTGCAACGTTTTCCTGTTCACGGATTTTTTGCAGCTTCTCGAACGTCCCGGCGTAGTCGAGCTGACCTTCAATTAACTGGGCTTTCACCAACGCCATTTTAAAATCCGGTGAAACCAGTGGTCCGTAAACCCTGGGGTTTGCCGCAATATTGGCCTGCATTTCATCCAGTTGCGCCTGAGTATAGTCGCCGGATGTGGCATCAAAATAGGGCTGCGAGTTAATGCTCCCGACTTCTGTAAGCCATATATGACGTGAGTTCCGGTGGGTTACGCTGGACACCAGGTTGTGGTTAACTCCGGGCAGGCTATCAATCGCCTGGGTCATCCGATCAATTTTTTTCAGATTCTCGTTGGTAAAGATATCGCCGTCGGTAAACTCAATGCCCACCACCAGCACATTGGCTCCGCCAAAACTGTCTTTGATACTATTATGCAGCTGGATGTACGGGTGTTGCTGGGGCAACAGGTTAGAAAAGTCGGTAAAGATCCTGAGCGCCGGAATACGACTCATAAAAAATAAAGTCAGAGCCAGTATGACCAGCAAGACGGTTTTAGGATGACGAAACAGGCTTAATTCCAACCCATGTAACGCGTGCGTAAACTTATGCTTTGGCTTATTCATGGTATTACTCCTGAGAACCCGTCATTGATGAAGTCAGCGCCAGATAAACGCCTCGCCCGCCCACTACGTGCGTAACGCCGTCGGCAGAGGTTGCAGCAGCCCGCAAATAAACCGGCGCAGAAGGGGAAACAATAGTGGTCCAGTTGCCGGCAGCATTGCGGCGTAGGACCGTGGTGTTTTCTCCGAGTCCCAGCAACTGGTCATTGGCGGTAACTAACTGATAAACCGGCACGGCGGTATCCACCGCTTCTTTTGTCCAGGTTTCGCCGCCATCTTCGGTGGCATAAATGTAGCCGTTAAGGCCGCTGATCCAGCCGTTTTGCAGCGACGAGAAATACATACCGTGAGGATAGAATTCATCAGGCAGGTAGCCGGTGACGTCCCAGTTCTGACCGCCATCGGTAGACGATAAAATAATCCCGTACTCGGCACTGGCCACGGCATCGGTGTCATTCACAAAGGCGATATTGGTAATGATGGCATCTTCCTGAAGTGAGAAAGTCTGCCAGTTAGCCCCGCTATCGGTGCTGTGCATGATGGTGGAAAAGCTGCCCGCCACCCACCAGCTGCCATCGGGTGCACAGGTCACATCCATTAATTGTTCGTTGGTAGGAATAGCCAGGGACTGCCACTGACTGCCCCCCGGTTGTTTCAACCAGATGTTATTGTCGAATGACAGCGCTATGGTTTCGCCTGATGGGCAGGCAGACACTTTCAACAGCGAGGCCGCATCTGGCAATGTCTGACGCTGCCAGATCTCGCCATCTTCAGAAGCGATCACCAGACCATTATTCCCCACGGCGATAAGTTCATCACCGTTAGCTACCATGGACTGATAAAAATCGATACGTTGAATGGATTGCGCTCGTTGCGCTTCAACGGCTGCCAGATTTAAGGGGGCTTCGCAGCCGGTTAACAGCAGAGTGGTTAAGAAACAACAAGCAATGACTTTGGTGTAACACCGAACCTTATATTCACCTAATTTCATTATTTTAATAATATTTTGTTAACATTAAGCCAACAAAAGCAAAGGCGGTGCCAGGCCGGAAAATAATATTTTTAGTTGATTTAGATCAAAAGCTTAGGTGTAAATTTTTACAAATTTGTAAGGAAAACAATAAGCTATAAATTTAAGAAAGGTTAATGAAATGATAAATTCACAGTTTAATAAATTATTCATTTCATTAAATTTCACGGATTGATCAATCCGTTCTGCTTTTAGTGAAGCTGAAACACGTGTTCCAGTTTGGGCTCACTGTGAACGTCTCTGATAAGCAGTTTAATGGCTTTAAAAGTGGCGTCGTAAGCGCCAATATCAAACTCTGCACGCCAGTAATTAAAGTAATTGAGTTGTTTTGGCGATCCATAAAACAACATATTCTTTAATACCCTGCTCGTTCCATCTTCGCGCAGCCCAATCCATTGCACCACCGCACCAAGCTGTTCATCGGCCTGTACAAAAAAGTCGCCGGCGGAAACGGTAAACTTAACGCCCAGCCGATCACCGATTTTCAGTGGCAGCGCATCCGACTGATAGTCACTCTGGCCGTTAACCTGGGTCACCAGTCTGCCAGCTTCAACCAGTTCGGTATCGATTCTGGATGTAGTAATGGCGTGATAACTGTTGAGGATAACGTTAAGCTCAGGTTCAGTTAGCCGCTGCTCTGTGATCAAGCGGGCAATCAGCTGCCGTAACAGTGGGCCGTGTGTTTTTCTGGATTGTGCAGGCAAGGCCTCAAAGGCATCAGCACAGGTTGCGTTGTGTATACCGTTTTGGGGATACAGACAAACATAAATAGTCTCGAGGATCTTAGTAGTGGCGTCATCCTGGCTATCTGGCACCTTGAGCATGGCTTGCTTTACAAGCGATTGATTACCGTCAAACCGGTCGTTAAATAAATAGGCACGAACCAGGAAGTTAGCCGCTTCGGTACTGCCATTCTCAATAGCCCGGTTTAACAAATGGACGATATCTTCGATAGGATAGAGGGTCTCGCGGGCATTCAATTTAGCCAGCGCCAGCTTATACAAAGCATGATGATCATTATTGGCGGCCGCCTTTTGATAGTAGGTGAATGCTTTAGTCTCGTCATGATCGACAACATTACTGCCGTAAAACGCATCAGCAGCTACCGTAAGGTCCGTCACCAGGCCGGCTCTGACCTCTTCAGGTTGGGTGCTGATTTCCAGTGTTTTAAGCCCCAGCGTGCGCCGGATGAAATCTTCAATGATCACATTTTCATGAATGTCACCTTGCCAGGTAGGGTGCCCGTGACCGGCATTCTTGTAATAAACATGTTCAAAAGCGATGCCCAGCTTACTGAGCACATAATCGAGTCGCTGAGTATGCTCAAAAGAAGCCACCTTATCGTCATAACCTGCCGTGATCAGCAGTGGCGTGGTTATTTTGTTGGCCAGGTACAGCGGGGATATCTGATATAAGTCTTCACTGTACTCCCCCACTGTTTCCGATACCTGACTGGCCCAGACTTCATCTGTTTTCAGGTTACTTTGATTAAACAGCAAGGGCAGGTCGTACACCCCAAAGCGGGAAATAACACAGTCCACCAAATCAGGGTGCAGGATACTAAGCATGAGTGAAGAATAACCACCGTAACTGGATCCCATGGCACAGATGTTCTCTGCGGGCGCTACCTGCTGAATTTTTGTGATAGCGGCCAGAATATCCTGCTCTATCTGCTGGCCAAACTCGCCAACCCCTCCTTCCCTGAACGCGCGCCCAAAGCCAAATGAGCCGCGAAAGTTTACCTTTAAAACAGCATAGCCCCGGGTGGTATAGAACTGCGTCAGGCGGTTGAATTCGGTTGTATCCCTAACGCCTACCGGCCCGCCATGGGGCATAACTAGCAGTACATTGTTGTCTGGTCCCACGGGCGGATAGTAATAAGACTCAACCATACTGCCACCAGACGCCACTTCGTACACCTGCGGCTTTGAGAATTTGTAGCTATCGAGTTCAGGTTGAGCCGAAAACAGGATCCTCGCTTCCTGTCTGGCGACATCAAACAAGTAGTAATCCGTCGGCGCATCCGGGGCATAAGCAACAGCCACATACACATCGGCGGCCGCACTGTAATCAGCCAGCGCAAAATGACGGCCGGGCACACTTTTATTTAATTGCGCCTGGTGATAATCCTGTGCCGCATTGAGGTATTCCACCACCATTTCGCCACCTTTGTAGTAGCGTACGCTGGCCGCCTGAGCGCGGTCGTGATCAATCTCGGCAGAGACCAGATCGTAACTTTCATGCTCATACAGTACGTCAACAAAAGTGGCCGACGGAATATCATAAAGATACAAAGCAATTTTATCGGTAGAGATATCACTCAATACTGCAATTTGCGTATCGTTGAGAAATCCCATGGGTTCAAACGTGTAGTCGGTATTAAAATCCTGCAGCATGACCTGCCACGATTTCTCTCGTAGTTTTCGATATTTTATGGTGTAGGTAGCGTTGTCATTATCGTAACTCAGTCCCAGTAACATGTCGGCGCCGCTGTCATAAAAGTAACGCACCATGTCATCGGGTAGATGGCGTATTCGGTCTTTACCTGACCACTGCGGATCGGCCAGAGCCATTGGATCAACCACATAAATTTCGGTATCGCCGCTACGACTTGTGGTGGTAAACAGTACCTTGGTCGGGTCTGCACCGGCTTGCCCCATAATATAGCCATTCACTTTCACAACATGGGCTTTGACTTCAGCAATGGCTTCCTCACTGGCAATCACTTCCAGCGTGACCCTGACATCCTGTCTTTCGCCCTTGCTGATCAGAGATCCGGTAAAGAAAAGGTGGTTCGGGGAAAGCCAGAAATACTCTTTCAACCGGCCCCCGGCACCTAAATTCAGCAACGGCACGTAGTTAAGTGATGAACGCTCGATAAGCCCTACCTGGGCGGCCTCACCGGTCATTTCAAACAGTGCAATATAGCGGCCGTCAGGCGACAATACCGGTGCACTAAACTGCTGATTAGTAAATAAACTTTTGCCCGGCACAGGCACCGCCAGCCGACTTTCCCGGGCCTCCCCCAAAAAACTCAATACAGCAAGTAATACCCATCCCCATCTCATTGTGGGTTCTCCAGTTCTGCGATTAAGTCGTAAAACCTATCCTGGCCGGGGCCGGCATAAAACATCTCGCGACTGGTCAGTAAACCGGGAAAGTGCGCTTCCATAAACATCTGCGCGTTGGCAGCTCGGTTTTCCAGTTCAATATGATTGGCAAAGAAGAAATAAAAAGGCTGCTCAACGGTTAAATGACCCACATAGTTAATGCGCCCGGGTTTGACTTCAAAGCGCCATTCGTCTTCGTTGAGCTTGGTACGATAATAATAGTTGTAGTCGATTCGACCAAAATGATACTCACCGGCTTTCACCGGTAGCAAAATATAGTTTTCTCCTGCTGAGAGATCGGCGTGAGTTAATTTGAAATTTTCTTCGCCCCAGACGTACAGCGCCTGAAGATCATAATCATTCACCAGGCCAATCAATAAGTAGCCCTGATTGGTATCTGCCAGTTTGTCGGCATCCTGCTTTTGGGAAGAAACACTGGTGGCTACACAACCTGACAGCAACGCTAAAATGCTGCTTAATAGCATCAGGCGAACGATAAGCTTTCCTAGCATAATCAAAGTCCTGAGGAGAAATCACTGCAGAACTAAGAGTATCAGTTGTTGTATGACTCAACAACTTTCATGGTTTTATCCAGGGCGCCGCTATTTTGAGCCAACACCTCATAACCGGCCAGTCCAGCCTGAGATGCAGCGTTGGGATCCTTGCACCACAACAACGTAAGCGCGGTCATTGCGTCAGCATCTGCCACAATAAACAACGCACCGGATTCTTCTAATTTGGCGCAGATAACCGGGTTGTTGTAGGTATTCGGTCCCATCATCACAGGTAGCTTTTTAGCCGCCGGCTCAAGGGCATTATGACCGCCGCGGTCGGCAATACTGCCCCCAACAAACGCGAAGTCTGCCACGGTATAGACTGCGTTGAGCTTGCCCATCTCATTTACCAGCAACACATCACACTCATCCGGCACGCTGCTCACCGAGGCACTTTGCGCCATGGTTAAGCCGGTTTTTTGAATCAGTCTGGCGACGGTTTCAAACCGTTCAGGATGGCGAGGAACCAGCACCAGCATTAACTGCGGGCACTGCGCTTTGACAGCCTGATAGGTTTGCAGCAACACGGTTTCTTCCGGATCATGAGTACTGCCTCCCACCAGAATGGTTCGACCAGCGCCCTCCAGACCTAAAAAGCCGCTTTCAGTTTCATCAATGGCAGAGGCCTGATCGAACTTAATATTGTTGGTGAGTGTGAGTTTGGTTTCCGGCATGCCTAAAAACCGGTAATTGGCATAATCACGCTCGCCCTGCGCGCACACATGCGCCAGCTTGTTAAGCATTGGCTCGAACAGGATGGGAAACTTCGCATAACGTCGCGCCGAGCGATCGGTCATTCTGGCATTGACCACCAGTACCGGAATATCTCGCTTCCAGCAGGCGTGGATAAGATTAGGCCACAGCTCAACCTCGGTAATAAAGACGGCGCTGGGTTTAATTCGTCTTAACATCCCAGCCATAGCCATATGTAAATCATAGGGCAGATAAAAATGATGTACTTTCTCGCCGAAGATAGCTCGCACACGTGCCGAGCCGGTTGGCGTAGTGGTGGTTACGGTAATCTGGCGCTCCGGCTGCTCCTGCATAATGCGTTTTATGAGCACTGAAGCTGCCACCACTTCTCCCACCGACACACAGTGAAACAGATAACCATTGGCTTTCGGCGCATGCGCTACATAACCAAAACGTTCAAACCGACGGCGATTATAATCTTTCTGGCGGGTCATGCCGCGCTTCACCAGATTCAAAAAAGCAAACGGAATAATCAGCGCCAGAATAAACGAATAAAACCAGCGAAAGGCATCCTGATACCACTTGGGTGAATATGTTGTGTGTTGCTTGCTCATGTTGCCTTTTACACCGTTGAAGTGGCCGTCATCAAATTGTCGTGAAGTTTTGTTTCACTGAACCACAGGATTATATTTTTACTGCTGATGCATGTTATCGACTGCCGCCAAACCCGCCGTGCTCATAATCAGGTTAAGTGCAATGGGCGATATTGTAATGACCTCAGGTCTGCCGTCCAGCTTAAAACACCATTTTGACAGCGATGTGACCATCAGCTGGCTGGTTGAAACGCCCTATGTTTCACTGGTTGCTGGTCATCCTGATGTAGACAAGGTGATTGCCTGGCCTAAACAGGAATGGCGTGCCCTCGCGAAATCCCGCCAATACCTCGCCTTGTTAAAAGCAGTGTTAAAGTTTCGCCGTTCTTTGCGTGCCGCTCAGTTTGATATGGTCATTGATGCCCAGGGGTTGTTAAAAAGTGCCATGCTGGCCTGGTTTACCGGTGCCCGAAAGCGAATCGGTTTTAACAGCAAGGAGCACAGCCAGTGGTTACTAACAGAATCATTCGATAAGCCGCTGTCCGATGACATTAGCAGTGAATATAAATTTTTAGCCAGCCAGTTCAGTAATGCTCCCTATCAACTCACCCTGCATGCGGGTGAGCAGGCGCGTGCAACTGCGCAAGACTTACTCAGAGCTCAGGGCTTTAATCGTCATTTTATTGCCATTGCCCCCTTTACCACGCGCCCGCAAAAACACTGGCTTTTGCCTTACTGGCAGCAACTTATTGCTATACTTGGTAACAGCGGTCATCAGGTGGTAATTCTTGGCGGCCCGTCCGATCAAAGCGCGGCTGAACTTCTCGCTGGTGGCAATCCACAGTGCCTCAATATGGCCGGCAGTTTAAGCCTGACCGAAAGCGCCGCAGTAATAGAACAATGCGGCGCGTTGGTTGGCGTGGATACCGGCCTGACTCACATGGGCATGGTTTATCAACGGCCCACAGTAGCTATCTTCGGTTCAACCCGTCCGTATACCCGAACACAGAACCCTCATGCCCGTATTCTGTATGCAGATTTAAGTTGTGCTCCCTGTAAGCGTCGCCCTACCTGTGATGGTCGTTTTGATTGTATGCAGGCAATAACCCCCGGGCAGGTTTACCACACACTTCAGGGACTGCTGTGATTATGCGTGTAATGCACCTTGAACTGGGCAGACATTTGTACGGCGGCGCCAAACAGGTGGAATACCTAATCAATGCCATTGCAGCCCGGGACAACTCAGTAAAACAGTTTCTGGTGTGTGCCGAGGGCAGCGCTATCGCCGCGCTCAACCTTACCGAATGTGAAACTCACGCTTTGCCTTACGCCGGTGAATTTGATATCAGTATTCTGTGGCGGTTGGCTGCGTTAGTAAAAGCGTTAAAGCCAGACATACTGCATGTACACAGTCGCCGTGGCGCCGATGTGTGGGGCGCAATAATCGCACGGCGTACCGGTGTTCCGGCCATTTGCACCAGACGAGTGGATAACCCGGAGTCTGCGATAAGCAGGCTGAAATATGCGCAGTATCAGGCCGTTATCAGTATCTCCGAAGGCGTTCGCAAAGTGGTTTCACAGCGTTGCCCGGCGTCAGTAGTTCAGCGAATTATTCATTCGTCGGTGGACTTATCAGAATTTCACTACGGCGATGACCCGGACTGGTTTCGCCGAACCTACGCTGTACCTTTTGGTTACCGGGTACTGGCTAGCTTTGCCCAGCTTATTGAGCGAAAAGGTCAGCGCGAACTGATTGCAGCAATGAAACAGGTGGTTGCAAAGCAGCCGAACACCATCTGCTTACTGTTTGGCAAAGGCAGTCTGGCAGAACAATATCAGCAGCAGATTGACGAAGCGGGTTTAGCCGGTCATGTCCGCTTGTGTGGATTTACCGAGCAGGTAGCCAGAATACTGCCTAATATTGATTTGCTGGTACACCCGGCCCATGCAGAAGGGCTCGGGGTAATCTTATTGCAAGCCGGCGCCTGTTCACTCCCGGTTATTGCCAGTCCATCCGGAGGCATCCCGGAAATTATTAAACATAAGCAAACTGGCTGGTTGACCCCGGCTGGCGAGCCAACGTTACTTGCCAACGCCATCGTTAGTGCGCTAGAAGCCCCTCGCCAGTGGCGTAATTATGCTAGTGCACTATACAAGCATGTAAGTACTCACTTTTCTACTGATAGCATGGCTTCAGGCTATATCAGTTTGTATCACCAGATTAAGCGTTAGTCTGGCTGGAGACGAACCCCAAAGCCCCTTATACTGTTGTCGACCACTCAAATTAAGGGATCCGTTGTGATTAAATCCGGCCGTTTATTGTTATCTTCGCTTTGGCTATTCCTGACAGCTTCACTGCTTTCTCAGGTCCATGCAGAAACGCCCCCCTACGCGCCACCGGAGCAAGAATTAATGGTGCCTGTGGCGGGAGGAAAAGTGTATGTCAGGCTCAACGGCATCGCTCATAAAAGCGCTATCCCGGTTATTTTTATTCATGGCGGACCCGGCGGTACTCACAATGGTTTTGCCGGCATGACAGGGCTGGCCGATGATCGCATGGTGATCATGTATGACCAGCTCGACAGTGGTAAGTCCGAGCAAACCAATGATCCCGCAAACTGGCGGGTCGCAAGGTTTGTTGAGGCTATTGAAACCATTCGTCAACATCTCGATATTCCCCGTTGGCATGTGGTAGGACATAGTTGGGGGTCAGCACTGGCACTGGAATATACCGCGAAGTACCCCGACAATGTGGTATCCACAGTACTTGGTGGCACCTTTATTTCTACCCCACATTGGATTATGGATGCCAACCTGCTGGTGAAAGCAGCGCCTGCACCAGTGCAGCACACACTGCGAGAGTGTGAGTCAGCAGAGCCTCCTGAAGGGGATAAATGCAGTGCTGCCTATACCAAGCTGTATTCCGCTTATTACACGCCTGGTGCTACATCCAAGAAAGAACAGGAGTATTACCAAAACGTCGGCGGTAATGGTTTTAATCCGGTGATCTACAATGCCATGTGGGGCCCCAGTGAATTTTCTTCCACCGGGGTGCTTAAACACTATGATGCAACACATTTACTGGCCTCGATAGACCCTGCTAAAACACTGTTTATGATAGGTCAGTACGACTCTGCCCGAATCGATACAGTACAGGATTACCTGGCCTTAACCCCGGGGGCGGAGCTTGCCGTAGTGCCTGGCGGCGCCCATGGCTTTTACGGGGACAGGCCGCTGATCACTCAGGCGATACTCACCAGTTGGCTAAAGCGACAAGACCCGCGTTAGGCCACAATGCCAATCCCCTGTTCCTGAGTAGGCGAATAACCAAATGCTTTTCGGTAGTCGCGACTAAACTGAGAAATGCTGGTATAGCCTACCTCGCTGGCAATCTGCGACACACTGTAACTACGGCGGCTCAGCATTGCCTGGGCTTTCAGCAGCCGACAACGTTTGAGATACTGGATGGGCGATGTCTGAGTAATCTGTTTAAAGCTTGCATGAAAGCCAGACACACTCATCCCTGCATCACGGGCCAGCGCAGCAACACTAAACTCTGCGTCCAGATTAGCCGAAATCTGCTTTAATGTGCGGGCTATGCGTGCGTAATGACCGCCATCCACAGCCAGCGCTCTGAGAGCATGGCCATTAGGCCCTTTTAACGCTTCATAAGTTAACTCTTTTAATCTGGCCTGCCCCAATACCGCGGCCATCGCAGAGTCGGCTCCGGCTTCCAACAGCCTCATAACTGCATAGGCCATCTCGGTATGCATGGGGACAGAAACGGTCGGCTCAATCTGATCGGCTAGTGGCTGAGTCTCAGGCAGGCTTTGTACCAGTTCAGCAACCATAGCCGGATCAAAGTCGATACGCACGCCAATAGCCGGTGTGGAAACACTGCCAATGGTCTCGCAATAAAACGGGATTGGCAGCGTTTGCAGCAGATACTGGCCAGGGCCGTAATGAAACTCCCGGCCACCGACGCGGCCTATTTTGTGGCCCTGCAAAACGACCGCAATGCCCGGATTATAAATAAAGGGTCGGGCAGGACGGTGGTGACAGCTATGAAACACCGTAAGTCCCGCAATGGCGGTAGTAATAACGCCTTCCTGCGGCAATAGCTGATTGACCCGATCAAGCAGCGCATGCTGGTACGGATGGCTAACACGGCTTGCCTGGTTGGGGATTAGTGCAGTAGTGGACATAATGATTCCTGCCGAGGGCTTAGTAGAATTATGCAATCAGAAGTTTTTCAACACCAGATAATTGCCTTATTTTTAGAGTAATAGTCAAAACAGATAGAGAAATGTTAAAGCTTTGGTTTAACTAATCTCGCACAATGTGATGACTTAACCTGAAGAGAACAGATAATGACGACCAAAGCCTATGGTGCCACGGCACCAGATTCCGGTGTTAACCCATTAACCATTCAACGGCGGCCATTGCGTGATGATGACGTTGCCATATCAATCGATTTTTGCGGCGTTTGCCATTCTGATATCCACACTGTAGAGAACGACTGGGGGCGCACCAGCTATCCTATTGTCCCCGGCCATGAAATCGTTGGCACAGTAACGGCCATCGGCCCCAGAGTTACCCAATATAAGGTCGGCGATACAGTAGGCGTTGGCTGCCTGGTAGATTCCTGCGGAACCTGTGAGGCGTGTGATGACCATCAGGAGCAGTTTTGTTATGAAGGGATCCACGGCACTTATGGTGGCGTAGACCGAATCGATGGTACGCCAAATCAGGGCGGCTATGCAGAGTCCATCGTCGTCAAAGAAAGTTTCGTGCTGACTATCCCCACCGGCCTTGAGCCGGCGGCAGCCGCGCCAATTTTATGCGCCGGCATAACCACCTATTCACCACTGAAATTTGCCGGCGTAAAAAAAGGCGATAAGGTTGGCGTTCTGGGCATGGGCGGTCTCGGCCATATGGGCGTTAAGTTTGCTAAGGCAATGGGCGCGGAAGTCACCATCTTTACCCGTTCACAGGCAAAGGTTGAAGAAGCACTTCAGCAGGGAGCCGATCACTTAGTGATATCTACGGACGAGCAACAAATGCAAGCGGCCACAGAGCAGTTTGATTACCTTCTTGATACCATCCCGGTAGAGCACGATTTTAACCCCTACCTGAATTGTCTTAAATACAATGGCACTCACATTGTGGTAGGCCAGCTGACCCCGCTTGAACCCGCTCTGAATACCGGAGCACTGGTGATGAAGCGCCGCTCAATACTGGGTTCTCTGATTGGCGGCCTGGCTGAGACTCAGGAAGTTCTGGATTTTTGTGCTGCTCACAATATTACCTGTGATATCGAAATGCTCGATATTCAAAACATCAACGCTGCTTATGAGCGGATGAAACAGGGTGATGTGAAGTATCGTTTTGTTATCGATATGAATAGCCTTAAAGGCGCCTGATTTGCCGCTATGCAAAGGGGACAAAAGGCTGTTCGCCTTTGCATAGCCAACTATCAATGTTTCTGTTACACAAATAGAAAATTGTAGAGCTGTTTATTTTTGACACAGCTTCAAAAAAACCAAAAATAATAAAATAAAATCAAAGTATTCATAAAGATAGAAACCATTATCAGAATCACTCTTGAACACTGTGTAACTAAAACCTTCTGTGGTTCATTTATAACAAGGGTTTTGGCGAAAGCTGCAGGTTCTATACTTAAAGTTTTACTTAAAATACCTTTAAACAACCCTTAACTTTGAAAACCAATCGAGTTTAACTATTTATTTCAGCTATTTACTCTTTATTCATTAACTTAACAGCGCTTTACCCGAAGATAAGCGCTAAGTCTGAATATTTAACAGTTTTATAGAATTGCAGGCAATAAAAAAGCCGCTCCTGAGAGCGGCTTTTTTTAAGCGCTTTAAAAGCGGCGATTAAACGCCAGCTTTCTCTACAACATCAACCAAAGTCCAGTTTTTATTCTTGGAGATTGGTGCACATTCGCGAACAGTAACTGTATCGCCTTCGTTGCAAACGTTGCTTTCGTCATGAGCGTGCAGTTTAGTAGTACGCTTGATGAACTTCCCGTAGATAGGGTGTTTAACAAAACGTTCTACTGCAACAGTAATGGTTTTATCCATTTTGTTGCTAACCACACGACCTTGTACTGTACGAATTTTTTGTTCAGTCATTACGCATCAGCCTTTTGAGTCAGAATGGTTTTAACACGCGCGATGTTACGACGCACTGTCTTCAACTGGTCGGTTTTTTCAAGCTGGCCAGTTGAATGCTGCATGCGTAAGTTGAACTGTTCGCGTAGCAGGTTTAATAACTCTGCATTCAGCTCTTCTACGCTTTTATCTTTCAGTTCAGCTGCTTTCATTACATCACCGTCCGAGTTACAAAGGTTGTTTTAAATGGCAGTTTTGCCGCAGCCAAAGTAAACGCTTCGCGTGCAAGCTCTTCAGGAACACCTTCCATCTCATAAAGAACACGACCAGGTTGAATTTGGCATACCCAGTACTCAACGTTACCCTTACCTTTACCTTGACGAACCTCAAGAGGCTTCTCAGTAATTGGTTTGTCAGGGAAAACCCGAATCCAGATTTTACCTTGACGCTTAACGTGACGAGTCATGGCACGACGTGCAGCCTCAATTTGGCGCGCAGTCATACGACCACGACCAACCGCTTTAAGACCGTAAGTACCAAAGGCAACAGTCGCTCCCGCAGCTGTACCGCGGTTGCGGCCTTTGTGCATTTTACGGAATTTCATGCGTTTTGGTTGTAACATGATTAGCCCTCTCGCTTAGCGTTGCGGCCTTTCTTCTTAGGTTGAGCTGGCGCTGCCGGCTCTTGTGTTGTAGGCAGTCCGCCTAACACTTCACCTTTGAAGATCCATACTTTTACGCCGATGATACCGTAAGTAGTAGCCGCTTCAGAAGTCGCGTAATCGATATCTGCACGGAAAGTGTGCAGAGGAACACGACCTTCGCGATACCATTCAGAACGTGCAATCTCTGCACCGCCCAAACGGCCGCTAACTTCTACTTTGATACCTTTTGCGCCAAGGCGCATTGCGTTTTGAACCGCACGCTTCATGGCGCGACGGAACATAACACGGCGTTCCAGCTGGCTTGAAATGCTGTCAGCGACCAACTGACCATCCAGCTCTGGCTTGCGTACTTCAGCAATGTTGATCTGAGCAGGCACGCCGGCCAGCTTAGAAACATAGTTACGCAGCTTTTCAACGTCTTCACCTTTCTTACCGATGACTACGCCTGGACGAGCAGTGTGAATAGTCACACGGATGCTCTTAGCAGGACGCTCGATCACGATTTTAGACAGTGAAGCGTTTTTCAGTTGTTTAGTCAGGTACTGACGCACCTGATGGTCATTGTACAGGTTATCTGCATAATCTGCGGTATTAGCGTACCAGGTAGAAGTCCATGGTTTACTGATACCCAGGCGTATACCTGTAGGATGTACCTTCTGTCCCATTATCTACTCCTAGTTATCCGCTACAACCACAGTGATGTGACTGCTACGCTTAAAGATACGATCCGCACGGCCTTTGGCACGTGGCTTGATACGTTTCATAGTTGGGCCTTCGTCAACGAAGATCTTAGCGACGCGCAGTTCATCAATGTCTGCGCCTTCGTTATGCTCTGCGTTAGCGATTGCTGATTCTAAAACTTTCTTAATCAGCGTAGCGCTTTTCTTTGGGCTGTACGCTAAAAGCTCAAGAGCTTTTTCTACGTGCATACCGCGAACTTGATCCGCAACCAAGCGTGCTTTTTGAGCCGACGTGCGGGCAAAACGGTGTTTAGCTAATGCTTCCATCTTCCTACCCCTTAACGTTTAGCTTTCTTATCCGCGACATGGCCGCGGTAAGTACGCGTTGGCGCAAATTCGCCCAACTTGTGGCCGACCATTTCGTCACTCACGATGACAGGTACATGTTGGCGGCCGTTATGGACTGCAATGGTCAACCCAATCATATCTGGGATGATGATAGAACGACGAGACCAGGTTTTGATTGGTTTACGTTCGTTCTTTTCCACTGCAGCCTCTACCTTCTTCAGCAAGTGAAGGTCGATAAATGGACCTTTCTTGAGAGAACGTGGCATGGTGAATCCTCGCTATTACTTGTTACGACGACGTACGATAAGCTTATCAGTACGCTTGTTGCTTCGGGTTTTCTTACCTTTAGTAGGAACACCCCAAGGAGTTACTGGGTGACGACCGCCAGAAGTACGACCTTCACCACCACCGTGTGGGTGGTCAACCGGGTTCATTACAACACCACGAACGGTTGGACGAACACCGCGCCAACGGCTGGCACCAGCTTTACCTAATGAACGAAGCATGTGTTCTGCATTGCCCACTTCACCAATGGTGGCGCGACAATCAGATAATACTTTGCGCATTTCACCTGAACGCAGACGTAAAGTAACGTAGTTACCGTCACGTGCCAGGATCTGTGCACTACCACCGGCAGAACGTGCAATTTGTGCACCTTTGCCAGGCTTCATTTCAATCGCGTGAACAACGGTACCCACTGGCATGTTGCGCATAGGCATAGCGTTACCCGCTTTGATAGGCGCATTTGAACCAGATTGGATCGCGTCACCAGCCTGGATACCCTTAGGTGCCAGGATGTACTTACGCTCACCATCTGCATACAGTACTAATGCAATGTTTGCAGAACGGTTAGGATCATATTCTAAACGCTCAACTTTTGCTGGGATGCCGTCTTTATTACGTTTAAAGTCAATTACACGGTAATGTTGCTTATGACCACCACCGATGTGACGTGTAGTAATACGACCATTGTTATTACGGCCGCCAGACTTGCTGTTCTTTTCCAGCAAAGGTGCATAAGGTGCACCTTTATGCAGGTCAGGATTAACAACCTGAACTACGTGACGACGACCGGGAGAAGTTGGCTTAGCTTTCATTAATGGCATTTCTAATCCCCTTCTTACTCAGCACCACCGACAAAGTCGATGTCCTGACCTTCTTTAAGCGCTACATACGCTTTTTTCCAGTCGCTGCGTTTACCGAAAGACATACCGTGACGCTTGGTTTTACCCTTAACGTTAACAGTACGAACCGAATCCACTTCAACCTCGAACAGTTTCTCAACTGCCGCTTTGATTTCAGCTTTGTTCGCGTCTTTAGCTACTTTAAATACAACTGTGTTACCCGCTTCAGCAGCCATAGTCGACTTTTCTGAAACGTGTGGTGCCTTAAGCACTTTTAGTAGACGTTCTTCTTTCATGCTAACGCCTCCTCAAGTTGTTTCACTGCATCAGCAGTGATAAGTACTTTTTCGAATGCAATCAGGCTGACCGGGTCGATACCAGCTACATCGCGCACGTCTACCTTGTAAAGGTTACGAGCAGCAAGGAACAGGTTCTCTTCCACTTCTGGAGTAACGATAAGAACATCGTTTAATTCCATTTCGTTCAGCTTAGCAACCAGAGCTTTAGTCTTAGGTGTGTCAACACCGAACTTCTCTACCACTACCAGACGGTCTTGGCGAACCAGTTCAGACAGGATGCTCTTAACCGCACCACGATACATTTTCTTGTTAACTTTTTGATCAAAGTCACGAGGCTTGGCTGCGAATGCACGGCCACCACCAACCCAGATTGGGCTGCGGATTGTACCTGCACGAGCACGGCCAGTACCTTTTTGACGCCATGGCTTCTTACCACCACCACGTACTTCAGAACGAGTCTTTTGTGCTTTAGTACCCTGACGAGCACCATTGCCGTAAGCTACAACGACCTGGTGAACCAGGGCTTCGTTGAATTCACGTCCAAAGGTCGCTTCGGATACTTCAAGAGCGCTTTGCGCGTCTTTCAATGTTAATTCCATCAGTTCAACTCCCAGACGTTACGCTTTAACAGCTGGCTTTACGACAACGTCGCCGCCAGTTGCGCCAGGTACGGCACCTTTAACCAGGATCAGGTTGTTTTCTACGTCTACACGTACAACTTCCAAAGACTGAGTGGTGACTTGCTTGTTACCAAGCTGACCAGCCATCTTCTTGCCCTTGAATACTTTACCTGGTGATTGGTTTTGACCAATTGAACCAGGTGCACGGTGTGACAATGAGTTACCGTGAGTAGCACGTTGAGCAGTGAAGTTCCAACGCTTGATAGCGCCAGCAAAACCTTTACCTTTAGACGTACCAGTGACGTCAATTTTTTTGGTGTCGTTGAAGATTTCAACAGTGATTTCACTGCCTACTTCGATGTCGCCACCTTCGTTATCTTCCAGGCGGAATTCCCAAAGACCACGGCCAGCGTCTACACCAGCTTTAGCAAAGTGACCTGCTGCAGCTTTGTTTACGCGGTTCGCTTTTTTGGTACCTGCAGTAACTTGCAGTGCGCGATAACCGTCAGTTTCTTCAGTGCGTAACTGAGTAACACGGTTTGGGGTCGCTTCAATAACAGTCACAGGGATAGACGTACCATCTTCAGTGAAGATGCGAGTCATACCCACTTTACGACCGACTAGACCAATCGCCATTGTTATTACCCTCTCTTGTTAGCCCAGGCTGATTTGAACATCAACACCAGCAGCCAAGTCCAGACGCATCAGAGCGTCAACAGTCTTGTCAGTTGGCTCGATGATGTCTACTAAACGCTTGTGAGTACGAATCTCATATTGGTCACGCGCATCTTTATTTACGTGTGGAGAAGTCAATACTGTATAGCGTTCTTTGCGAGTAGGCAGTGGAATTGGACCGCTGACCTGAGCACCAGTACGTTTCGCCGTTTCAACGATTTCAGCCGTAGACTGATCGATCAACTTGTGATCAAACGCTTTTAAACGAATACGAATTCTTTGATTTGGCATCGATTAAGCTCCAATCGAAAGAACAAAAAAATCATCTTCTCACTCCCAATTATTCCGGGACGAAAAGATGTGCTTATAAACCAGTGATTCCCAATCGGAATCTTGTTTTTGTTTCTAACACGCCCGCTTCATCATAAGACGTCGCTTTGGCGACCACCCTAAAAACAGTGTGGCTGCGGCTGAAACCATGCCCTGGGTACATATGTACGGGGCAAGTGGGCGCGAATTATACAGAGTTACCGGACTAATGCAACTAGCGATTTCACTTTTTGTACATAATTCGATCATCTCTGCGATAAAGCTTATTGGTTAAGCGCAGTATCAGCAAATCTCGGATTCGTACTCACATGCTTACCTTTTCCCTAAAGCAAAGAAAAACCGCCTCAGGTCCAGTAGCGATATAGCTTTGTGAGTCGTACGATTTAGTTGCGTTGATTAACGCAACTGTTAAATTTTACGAGGATGAACATATGAAAGAATTAAGTATACAAGAACTGAATGCAGTCTCAGGCGGAGTTTCAGATGATACTATCTATGCGGGCGCATTAGCCAGTGCCGGTGGATTTCTATTTACAGCCATTACATCAGCGGCCGCATTAACCCCTGTGGGGATGGGTATACTCTTAACTGCATCAATTATCAGCTCAGGTATCGCGATCGCCACTGCATACGAGCCTGAGTAAACCTAGAGGTTTAGCATGGATAATGCCAAAGAAATACTTATAACCCCCCAGCTAAGCACTTTTGCAATTGGCGTTGCGTTTTCCGCCTTCGTAAGTGCGATTTTGTTTTGCTTATCGTTTGTCGAAAAGCATCACTTGCTTCCTGTGTTTAGCATCATTACTTTTTTTTACTTACTGAGTCATTTAGTAATAAAGTACAACAAGTAGCCGTCATTTAAGCAGGGTACGTAGTATCGCCCTGTTAGTTACTTCTCTTTATTCACATAGTTATTTCATCTTAATAAACCACCTGGTCTTTACCATTGGCTTTAGCCTGGTACATCAGGTTATCCGCCTGTGCCAGCGTATGGGTAACAGACTCCTGGTCCTGGGCATCCACCAGCCCTATGGAAAAGGCCACCTTAATATCCGAATACGCTGAGAGTGCCGCGGGCAACACCTTGCACTCGTCCATAAATTGCCTGAGGGCAACCGCCACTTCCTCGCAAGCAGCTGACGGAAACACAAATAAGAACTCTTCCCCACCAATCCGGCCAATAATATCGGTATTGCGGAAATCGCGCTTGATACACTCGCCTACGTGCCTGAGCACATCATCGCCAACCTGATGCCCGTACGTATCATTGATATACTTAAAATCATCGAGGTCGGCTATGGCGACACTCAGCGGTTGATTCTGCCGGACGGCCAGTTTTTTCTCACGGTCAAGTAACAAAAATGTCTGACGGCGATTATACAGCGCTGTGAGTTCATCAGTTTGAGCCAGCCTTTCCAGCTGTTGGTGCTGACGTCTGATGCTGAAGTACATAAATACGATGGCAAAAATCAACACTACTAATACAGCAATAATCAGCGCGACAATAGTTTGGTCCCGTTTATTAACCGCCAGCTCGGCGGTTTGCCGGGCGTTGGTTTCTGCCAGCAATCGGTTTTCATACGCTTTCTGATCCAGCTCGAAACCGGCTCGTAACTGTTGAAACCTCTCTTCATCGGTTTCTTGCCGGCGCTTTACTTCCTCTTGCCTGGCAGCCTGCAGAGTTTGGTAAGCAGCAGCGTAATCACCCGATTCTGCATGCAATTTTGCCCTTAATAACAGAATCGTCGCTTTATGGAGAGTGATATCGTGCTCAGCGACCAGTATTTCCAGCTGTTCAATAATCTCAAATGCTTGCTCAAGTAAAGCATTTCGCTCAAGCCATTTGGCTTTAATTAGCAGTGTACCCACCTCTAGATGGACATTATTGCTTTGTCTGAACGTGTCTATGGCCTCATCGAGCATGGGCATAAGCTGAGCCAGTTGTTCACTACTGTGTTCCTCATTGCTCGACAACAGCACATCAAACAGCGCCTGAGTTGTATAGGCCTCGCCTTGTTTATCACCAATTTCTACCGATATGGCCATGCTTTCGTTGAAGTAATCAACCGCTTTATCAAGCTGATGGATTTTGCCGTAAGCGAGTCCCAGGCCATACAAAGAGTTAGACAACTCAACCTGATTATCGGTTTGCCGATAATAACGTGCGGATTCTTCAAAATAAGGGATCGCCGAACGCGATTTTTCCTGCGCTTCGTATACCAGTGCTATAAAGGAAGCTATATGGGGAGCAACCGTATCCAGCTCATGTTGCTGCGCTATGCGATAGGCCTGAGTAAAATAGTCGAGCGCTTCTACCAGGTTAACAATAGTCAGATTGATAGAACCCAGGGCAATCATTGCATCAATTTGCACAGAGGGAGACTGATTCTCGACCGCCCAGGATAATGCCCGTTGGGCGTATTCAATCCCAGGTGAGGCATCGGCCATCGTATCGTAGGCCCTGGCGACCTTAATGTTACATGCCTGGATGAACTCTTCGTCGTCGCTCTGTTGTGCCAGTGAAAGGGCTTTTTGGGCTTCAACGAGCGCTTCATCACCCAGGAATAAAGCATAATAAGCATCACTGAGTATGTAATGGTACCGCGCTTGTTCATGCACCGATACGGATGCATTCGCTAACCGGGCCTCAATAGAGTTGATGACCTCGGTAGGATGATGATTGATGTCACTGAGTAGCCTGGTCTTTTCTTCAGACCACTCAATAGCGCTGGCGTTGGCACTGGCGACAGACAACGCCACGGCAGCCATAACACTTAACAGTAGTTTACTTGGAAATACGAAACACTTAAACTTCAAACTGTCTCAACCTAGCTGGCAGGCAATTCATCCAGCATAAAATAGATCATCCATTGAGCATGGCACAACGCCCGGCTCCGTCAACAAACATTATGCGCCATGTTGATTAACCTGAATACCTTAGTTATCCACGTAGGTGGTCATCTCTTCGCGGATCTGGTCTCGCATCGTCATGAGTTTGATGGCCGATTCGCGCTGACGCTTGTCCTGCTCCGTTTTTGGTACCCAATCCGGAACCGCCGACGGCTTGCCGTTTTCATCCATGGCCACCATTACCGCAATACAATGTGTACAAAGCTCGCGTTCACTGCTTTTAGGATCGCCAGCGCGAACCAGGATACGAATATGCATGGAGCTGGTGCCGGTATAAATAACCTTCGCTTCAACTTCCACGATGTTACCCACCAGGATTGGCTTCACAAAGTGCATTCCCCCCACGTAAGCGGTGATGCAGTATTTTCCGCTCCAGCCGGCAGCACACCCATAGGCACTTAAATCGATCCATTTCATTACCGCACCGCCGTGCACTTTACCACCGAAGTTAACATCCGCAGGCTCTGCCAGAAAGCGCAACGTTAATGAACGCTCAGTACCGGGCATAAGTTCTTCTCTTTATTTAATTTTCACCAATTCATAAAACTACTGTAGTTTAATTAGTAAAACAATCCGGCGATGATATTTATGGAAGAACAGCGCTATCCTACCCGGCTGATGCTACTTATTGCCCTGCTACAGGGGCTCGCTCTGTTGCTATTACATCAGTCCATCGACTTTGAGTTCTGGCCGGCCACGGCGCCGCAGTGGCTATTTGCGGCTTATGCTCTGGTCATTATCGGGCCTGGCCTGTATCTGCTGGGGGTTAACGACAGCAATAAGGTCAGACTGGTTACCTACATAGCCCCCTTTGCCGCGCTTTGTGCGCTGCTTGCCTTTTACACCGGTGGCCAGGCAATCCCCTCTGCTCCCTCACGCCTGGATACTCTGCTCGCCCCCATGACATTTACTCTGGCTTTACTGACCTTTAAAGCGCTGATGTACGTGCAGGTGAAAACGGCCGATGAGCCCTTCGTTTATCCTCAGTTGTTTCACTATTCCTGGCGCAACCTGCTTACTCTGGGTCTGGCACTGGCATTTACGCTGGTTACCTGGGGGGTCCTGATGCTGTGGGCCGGGTTGTTCTCGGTGATTAATATCGACTTTTTTGACGAATTGTTTGAGCAAAAGTGGTTTTATTACCCGGCGCTTAATCTTGCTCTGGCACTGGGCGTAATTCTTATCCGCCGGCTCAGCATTATCGTCGATACCATTAAACAGTTGCAGCAAGCGCTGTTGAAGTACCTTCTGGTATTACTGGTATTTGTCTCGGTGATCTTCCTGCTCGCTTTACCGTTTACCGGTTTATCGCCGCTATGGGAAAAAGGCCCGGGCAGTTATCTCATTCTGTGGATGCAGGCCTGTCTGCTGTTTGCGCTGAACAGCGTCTATCAGGGTGATGCAGATGAACGCCCTTACTCCCCTTTTGTGCACCGGTTTATCTATCTCGGCATACTCTTGTTACCGGTTTACAGTGGGCTGGTATTTTATGGTCTGTCCCTAAGGGTGGAGCAGTATGGCTGGTCAGTAAGTCGTTACTGGGGGATGATAGTATGGATGTTTCTGGCGCTTTTTTCCCTTGGCTATGTAACTTGTATAGCCCGCTATAGAGATGACTGGATTGCCGGTCTCGGCCGCATTAATGTCGCGATGGGCTGGCTACTGATGCTGGTGATGGTATTGGTAAACAGCCCGTTTGCAGACTTACGAAAATTGACGGCTGATAGCCAGTTAGCCCGTATCGAATCCGGACAAACCGATTTGCAGGACATAGACATAGCGTATTTTGCCAATCAGCTTGCGTTGCCTGGCTACCTTGCCATTGAACAACTAAAGCAAACCTATGGCGACAGTCACCCGACACTGGCGCTAAGACTTTCCCGAGCCTATCAGGAAGATGCTATAGAGCCTGAGCAGGACAAGCTGATGGTGATCAACAGTATCGAATGTCTCAACGACTGCGAGATGCCCTCAGATCTCGCCGATGTCATTTACGGCAGCCTGACTAAAAGTAACTACCTGTTGCGACAGGCTGAACATCTTTACCTGCTGGCGGTCGACCCTGATGGCGATAACCAAACCGACTACCTGCTAATGCTGGAAACTAACTACCTGGTAGATGCCAC
Source organism: Alteromonas sp. 4NH20-0104 (assembly GCF_057547795.1). NCBI lineage: Bacteria > Pseudomonadati > Pseudomonadota > Gammaproteobacteria > Alteromonadales > Alteromonadaceae > Alteromonas > Alteromonas sp. 4NH20-0104. The sequence goes on along the minus strand of NZ_BAAJLP010000013.1, from coordinate 5,139 downwards.
CCTGTATATACGCAGAAACAGTAATTGGTATCCGATAGGTATAGAGGATTTGGGCCCGACCGGCAAAAATAAAACGAAGACTCTACGCGAGCATCTTCAGGCACTGGAGGTAAATTACAGTCAACCGCAGTACCGCATAATGCAAATCGGTGATTTTCACTTTAGCGTGACGCTGAACGAACAACTAAAATCATCACCTGAGCAGGGGCAGTAAACAGCCCGAGATGCACCGACTTTTACCACCTGCACCTTTTGCAGTATTGCTGCATTAGGTCAGAGGGTATAAGGTGATATATATTAATACTATACTTCGTCACAGCCGGATATGTTTCCTGCCCTGTGAGTAACAGCTTACTAATTTGTAGTAGAATATGTCAGACATAAATGAAAACCAGTTGGTGTTCGATAAAATCAACACAGTGCTTGAGAAAAAGCCTACGTTGTTAGATGCCTACAGAGAGCTAGAACCCCTTATACTCGGTTTATTTGATGCACAACGCATGAGTATCTTTCAGCGTCGTCGTCAGCATCAGGATTTGGTCGCCCGGTTTAAAACCGGTAAAGAGACAATGGAAATCAAGGTGCCCATCAGTCCACTGTCTATTGCGGGCTACGTTGCCTTATCACAGCGGCCATTAATTATCTCTAATCCCTATGATCAGGAAGAGCTAGCCGCCATTCATCCGCGCCTGCGCTTTGCCGACAGGTTTGATAAAAGCAGCGACTTCAGAACCCGCAATATTCTGTGTGTACCTATTCTGAATGCCGGCGTTATCATGGGTGTTTTTCAGATCATCAATAAAAACAACGGGCCTTTTACCAACCGCGACATGGAGCTTGCACAGCAGCTCAACGACATCTTAGGCACTAAATTCCGTTACGAACTCGGCGGCACGCAAAACCCATTTGATCTGTTACTCCACGAAAACCTGATCAACGAGAAAGCCCTCACGGAACTACAGGAAACCAGTGGCGATATTCGTCAGATGGTGCAGCGGTTAATGTCTGAATACCGCATCAATGAAGGCAAACTTGGCACCTCGTTATCTATTCATTATCAGGTACCCTTCATTGGTTTTGACCCTGAAAAATACCACGTCTACCAGAGCGAAAGCCGCCTCAACACCTCTTATCTGAAGCGTAATTTTGTGGCAGTGATTGCCGATGCCCATGATAAACCTATCGTGCTGATGGCCGAGCCCAATAACGCTTCCCTGTTGATGGAAATTGAAAGCGCGCTGGGTATCGACAGCTATGATATTGCCGTTGGCTTACCTAACCATGTTCTGCAGTACCTCGGCGATTCAGCGGGTAGCGGCGCGCCTGGCGAGATGAGTGAGATCCTCGATGAAATTGGTACCTCAGCAGAGGAATCAGAGGAAGGGATTGATGAACTTTCAGACGATGCGCCTGCAGTTGTTCGTTTAGTCAGCCGCATTCTTCATGATGCCAAACGGCTCAACGCTTCAGATATTCATATTGATCCGGAAAAGAGTGGTCCTACCCGCGTGCGGATGCGGATAGACGGTGTATGCCGGGATATCAACCAGGTTCCGGCCTCGCACCACAGTGCTGTTATCGCGCGGATTAAAATTATGTCGAACCTGAACATCGCCGAAAAGCGTGTTCCCCAAGACGGTAAACTGGCTTTCAGAATGAGTGGTCAGTTGGTAGAGGTTCGGGTCGCTACTATTCCAACGGTTGCCGGTGAAGGCGTTGTTATGCGTATTCTGGCATCGGGCGGCGCCATGCCCATGGGTAAAATGAACGTTGCGCCGGGCAATATGTTGCGACTTGAGGACATGATCAAGAAACCACACGGGATTCTGTTGGTTGTAGGGCCGACCGGTTCCGGTAAAACTACCACTTTGCATGCTATTCTGGGGTACCTGAATACTCCGGAAAAGAAAATCTGGACGGCAGAGGATCCGGTGGAAATCACTCAGCCAGGTCTTCAGCAGGTGCAGGTTAGCCCGAAAATAGGCTTTACTTTTGCCAATGCACTCAGAGCATTCCTGCGGGCCGACCCGGACATTATCCTGATTGGTGAGATGCGGGATAAAGAAACCGCCCATGCTGGTATCGAAGCGTCCTTAACTGGTCACCTTGTATTATCTACCCTGCACACCAACTCAGCGCCGGAAACGATTACCCGGTTACTGGATTTGGGCCTCGACCCGGTGAACTTCTCCGATGCCTGTGTGGGGATCCTCGCGCAGCGCTTGATCAGAACCCTCTGCAGCACCTGTAAGGAAAAACACCCGGCTTCAGACACCGATATAGCGTTTATCAAACGCCAGTATGGTGAGGAGTATATCGACGAACTTAATCTACCGGATAACCTTGAATTGCATCGCGCTAAAGGCTGCGATGATTGCGGTGATACCGGCTATCGGGGAAGAACCGGTGTACACGAGTTATTAGGCATGACACCGGCGCTGCGCTCCCTGGTTTATAAAGAAGCGTCTGTGGCCGAGATGAAAGCCCAGGCCATGCAGGATGGCATGCGTACCCTGGTTCAGGATGCCATTTACAAGGTTATTAAAGGCGATACCGACCTTGCTCAGGTACAAATTGTTGGAGGCGACTAACCTCGTCTCCCGACATTAATCGAAATAAATACTCACATAACCTTTTTTTCGTTCACATCACGCAATAGTGCGCGTAAAGTAAGCAACATCATAGTGGTGCGTGCAGTAAATAGATGAATAATCGAATATTTTGGTATCGGGTTGCTGAGCTGTGAAACAGGGAATGTGCTGTATCAAAGGGTGGTATACCGCTGTACTGCTGATGATGCTATTTTCATCGCCAGGGTTCGCCGATTGCCAGATCATTGCACCTCGTACGCAATCACTTCAGCAAACGGTTGATGTAACCGTGGGATTAAACGATATTCAGTTTCGTTGTCAGTTAGCCGAAGCCCGCGTACTGAGTTTTCCGCTGGATGCCCTGCACAAACCCACCATTTATGCTGATGACGCCTCTACTATTACCCCCCTGGCTAGTGCCCGGGCCGCTTACCTGCTGCCTGAGGGGGTTTACCGTTTCACTCTGACCGCCGAGTCAGACCATGACAGTAAAGTAAGCCTATCTCTGCGCGATTTAACAACCTTTCAGCGTGCCAACAGTTTGCATATTTTAACCATCAGTGCCTTTGGTGGGTTTTGTATAGCACTGTGTATTTATGTAGGCATATTGGGCCGTAGCCTGAGCAACGCCGGATTTTATGCCTACAGTGGGTATATCTTAAGCGCCGGATTTTTCTTTGTACTTCAGGAAGGTGTGTTACGAATTTTGCTCCCTGAGGCGCACTGGTTGCACGGCCATCAGATCAAAGCCATCTTTGCTGGCACCACGGTCTACACAGCTCTGCGCTTTATCTGTTTACTGCTCGATCTGCGACTGATATTAAAGCGCTGGGAATATCACACCATTATCTTCAGCGGCATGGCCGTGCTTGCACTTGGCTTTGTAGCGGCGCTCCCGGTTACCACGCTGCCCGCTATCGCCAATCAGTTAATGGGGCTGATTACCCTGCTTGGCATGGTAGCGGTAACTCTGGCCACTGCATACGCAACATTACGCAAAGTACACGGAGCTGGTTGGGTACTGATAGCGCTAATGGTGTTACTGGCAGCCATGCTGTTCCGTGTTTACCTGCCTGACGTAAATGAATTCCTCCATCGCTATGCCCTGATAGTGGCGGTCACGGTAGAAGCTCTGGTACTGGCTATTGCGGCATCGGAGCGGGTTAAGCGCCTTCAGTCTGACAAAATGCAGGCGTATCTTGCTGCCTCAAGCGACCCCCTTTGTCCGGTTCTCAATCGGCGGGGCTGGGAAGAGTCGGCACAAAAGATGTTATCAGCCCACAGCAAAGAAGGTGGCGTGCTGTTGCTGCTGTTTATCGACCTGGATGAGTTTAAACAAGTTAACGATACCTATGGCCACCGGGTAGGCGACAAAGCCCTGATTATTCTGGCCAAAATTCTCAACAGTCAGTCACGGGCTCAGGATATTGTAGGCAGGCTCGGCGGCGACGAGTTTGTATTGATGAGTCATTGCCACAGCCGCAACATTGCCGAGCGGGTTACAAAGCGTGTTACTGAGCGTCTGGAAGACCTAATTGTCAAAATTGATGAACAACATATCCCGCTGTCAGCGAGCGTGGGGGCACAAATTATTGATGCCCCACACAATGATCTGTCGCTGTTACTTCACGCTGCCGACATGCTGATGTATGAACAAAAGCATGCCGCAGTTAGCCTGTAACGGGTTGAGGTGTCCTTACCCGAAGGTTAGTCAACCAGCTTAATTTGGCCGAAAACTGATGCGTCGATATAACCTAGATTGCGGTCGCCATTAACCGGTTCAACTTCGTGGGATCCCACAAAATGCTCGCGCTCTTCACTGCCATCATTGTCGCAATAGGCCAGCATAAAACCCAGCACCTGCTCTGCTGACAGGCTCAGTGGCGGCACCGGTTTATTATGATGAAAAGTGTCCGGATACACTCTGAAGCTGACTTCCCAGGTTATTTGATAGGGTGACGTATCTTCACGAGTCCAGTGACTGGTGGCATGCTCATTGAGTAAAACAAACTCCTGACCGCCATTGCTTGTTGGGCCAATATCCACAACATTACCATCAAGGGCAATGTGGTACGCAAAAGCATTGTAAGATTTTAGATGATTGCCGCCCGATGCATCGGCATCAATAAAGATTTCAAGACAGTCATCATCCCAATAAGCCAGGAGCGGATTCGGGTGAGTATCGATCAATACATCGTCGATAATTTCTACCTGCAGATACAACTGATCTTCGTCCCAAAGCATTTTAAACCGGCCACTAAAGTCTGCCGGAATGGGCATAGTGCCCACCATGAGGTGCTTAAGAGGATGCCACTTTGCGTTATCCCAGGCCGCTTCGTCGGCCTTACCGTCGATAACAACCGGCGAACTGGCTTTAGCCACTTCAGTAGGTGCTGCAAACACCTGGCCCGCTGCAAGCATACTTAACCATCCGGCCAGCATGATCTTGTTAAGCTTCTTCATGATAAATCGCCCACTTTTACGTTGTAATTAAAAAACGTAGCTTAACAACAAATTTACAACAGCGGCACTATTTAATGCTTTGCAG
>NZ_BAAJLP010000012.1:0-138041 GCF_057547795.1 Alteromonas sp. 4NH20-0104 | reverse complement strand
AATCCGTAGGCTCGTCACGGACGACGAGCCAGGGCTGCGCGGGCAGGACGCCCGCTCAGCGCGTTAGGTTTGCCCCTTTTTGTCGGCCAATAGGCTGTTTCGCAATTTAGAACTGAGTGGGGTCCAGGGGCGGCCTCACTGCCGCCCCTGGTCGGCGTCGGCGACCCGACAAAAAAGTGGAGACTGCCTGAGGATTTCAAAAGGCTATATTAACTAAGTCTGGCTTATTAGAAGATACCGGCACGGCGGCCGGTATGACGGTTATTTTTATAATAACTACTCAATGTACAACGGTTATTTTTCGCCGTATGGAAAATGCTCTGCCCAGTGCTGAGCGATTTGCTCCCTGGTACAACACCACACCTGATCATGACTCTGCACATACTCCACGAAGCGTTTTAACGCAGCAAAACGCGCCGGACGGCCAATAATGCGGTTATGCAGGCCAATGGATAACATTTTGGGGGCGTCCTGCCCTTCTTCATACAACACATCAAAAGCGTCTTTGAGGTAAGTGAAAAACTGCTCGCCACTGTTAAACCCCTGTGGCGTTGCAAACCGCATATCATTGGTATCCAGTGTGTAAGGCACCACCAGCAGTGGTTTACTGTAATGTAGATCGTAATAGGGTAAGTCGTCGGCGTAGGAGTCGGCGCAGTAAAGAATGTCCTCGCGCTCGGCAATCAGCGCCAGCGTATTAGGGCTGGTTCTGCCGGTGTACCAGCCCGCGGGCGCCTTGCCGGTTAAGGCTTTATGTCGATTGACTGATTCTTCAATCTGCGCCCGTTCCTCGTTGATGTCCATATCCTGAAAGTGGATCCAGCGCAGGGCATGACTAGCAATTTCCCAATCCGCTTCCAGCATCGCCTTAACGGCTTGAGGATGACGCTCAAGGGCCATGGTCACTCCAAATACCGTTACCGGGATATTGGCCTGGGTGAATAGACGGTGCAGTCGCCAGAATCCGGCCCGGGAACCATATTCATAGATAGACTCCATGCTTAAATGGCGGTCAGCATAGGGTTGTGCACCAATAATTTCAGACAGAAAGATTTCTGAATGACTATCGCCATGCAGCACACAGTTTTCACCGCCTTCCTCGTAATTCAGGACAAATTGAATCGCGATCCTGGCATTCTCCGGCCACTTTGGATGCGGTGGGTTCGCCCCGTAACCGACCAAGTCTCTTGGGTAATCACTCATGTTACAACTCCGCGTATTTTTCGGGGACAGTCAGGCCACAGCCCGACAGGATTAATTGCACCAGTTGTCGGGTTGCTTCATCAAAATCGGCCCGTTTCATGGTCTTGCCACGCAAGCTGGTGATCTGGGCCGAAAAATCGGCGTAATGTTGGGTACAGGCCCAGATATGAAATAACAGATACAGCGGATCCACCGGTGTCATCCGCCCTTGTTCAATCCAGCGATTTAAAATGGCTACCCGCCCTTCCATCCAGGCGACGTGTTCATTACTGAAAAATTTGTTCAGATAAGGCGCGCCATTGAGCACTTCCATCGCAAAGATTTTAGATGCCTGCGGATGGGTTCGCGACACCGTCATTTTATCGGCAATATAGTCTGCCAGGGATTCAGCCGGGTCGTCTTCCTCAGTCACCTGATCGAACCGGGAATTCCACAGCGACATAATGTCCTGCAGCATGGCTACATATAAGCCCTGCTTCGATTTAAAATAATACAGAATATTGGTTTTAGGTAACTCCGCTTCATCAGCAATCTGCTGTACCGAAGTCCCCTTAAACCCATAGGTTGCGAAAGCCTTTTCAGCCGCGGCCAGAATTTTCTGTTTATTCTTGGCCCCGATACTACCGTCCATTTTCGATTTACTCGCCATTAATACTGCGTTCCTTGTTTTTCACTGAAATTGACTGAGCACGTGAATGTCATCAGGCATCGTCCGGCGTTTTAAAGCCAGCACACATTCATGCTCTATATTGTCACTTTCTCGTTGCTTTGTCTCAGTACTCATTCTGATTTACAGCAATTTCCTGACCACTTAGTCACTTTTTACCGGACCAAGTGGTCAGTCCACAAAAATGGCTCACCGTTTTATAGGCTACGCTCTGTTCAGACTGGTTAGCCAACCTCAATGGCCGGCGTGAAACCAGGCACTACGGGCGCCCAGTTGAGGCTGCAGCGCCATTTAAACACAAAAAACTGACCACTTGGTCTACTTTTTGAATAGTAATTCCGGTATGGTATGCGTTAATTCGCCCGCCACCTCAGGCCCGGAGCACAGGATGATTAAATTTTTACTTAATAATGAACTGGTTACGCTAGATAATAACGCTGCAGAAGTGTCTGTACAGCAATATCTGCGTGAACAAAAATCGCTGACTGGTAGCAAGGAAGGCTGTGCAGCTGGCGATTGTGGTGCATGCACGGTCGTTCTTGGTGAAATTGCCCCTTCTCAGTCCGCGATTTTTTACCGCAGTGTCAACAGTTGTATTACGTTAATGGCGGCACTGCACGGTAAACAGCTGATCACCGTAGAACACCTCAGCGATGGCAAAGCCCTGCACTCGGTGCAGCAGGCCATGGTCGAACATCATGGTAGTCAGTGTGGTTTTTGTACGCCTGGTTTCGTTATGTCGATGTTCGCCCTTTATCACAGTGATAAACCGGCAGATCGTGAAACCGTTAATACTGCCTTGTCTGGCAACCTGTGCCGCTGTACCGGTTACCGACCCATTATCGAAGCCACGCTGGACAGCTGCGGCAACCGCCAGGCGGATAAGTTCAGCGCCCGGGAAGATGAGGTACTGAAGCAGCTAAAGGCCATTGCCAGCGAAGACACACTGCCGGGAATAAACAAGGTGTATTTACCGCCCAGTCGCGAGGCGATGGCAGCTTTGTTGCAGGAACACCCTGACGCACGCCTGGTGGCGGGTAGTACCGATTTATCCCTCGAATACACCCAGCAGTTAAAAACACTGCCTACCCTGATCAGCACCACACGGGTTAAAGAGTGCCTGGCATTAACCGTTGATAACGATGGCATCACAGTAGGCGCAGCCTTACCACTCAATGACTTCGCACCGGTATTGCATCAGCAATTTCCGCAGTTGCATGAACTTATTGATCGGTTTGCGTCATTACCAATTAGAAACCAGGCGACACTTGGCGGTAACGTTGCTAATGCCTCGCCCATCGGCGATATGCCGCCTGTGCTGCTGGCCCTCAATGCAGTAGTAATGATTGATAATGGCAGTGCCTACCGGGAAGTGCCGGCCCGTGACTTTTTTACCGGCTACCGGCAGACCGTGCTGGCAGACAAAGAATGGATTAGCGCGATCCGCTTTTCCCGGCTCGATGCCCAAACGCAAATGAAAGCGTATAAGGTGTCAAAGCGTCACGAAGATGATATTTCTGCGGTGTGTGCCGTGTTCACGGTGACGCTGGATAATGGCAAGGTAACGGCTCTTTCTTCAGGATTCGGCGGCGTGGCCGCAACCCCGGTTAGCTGCGAAGAGCTGGAACAGCGTTTGCTGGGTAAAACCTGGAGTGAACAAAGTACCCGCCAACTGGGCATGGAAATCCTTGCTGAGGCGTTTTCGCCGATTGATGATGTGCGGGCCAGCGCCAGCTATCGTAAACAATTACTCGCCAATTTATGGCAGCGCTTCTGGTTTGAAACACAGACTGAACTATTAGCCACAACCCGGGTGACAGCTTATGCGTAAACTTGTTGACCAACCATCCCATAAGGCCGAACACTCGCCGCTGTTACGCTCGGAAAAACACGAAAGTGCCATCAGACAAGTGTCGGGCTCAGCGCGGTATGTTGATGATATCCCTGCCCCGGCTTCACTGTGTTATGCCAGTGTGGGCACAACGACGGTAGCCAGTGGTACGCTGCAGTCTCTGGATCTTAGTGCGGTGAAGCAAGCGCCTGGCGTTATCGACGTAATAACCGTGGCCGATATTCCCGGTCACACCGATATAGGCCCGGTGTTTGGCGGCGATCCTATTCTGCTCGACAACGAGGTGAAGTTTCATGGCCAACCCGTGTTTGCGGTATTGGCAGAAACCCAGGAACAGGCCCGGGAGGCCGCAACAAAAGCGACCATGACCTTTGCTGAAGCAGACGCCATTTTAACCACTGATGCGGCGCTGGCCGCCAATGCGAAAGTCCGTCCCACTCATGAATTTGGTCGTGGTGATGTGAGTAAAACCCTGGCGGCATCCCCGCTCAGGGCGACAGGCCATCTTTCAGTGGGCGGTCAGGAACACATGTACCTGGAAGGTCATATTAGTCTGGCCATCCCTGAAGAAGAAGATCGCATGAGTATCTTTACCTCCAGCCAGCATCCCAGTGAAGTGCAGAAACTGGTTGCTGAAGTACTCGACGTTAAACTCCACCGGGTGGCGGTGGATATGCGCCGAATGGGTGGCGGCTTTGGCGGTAAGGAATCCCAGGCCGCCCAATGGGCTTGTCTGGCCGCCGTTTTTGCGCTGCGTACCGGGCGGGCAGTTAAAATGCGTTTACCGCGCATGCTCGACATGCAGGCAACCGGCAAACGCCACCCTTTTGAAAATGACTATGAAATCGCTTTTAATGAAACAGGTAAAATGCTTGGCGCCAGGGTTACCGTAGCAGGCAACTGTGGCCACTCGCCGGATTTGTCTGATGCGATAGTCGACCGCGCTATGTTTCACGTCGATAACGCTTACCAGTTAGGTGATACCCACATTACCGGCCATCGCCTGAAAACCAACGTTGTATCACATACGGCATTTCGTGGATTTGGCGGTCCTCAGGGGCTGATTATGGCCGAGCTGATGATGGACGTAGTTGCCCGTAAAACAGGCCTTGATCCGCTATCAGTGCGCAAGCTCAACCTGTATGGCCCGGAAAATGGCACAACCACGCCCTATGGCATGCCCCTGGAACAGGATATTCTGCCCGACCTCATCAGTAAACTCGAAACCGACAGCCATTACTGGCAGCGCCGCGAGGAAGTAAAAGCGTTTAACGCAGCAAGCCCTATCATTAAGAAAGGCCTGGCTCTGACGCCGGTTAAATTTGGTATTTCCTTTACCGCCAAGCACCTCAATCAGGCCGGTGCACTGCTTCACATTTATACCGATGGCAGCATTCAGGTCAATCACGGTGGTACCGAGATGGGCCAGGGTCTGCACACTAAAATTGGTCAGATTGTGGCCCATGAATTTGGCGTAACGCTGGATAATATCGAGGTAACCGCCACACGCACCGATAAGGTACCTAATACCTCGCCCACAGCGGCATCAAGTGGTACCGACCTTAACGGTAAAGCGGCACAAAATGCTTGTATTACCATTAAAGAGCGCCTGGCTGCGTTCTTTGCGGAACAATTTAACGTGCCGGCAGAAGACGTGATTTTCGCCGCGGGCCAGGTGAGTGGCGGAGGCCATCACTTACCCTTCACCCAACTGATTCAAAATGCCTATATGGCACGAATTTCATTATCAGCCACAGGGTATTACCGCACGCCGAAAATATACTACGACCGCGACACCGGATCTGGCCGGCCGTTTTTTTACTTTGCCAATGGTGCGGCCGTATCTGAGGTCAGTGTGGATACCCTGACCGGCGAATACACCGTCGATAAAGTGGATATCCTGCATGATGTAGGCACCAGCCTGAACCCGGCCATTGACCGCGGCCAAATAGAAGGCGGCTTTATACAGGGCATGGGCTGGCTCACCACTGAAGATTTACGCTGGGACGATAAAGGCCGGTTAATCTCCAATAACATGGCTACTTATAAGATTCCCGCCATTGGCGATACGCCGGCGCACTTCAACGTGGCACTGTTTGACCGGCCCAACGCCGAAGACAGTATTTATCACTCCAAAGCTGTGGGTGAACCGCCCTTCATGTTGGCGATTTCGGTATGGTGTGCCCTTAAAGACGCCGTGGCCAGCCTGGCCGATTATAAGCGGGATCCCGATCTGCCTGCCCCAGCTACGCCCGAAAAAGTCCTCATGGCTATTAATGCTATTCAGAATGCCACTGGAGAGCAATAACATGCAACATGAAAAATGGCAGGTGCGCCGCTGGTTTGAAGCCATTCACTATTGTGAGCAACATGCCCAGGGGTATGCACTGATTACGGTGCTCACCACTGCAGGCTCAACGCCCCGGGAACAAGGTACAAAAATGGTGGTCACCGCCGATCGTCAGTTCGATACCATCGGTGGCGGGCACCTTGAGTTTAAAGCCATAGAGCTGGCACGCGAGGCGCTGGCGGAGAGTATTAACCAGCGCCATAATCAACAAGCCATACACAGTTTTCCGCTGGCCAGTAAACTGGGCCAGTGTTGTGGTGGCGCAGTAAAACTGCTGATTGAGACCCATGTCAGCCATCGCCAGGTGCTGGCACTGTTTGGCGCGGGTCATGTGGCCCAGGCACTGGTGCCTATTCTGGCCCAGTTACCCCTTTCGGTGCGCTGGATTGATAACCGCGAAGCCCTTACCCCCACTCAGCCACTGGCCGCCAATGTCGATTATCTGTGTGACGATGAACCCGCAGGTGAAATCCCTTTATTACCGAAAGGCAGCTGGGTGGTGATCATGACCCACGATCATCAACTGGATTTTGAGCTGGCAGAAAAAGCCCTCAGGCACCCGGATTTACCTTACGTTGGTATGATTGGTTCACAAACCAAAGCGAAACGTTTCGTGCACCGTTTAAAAAGTAAGGGTATGTCTGAACAACAACTCGCGCGTTTTGTTACCCCCATAGGCCTGAACGCGATTCCTGGCAAACTGCCGGTGGAAGTGGCGGTATCTGTCAGCGCCCAAATTATTCAGCGCTTACACGGGCTAGACGCCCCTTCATCTGTTACCACTACCGCCATGACAAAGGACCTTATTCATGACCCTCAATGACCTGAATCAACTGGACGATAACGCCGCTTACGACTGGTTTGAAACCACCTGTGCGGCAGAGCGCTGGGTTAACGCCATGGTGACTGGCCGCCCCTATAAAAGCCCGGCCGAGGTGTACAGTTATGCAGTGGAAGTGTGGGAGTCGCTGACCGACAGCGACTACCGTCAGGCGTTTGAAGCCCATCCGATGATAGGCGATGTGAATAGCCTCAGAGCAAAATTTGCAAACACCAAAACGACCGCCGCCTCAGAACAGCAAGGTGCCGCAGCGGCCAGCGAGGCAACACTGCAGGCACTGCATACGCTTAATCATGAATACCTTAACAAACACGGGTTTATTTTTATTATCTGTGCCACGGGGTTAAGCGCCGATACCATGCTGGAAGCCCTGCAAAAACGCTTGCCCAATGATACCGTCAGCGAACTGGCCAATGCCGCAGCGGAACAAATTAAAATCACCTTGTTACGGCTTACCAAAGCATTAAGTCCAGCGCCAACACAGGAATCTTCATCATGATCAGTTTATCCAGCCATGTGCTCGATACCACTTCCGGAACACCCGTTGCCGATATGCCGGTCACCCTCACCGCCCCTGATGGCAATCAGGTGACCACCGTAACTAACAGCGATGGCCGCTGCAAAGACTGGCCGGGCATTACTTTTACAGCCGGTACTTACCATATCCGGTTTGCATGTAAGGATTATCTGCTGGCCCGGCATGGCCAGTCTTTCTATCCCCATGTGGATATTCACTTTGAGATGACCGAGGACGGTGGGCACTACCATGTACCGCTGCTTATCTCACCGTTTGGCTTCAGCAGTTACCGGGGTAGCTAGTGGCAACAACACAATTAATTCGCGGGACAATTTACCATTTTCCGCATTCAACAACCCACTATCAGAGCGACCTGCAGAGTTTTAAGGATGGCGCCCTGCTGATCAAAGACGGCAAGATTGCTGACGTTGGCGACTTTTCAGCGCTAAAAGCGCAATATGCTGATGTGGCAGTCACCGATTACTCAGGCAAGGTGATTATTCCCGGCCTGATTGATACGCACCTGCATTTTCCGCAAACAGGGATTATCGCCAGTTATGGTGAACAGTTGCTCACCTGGCTGGACAACTTTACCTTCCCTGCCGAACGCCAGTTTGAAGACGCCGACTTTGCCGCCACTATGGCAGACGCTTTTTTAACGGAATGCCTGAAAAACGGTACGACTACCGGCTTGGTGTACTCAAGCGTACATAAGGTAGCAACAGAAGCGCTGTTTAACGCTGCCAGTCAGCGCAACATGCTTACCGTTGCCGGTAAAGTGTGCATGGACAGGCATTGTCCCGACTGGCTGCAGGATACCCCCGAATCGGCTCAGCGCGACAGTGCCGACCTGATTGATCGCTACCACGGTAAAGGGCGTAATTACTATGCCCTGACCCCACGCTTTGCGCCCACCAGCAGCAGCGCCCAAATGGCCGCACTGGGTGAACTGGCTCAGCAATACGACGATGTGTTTATTCAGACCCACCTGTCGGAAAACCACGATGAAATTGCCTGGGTGAAAACCCTGTACCCGGAATGTGAAGATTATCTGGCTGTGTATGAGAAATACCATATGGTTCGCCCCAGAGCGGTATATGGTCATTGTATTCATCTGTCTGACAGTGAATGGCAACGTATGGCCCAAAGCGGTGCCATTGCGTCATTCTGCCCTACCTCTAATTTGTTTTTAGGCAGTGGTCTGTTTGAGATGAGCAAAGCCGATAAGTTTGGCGTGCCGGTTACCCTGGCAACCGATGTGGGCGGCGGTACCAGTTTTAATCTGCTCAGAACCCTCGGCGAGGCGTATAAAATATGTCAGTTACGCCAATACAACCTGTCTGCTCTGCAAGGGTTTTATATGCTCACCCAGGGCGCCGCAGACTGCCTGGGACTGAGTGATAAAATTGGTAACCTGAACCCCGGCACCGATGCCGACTTTGTGGTACTGAATCCCCGCTTTGATGCACTCACTCAATTACGTATCAACGCAGAGAGCACCTGCGAAGATACCCTTTTTGCCCTGACCATGCTCGGAGATGACCGCGCAACGGTGGCCACTTATGTGGCGGGTCACCCACAATATCAACAACAGGAGCTCTAACCATGCCGTGGCTTGATTGGCTTTCATTATTTGTCCGCTGGTTTCACGTTATAGCCGGGATCGCCTGGATTGGCGCTTCATTTTACTTTATCTGGCTGGATAACAGCCTGGAAACACCGCCGGAATGGAAAAAACAAAAAGGCATTAAAGGCGACTTATGGGCCGTGCACGGTGGCGGATTTTATGAGGTCGGCAAATATGCTTATGGCCCTGAAGTGATGCCGAAAACCCTACACTGGTTTAAGTGGGAAGCCTACTCCACCTGGCTTAGCGGTTTTGCGTTGTTAATTATTGTCTATTACTTTGCCGCTTCGGCGTATCTGATCGACCCCTCAGTAATGGCGCTTTCCGAAGGTGAAGCCATTGCCCGCGGTCTGGGTTTACTGGCCGGCGGCGTGCTGCTTTATGAGCTGGCCTGTCGTTCGCCTCTGGCAAACTACCCTAAAGTGTTTGCTGTGGCCCTTACCGCCCTGTTAGTGGTTGCCAGCTACCTCGCAACCCACTGGTTCAGTGGCCGCGGGGCTTACATTCATGTAGGTGCGCTCATAGGCTCGATTATGGTGGCCAATGTGTGGCTCAATATCATGCCAGCACAACGTAAAATGGTGGATGCCGTCGCGGCTAAACAGGCTGTGGATCCGGCCTGGGGTGCAGGTGCTAAGCTGCGGTCAGTGCATAATAACTACCTGACATTGCCCATCCTGTTCATTATGATCAGTAATCACTATCCAATGACCTACCAACATCCGCAAAACTGGTTGGTATTGGTGGCAATTATGGCGCTATCTGCGTGGATCCGGCATTTCTTTAACTTACGTCATGTAGGCAAATTCAGCCCGGCTGTTCTGGTAAGCGGTATGATTGGCTTGCTGGCCGTCGCGCTGTGGGTGTCGTGGCCAAAAGCCGAAGTCAGCAGCGCCCTCCCCGGGGTAGAAAGGCATGCTACCGAAACGGCCTCATTATCGGCCCTGGATAAACAGGTACAAACGCTGGTTGATATTCACTGTGTTGGCTGTCATTCAGCCAACCCGACAGACGATATTTTTAAGGTGGCGCCACTGGGCGTAAAACTCGATAGCTGGGCGAACATTGAGCGCCAGGGACGCCAACTGGTTAATCGCACCACCATTACCCGGGACATGCCGTTTTTAAATAAAACCAATATGACCGACGAGGAACGGGCGATTATTGCAGCCTGGGGCAAAGAACAGGGATATTAGTAACACCCGGGGCCACTGATATTATCCTGCCTGACTAGTTAAAGCGCACTCAGGTGTATCGGCGTCCCGGTATTTTCTCTGCTAAAGCCGAAGGGTGTCAGTTTAAGGTTAAGACGCCTTGCTGCCTTTGACGTGGTACATTTGTTTATCGGCTTCCTCAATCCATTGCTGAACGCCTTCCAGTTCATAATGCCACTGCGACATACCAATAGAGCACAGGATATGGATATCCTGAGACTGTTCACTCCTGACTATCAGTGGCTCTGCAAAAATTCTGTCAATGAGGTGCTGGGCTTCATAGTCCCGGGTATCCCTTAGCAGCAACAAAAACTCATCGCCACCGTAACGCCCGACCAAATCGTTATCACGCATGGTAGATTTGATTCGCTCAGTCAGGATAATCAGTGCTTTGTCACCCGTTTGATGGCCAAACTGGTCGTTAATTTGTTTAAACTTGTCCAGATCTAAGAAGGCCAGGGTTGAGGTAGTACGCTCGCCGATACGCTTCAAGCGTTTAAATTCCGCATCCAGTGCATATAAACACTCCCGGCGATTATTGATCCCCGTCAGGCCATCGGTTCTGGATAGGATATTGAGTCGTTCATTCGCCGACTTCAGCGCTTCATGCATTTGTTTATCGTGGGTAATATCATCTGCCGTAATTACCAGGCTTATCACTTCGCCACTGGGATCGCGGATCACTTCGCCACGCTCACGAATATAGCGTAACTCACCGTCATCCCGCATAATGCGGTATTCAAAAGTCCAGGGATTGGTAATCGTATGGCGGTAAAAATCCATCACCCGGGGCCGGTCTGCCACATGAATATGACTGATAAAACTCCTTGGATTATCGTAGAGTTCCTTAGCACTGCGCCCCCAGATACGCTGATACCCTTCATTGATATACACCAGATTGGTTAAGTCGGGGCTAACAACACTCACGGCCATACGATCTGACAATGAACTGATAATAGAGCGAAGCGTCTCCTGCGATTCAAAGTAATTCTGCTCGATGCGCTTTTTCTCATCAATGTCCTCTACCACCGAGATAAAAAAATCCGGCGTGTCATCATCATTGCGGACCAGGGTAACGGTCAGGTTACCCCAGACCATTCTGCCGCTTTTGTGAATGTAGAGCTTTTCCATTTGATACGAATCGTAGAATCCGTCGAGCAGCTCGGCGACGTGCTGAAGATCCTTATCGAGATAGTCGGGGTGAGTAATTTTTTGAAAATCAAGTTTGACCAGATCTTCTTTACTGTAGCCCAGAAAGCTACTCAGCGCCGAGTTTACGCGAATAAATTCGCCCTCCGGACTGACATGGGCCAAGCCTATGCCACACTGTTCGAAGGTCGATTCAAATACTTTCGCTGTTGTCTCACTGGCCATTGATTCCTCCACTTTGAACCGGCTGTAAACGTCCCTTTTGTTTCCCGACACCTTCTGTGTGTCAGTTAATCGATGATCCGCGGCAAACGGATTAAAAAACAACTACCTTTGGCGCTGCTTGATTCAAGGTGTAATTCGCCGCCATATTTTTCGATGATGGCTTTTGAAATTGACAAACCCAGTCCGGTTCCCATTCCCACGGTTTTAGTGGTGAAGAAGGGATCAAATATTCTGGCTGCTACTGCAGCCGGCATACCTGGACCGTTATCTCTAATACGGCAATTCACGGCAGTCTTTTCAGCTACAATTGTTATTGTAATCCTACCGTTATTATCGGTCATCGCCTGCATAGCATTAGTGACAATATTGATAAAGACCTGAGCCAGCTGATTGGCATTAACATGAATAACCGGTTTTGCTTCACATGGCGTAAAATCAATATCCACAACTGTTTTCGCCTGGGTCCGTATTATTGTCAGTGCCAGCTCGATGACGGCGTTCAGTTCCAGGTTAACCCTGGTCTTCTCGTCCGGGTGTGAAAAGGACTTGAGGTTCGCGATAATATCCGTAGATCGCCGAATGCCTTCCAGCGACTCATCAATCAAATCATCCGTATCAGTTAAAATATAGTCCATATCCATTTTTTTGTGCAGTGCAGTCATGGATTCTGACGAATTTACCGCCTGACTGACAAACTCACTGATATCACCTAAGTAATCCTGCAAACTGGCCAGGTTACTGTTAATAAAGCCCAACGGGTTATTGAGTTCGTGCGCTACACCGGCGGCGAGTTGTCCCAGCGCGGCCATTTTTTCCTGGTGTATCATCGATTTTTCAATGCGCCCACGCTCCTCAAGCAGCGTTTCTCGCTCGCGGATAAGACTACGTTGTTCAAAATGAGACAAGGTATTCGCGACAAACGCACTAAAAGACACGAAGATATCTTCATACTGCTTGGAAAATGCGCCAATATGTTTATCTGAAATCAACCAGATATATTTCGCCTGCGAGGTACTGATCGGGTGAATAAGAACAGAATTAGCATCGGGTAACCAGCCCCCGAGGTGTGCTTTCCAGCCGGGGATAAGGGCCACATTGAAGATATTCATAGTTTCTTCAAAGACGTTAGTCAGATCGGTATAGCGCAATGGTTTGAACGACATACCTTCGGTGCTGCAACATACCGGAATAACCGTACTTTGTTCTTCATTGTGGTGCGCTATAAGAATTTGGTCGCAGGGCAAAATCTCACCAATAACTTCAAACAATCGTGCAAACACCTCACTACGGTGCATGGATGTCATAATCGCGTCAAGGCCGTTGAGCATAAGTTGGTTAACTTGCTTGAAGCGTTGTAGCTGGCTGTTTTCGTAGCGTAACTTCTGGATTGTTTCGTGGAGCTTTTCTACATCGGTCACAGATTCTCTCACCCTATTGCCGTCGCAGATATCATTAAATTGCCATGGCGACTGATGCCGTCGGAAAAGCAGCCCTGTTCACCAAAAGTAAAGCCAACAATAAATGGCACCCCCTGGGCCAGCACCAGCAAAGAGCGCTGAATTTCATTCAGGTGCTCTTTCACTGCCAGCATACAACCACCACAAAAAACAATCATTAAGGCCTTGGGGCGGCGTTCGTAATTGAGTTCATGGGTTCTCAAAACAACTTCGGTGACTTCCGTTGCGCGCCGGATAAGATTATCAGGATGGCCACTCATCAGTGTGATCTGTTCCCCTTTGTCAAGACTGGCAAACAGTTCGATGCTACCGTCGTCATGAAGCCAGGCAGGATGGCTGAGTAGCGGCACATCAAGACTCACAGGCCCGCGGTTTCGGCTAATCGGAAAATAGGTGCTGGCCTGAAGGATATTGCCCGCCTTCAGTGGGTCTTGTTCCATAAGGTTAAGCCAGCGATTATAAACAGTGCCGGCAGGCTCACCATCCAGTGCAAATAACCTGCGCCCGTCCACCGCCGTAACCTGCGCAGACAACTCGGTGGGTTCATAACCAGAACTAAAATAACAGGATACCGGTTCAGTCAGGTAAAGTACCGCAACCACAATGCCGTTATGACGCAACTGACTGCCATCGAATTGCACCCACTTCCCTTCGATAGTGTTATCTGCGCTACTTCCACCAAATATAGGCACGGTGTCGCCAAGGACACCATGCAGGCCATCAAGCACCTCTTCTTCGTGACCAGGCGCAACAATGAGCCACACCAACGATGGCATTTCCCCCAGTTTGCCTGCATCCTGCATCGCTTGCACCAGGGTTGCTTCGGCAATTGCCCGCTCCCTGCCCGGTGTTAAATCAGCAGACGAGACACCTGCGCCACCATCGATATCCTGTAAAGACAGAACATGAACAAAACTCTCGCCTTCATCGGTTCCCAGGTGACTCATTGCGCCCAGACAACTTGACGATGCGATCCACCGTGCTGAGGATTCTTGAAAGTGAGAATCTGAAGTCTCAGCCAGAGCTGAAATCGCCGCGACATCACCAAACGCAATATTAATATCAGCTTCAGCAAGCGCAGCAATTTTGCCTGAGTCGCCAAAAGTTCCATCCGCCTGCAGTGCAATGCGATTGACACGACTATGCATAGTTACCACTCCCAAAATGTCACTATTGTCACATTTTTCACAATAATAACTTTGTTTTTTTATTTTTACATTGATTTATATAGGTGACGAACAGTAAACTTGCAAAAAATTATCGTATATATAAGCATAACAAGTAATACAGTTACCTACGGTTGGATTCTCTGTTAAAGGTCTGACCGGGCAACGGAAGCATAATGACGGATCTGGTTATTTTGAGCTTTTGAGGTGGGCGGTAGAGCAACAATGACTAACAACTATTATGCAGTGTTTATCGACGATGATGAACTTATGCTCAAAGCGATAAAACGCACGTCAAGAAGACTCATACCTAACTGGGACGTCACTTTTATTAACCAGCCTCTCAACTGGCAGGCAGCGATACGGCAACACGCCTATCCGGATATCGTGTTTTGCGATTATCGGATGCCAGGTATTAACGGCGCAGACTTGCTCCAACAACTCGCTCAACAGTACCCTTTATCTATCCGCGTACTCATGACCGGCGATACCCGGGATGAGATCCTGCTTGGCAACAGCGGTAATGCTCATAGCCTGCTGAATAAACCCTTTAGCGATGAACATCTCGGTGAGCTGTTAAGTCATGTAGAAAAACTCCGAGCTTTACCAATAACACATGCCCAACAGGAATGCCTGGGTCAGCTTAGTCAGCTCCCGGTATTACCTGAAATTATCGAAAAATTGCGCACAGCACTCAGTGATGAGCAGACCAATGCCAGTCAGATTGCTGAAATCATTATTGAAGAGCCTTTAATTGGTGCGCGGATCATGCAGGTTGCCAACTCAGCGTACCTGGGGTTTCATCGCACTACCGACACGCTTGAAGAAGCCATCAGCCGACTCGGCACGCAGTTACTGTATGCCCTGACCATCAGTTTTGTGCTGGAGTCTGAAACAGCCCATCTGATGCCAACCGCACTTCATCAGCAGGTCTGTAAAAGCACCCGTCAGATGGCCGCTTCAGGCAAAGCATTGGCCATTGCGCTGGAGTGTCCCCCGCGATGCAGAGAACAGGTATTCACCGCTTCGGTATTAAATGGCACCGGCAGGCTGGTTCTGGCCATGGTGAATGAAAACGCACCTGAGCTTGCTGCTCAGTTAAGGAAGGCAAGCAGTCATCCGGATATATTAATTACCGTGTTTTTGCTGACCTTATGGTGTTTCCCGGAAGAGGTTATTGCACCGTTGCTGAACATACAGAATGCCCCCAGTGAAGATCACAAAGCCTGGATCAACGTGCTGTATTACGCTCATCAGTATATGAGCGTAAAAGACGATGACCAACGGCTGGCTGATTTTACCACTTCATTACCCGACGAGGTAAAAACAGCGCTACTCAGTGCCTGAGCTTAACTCCGCCAGTTGTTCTGGTCGGTTGATATTCACCAGTTCGCCCGGATCGCCGCTAAACACCACCGGCTGAGCATTGAGGCCGGCCAGTAATTTTCGCACAGAAGGACTCGGATCACGGGAAATAAGCGCCCGGGCAACTTGCTGAGTTTGCCGGGTAACGGGGATCACTAAGGGTAAATAGTGGTCGGTGTAATACGCGGTTTGTTGATTCCGCCTGGCACATTCCAATAAGGTGTTTATGCTGTATGCAGACAAACATGGCATATCAACGGGCATAAACAATACCAGTCTGAGCTTTTCACTGGCACTGTTAAAACGTGCCAGCACATCGCAGATAGCACCGGCAGGCCCCTGCCCCAACTGCTGCTCACTCAAATCAGCAGCAGTACCGCCTACTACCAGATGCTGATTAACGGCCGCAGCATCCAGCACGTTACAGGCGATATCAAGCATAGTTTGCTGCCCGATTTTAAGTTGTGCTTTGTCGCTCCCCATTCGCCTGGAACTGCCTCCGGCCAGGATAAATCCCAGGCTGTAATACGGAGGCTGCTGGAGCAGCATGTCGATACTGTCTACTGCTTTCATTCTCGATTTAAAACTTAGTGGCTATCCATACCCATAGTTTATCAGTATCTACCTTGATGTCGCCTGCTGAATAATTGGCATATTTAGCCCCGAAGCTAAATTTTTCAGCAATTTTGGTGGTGTACTGGATATTGATCTCACTACCCAGATCGTCAACCGTGCTGCTCGCTTCATCGGCACTAAAGTCATGATACACAAACAACCAGTTACCACCGGCAAATTTTGTTGCTGCGCTAACATAAATATCCTGCAGCCCCTGTCCTGGCGTACCTAACCACTGATCAGACCAACCATTGAATTTATGCAAAGTGGCGAGTGGCGTGGCAAAACCGTACATACCGTCATCGGAGCCAAGCAGCTCGTAGCCTAGCTTAGCCGTGACGCCTGAAACCACTGCGCCCGCTTCTAACATTGCGTAGGTGGCAGAATAATCAGTCGCTGCCGCTTCGCTTGACTGAGTAGCAAACTCGGCGTTGTAAAGCCATTTAACCGAATCGGTTTTATAAGCGCCGGCATAGCTTACACCGTAGGTATCCAGGCTGTTATCAGTGTTGTTATCCACTTCAAGCAGGTAGGCATAAGCGGTTAACTTACCAAAGTCGTCCTGGTAACTGACGTTGAGTAAATGGTCTTTTGAATCGATATCTGCCGCTTCA
Source organism: Alteromonas sp. 4NH20-0104 (assembly GCF_057547795.1). Classification (NCBI taxonomy): domain Bacteria; kingdom Pseudomonadati; phylum Pseudomonadota; class Gammaproteobacteria; order Alteromonadales; family Alteromonadaceae; genus Alteromonas; species Alteromonas sp. 4NH20-0104. The sequence goes on along the minus strand of NZ_BAAJLP010000012.1, from coordinate 121,179 downwards.
CCAAAAATACGGTTACGCTTGTTCAGATAGGCGTAAAACGCGTTCAGTTTTTCGCTGACCTTATAGTTTACCGATACCGCATCATAGGTTTGCCAGTCCTGACGCCAGCCAACGTGCCCCACGAAACGATGGCCGTCCAGCGCAATAATCTGACGTCCGGCTTTAACGGTCAGGCCATCATTTTTAAACTGCACATAGCCCTGATTCAGTTCGGTGGTTTCCGGGTCGGCAATCACTGAATACTCGCCCGGATTGTAACCTGCCGGCCCTACGGTGTAATCGCCCTGCCCCATTACGATGGTCACATCTTCCAGATCCGCTTTGAATGAAAAGCCGTTGTACTCACCGGATTCGAAGCTAAGTAAAGTGCGTAGTGTCAATGCGCTAGCATCTTTTACCGCATTATCCTGATTCGCGCCTTCGTAACGCAGGCGAAAACTGGCTGATGCCTTGGAGTCAGATAATGCATCATGCCACTCAGTAGCCGCCTGGGCGGCTGGTAATAAGGCCGCTGAGATCAGTGAAGCTAACATTCCGCGTTTGAAAAAAGAGACTGGTGTTTTCATGATAAATTCCTAAATTAAGCGTGAGAATACCCGGCCCGGCCCTTTAAGGCCGAGCTAACAATTTGTTTTTATTAATATTACTTAAGCGGCGTCAGACTTCTTTTTGGCGCCAGACTGCTTTGCTTTTTTATGTCCTGAAACGGTTTCCACTTTTTTTTGTTTTTCATAAAGGAAGGTCAGCACTTCGTGCCGGTAATGGTTGTATTCAGGATTGTCAGCCAGAGCCAGACGGTCCCGGGGACGCTCGAGTTTAACGTCGAGAATTTCGCCAATGGTGGCTGAAGGGCCATTGGTCATCATCACAATGCGATCGGATAACAGCACCGCTTCATCCACATCGTGGGTGATCATAATGACGGTATTGCCTAAATCGGCGTGGATTTCCATCAGCGAGTCCTGCAAATGAGCCCGGGTCAGCGCGTCAAGGGCACCGAAGGGTTCATCCATTAGCAGCACTTTAGGTTCCATGGCCAACGCCCGGGCAATGCCCACCCGCTGTTTCATACCACCGGAGATTTCCGATGGCAGTTTATCCAGTGCGTGGGTCATGTGCACCAACTCCATGTTGTGCATTACCCAGTCGCGGATTTCCTGTTTGGACTTACCTTTCTGGGTTTGTTTCACGGCCAGTTCGACGTTCTTGTAACAGGATAGCCAGGGCAACAGCGAATGGTTCTGGAATACTACCGCGCGCTCAGGACCGGGCTCTTTCACTTCTCCACCGTCGAGAATGACACCGCCAGTAGTGGCCTGATGCAGACCGGCTACAATATTAAGTACCGTGGATTTACCACAACCTGAGTGACCAATCAGTGAGATAAACTCGCCCTTATCAATCTTCAGATTCACGTCGGTTAATGCAGTAAACGGCCCTTTCGGCGTAGGAAAATCAATGCCTACCTGACTGAGTTCTAAATGTCTGCTTTGCATAATTTAATTCCTCGAATGTGTAAGCCGCTTAGCGCAGCACTGCGTTTTTGTCCCAACTCACCAGGCGCTGTACTGACAGCATCAGGCGATCGAGCAGGAAACCAATTAAACCAATGGTGATGACCGCTACCATGATGCGTGCCAGTGACTCTGAGCTGCCATTCTGGAATTCATCCCAGACAAACTTACCCAAACCCGGGTTCTGGGCGAGCATTTCGGCCGCAATCAGCACCATCCAGCCTATACCCAGTGACAAGCGTAAACCGGTAAAAATCATCGGAATAGAAGCTGGCAGAACAATTTTCTGCACATGGCTTAATGGCTTTAACCGCAGCACCTTACTCACGTTCACCAGATCGGAATCGATGTTAGAAACACCTACCGCAGTATTGATTAGCGTGGGCCATAAGCAGCACAGCGAAACGGTAAAAGCCGAGGTAATAAACGATTTGGAAAACATCGGGTCATCACTGACATACACCGCACTGACCACCATGGTAACCAGTGGTAACCAGGCCAGCGGCGACACCGGTTTAAAGATTTGGATCAGTGGGTTCAGAGCGGAATAGGCAGATTTGCTCAGGCCACATAAGATACCCGCGGGTATTGCCACAATACTGGCAATCAAAAAGCCCACCATCACGGTATATAAACTGGTCCATATCTGATCGAAGAACGTTGGCGCGCCGGTGAAATCTCGGATTCTCGGCTCGTAGGTCGGGTCTTTTGCAACCCGCGCTGCGTTGCGTTCTTCCTGACGGGCGTAGAAAGCTTCTGCCTTTTCACGCTGCGCGCTGTGTTCATCAATTAACGTAAAGGTTTGCTCCCACACCTGCGCCGGGCCAGGAAACTGCCCCAGCGACGTATCGATGTTTTTGGCTACCACATTCCAAATCGCGAGGAATAATAATATGCCAACAACAGGCATCAATAATTTTGGTACGGTGGACATAATATTCCCTAACACATTTTTACCGCGGATCTGGCCAATATGGCTGACAACTGGTACCGATTTACTCATCGTCTTTACCTTTTATCATCGAGGGTCCGGGAGACACGGTTATATAACCGTGTCGCCTTTCAGACCAATTGAGAATTTCTCTAAGTAAGCATTGGGCTTGCTGCCATCAAACGTCACATTATCGATAAACTCTGTTTGCGGCGGCTTAAAGCCGGTTTCTGTGTCGAAGTCAGGAAAATCTTTAGGATCTGCCAGACCTTCTTCAATCAGCGCTTTGGCAGCAATGGTGTAGATATCCGGGCGATATACGCTCTTTGCTGTCTGCATGTACCAGTCGTCAGACTTAGGCTCTGCAATCTGTCCCCAACGGCGCATCTGGGTTAGATACCAAATCGCATCGCTGTAGAACGGGTAAGTCGCGTTGTGGCGGAAGAAAGTATTAAAGTCTGGCACATCACGCTTATCGCCTTTTTCATATTCAAAGGTACCGGTCATGCTGTTGGCAATAACGTCGGCATCGGCGCCCACATAGCTGCTCTTGGCCAGAATTTTAACGGCTTCCGGGCGGTTAGCGTTGTTGTTTGCATCTAACCACATGGCGGCGCGGATCATCGCCTTAACCACGCGAATGTGCGTATTAGGGTTTTCTTCGGCCCAGGTTTTGCTCACACCAAATACTTTTTCCGGGTTGTTTTTCCAGATTTCGTAGTCGGTGATAACCGGTACACCAATACCTTTAAACACCGCTTGCTGATTCCACGGTTCACCTACGCAGTAACCGAAGATGGTACCGGCTTCCATGGTAGCTGGCATTTGCGGTGGTGGCGTTACCGACAGCAGCGCCTGAGCATCGATTTGGCCTGAGGTATCGCCTTTGTGCGGTGCATAATAACCTGGGTGGATGCCCCCTGCGGCTAACCAGTAACGCAGTTCATAGTTATGCGTGGAAACCGGAAATACCATGCCCATTTTGAAAGGCTTACCGGCATTTTTATAGCTTTCCACTACCGGCTTTAAGTAGTCGGCTTTAATCGGATGTACCGGCTTGCCATTTTCAACCGGAATGTGTTTTTCCATCTCAGCCCAAACGTCATTAGAAACGGTGATCCCGTTACCGTTTAAATCCATGCTGAAAGCGGTAATAATGTGCGACTGGGTGCCAAAGCCAATGGTTGCGCCCAAGGGCTGACCGGCCAACATATGCGCACCATCTAACTGACCGTCAATAACGCGGTCAAGCAGCACTTTCCAGTTAGCCTGGGCTTCCAGCGTAACGTACAGACCTTCGTCTTCGAAATAGCCTTTTTCGTAAGCAATCGCCAGTGGTGCCATATCGGTGAGTTTGATAAAGCCAAACTTCAGCTCTTCTTTTTCTGGCCAGCCAATATCCTCAGCAGACACGGTAGTCACTGAGGCAGTAAATAATGACGCAACCAGTGTCAGCGAACCTGCCACCTGCTTTAACTTGTGTTTTACAGTCTTATGTAACATGTACTTTCCTTAAGCCAAAAAAAAACCCACCCGTTCGAAATGACATCGTCATTGTGAACGGGTGGGCTTCGTTGCCGTTTACCTCGCCTCGTTAGAAGACAGCAAGGTATTAATAAATTGTTTAGGTATAGCGCATACTAGTATTGCTAAAGAGAGTTATACACATTTAGTGCCAATATTTAATAACCATTAATTTCAACAACTTATAAATTTCGGTTATTTGTCGCCGAAATTCAGCGACTCATCGTAGTGCATTTTGTGCACTGTCAGTGCTCACTGTGAAAAGGCAATGCCTGCTTATGGCGCAATTGCCATAGTTCTGTTGCCCGCTGTTGGGCCTCTTGCTGGCTTAATTTTTCCAGTAACATCAGATACACCGCCAGCGAAGCAATCACGGCCTGCTGTGCATAACCGTGTTCCAGATCGCCCCGCCACACTGCTAACATCGTCTCAACTGAGAATTCGCGCTCTTTCATTGCCCAGCCATCCGCTTCGGGTAACGCCAGTTTGGTGGTGACACCACTATGGGTGTAATACAAATCTGTTGGTCTGTCGCGATTCACCTCAGGATCGCCGCCGTCACCACGAAACACCAGTGACTGCTGTTGCAAAAACGTCTCGTTGACTTTCGCATGACGTTCATCCAAATGCGTATGATAAACCCCCTGTACCGCAAAGGGCGCACTGCTTGGATTTAACAAACGGGCCAGGGTATTAGCACAGGACCGTAAGCCAAATAATTCACGCAATTTAATAATGCGATCAAGCTCGGGCAGGGCAATACCTAAATCCAGATAACAGGCATTCATGCTGTCCATGGTTTGCTGGGCATGTTGTACCGACGTTGCCAGTGGCAAGCCCAACTCTGCCAGAGCATGGCTGGCATAAAAGCGTTTTGAGCCGGGCTCACTGGCACCATGCAGGCACACCCGGTAGCCAACGCTTGCAAGTAATGCTGCGCTCAATAAATACCAGGGTAATTGCCGACGTTTACCGGCATAACAACCAATATCTACACTGGCTTGCATTGCGCTTAATTCGATGGGTAGTTTTCCGCGACAGGCTGCAATAAAACCGCATAGCTCTTCAACAGATTCTTCCTGCATGCGCAGCAGCATCAAAAAAGCGCCGGCTTGTTCCGGTGCGATGGATTGGTTTAGTAATTGAGAAAAGGCATCAAAGGCTTCAGCTTGCGTAAGATGCCGGGCGCCCCGCTGGCCTTTGCCGAGGGCTTTAATGTATTCGCTAAATGGCGCGTTGCTCATAGGTATGATGTAACAAATCGGCGGTGATGGGCTGACGGGCACAAACCACATGACCAATCACGGTAAGTGCCGGTCCTTCGATTGCCGCGTCGAGCACGCGTTGATAAATATCGCCGACGTTGCCAACGATAACCTGCTGTTGATTACAACACGCGTTTTCAATCACTGCAACGGGTAAGTTAGCATCGACACCGGCTTCTGTAAGACGCTGGGATAACAACGCCAAACGCTTCAGCCCCATATACACCACTGTGGTTTCACGCTCACTGCTTGCCGCAATGGCCTGCCAGTCTGCCTCTTTCGCCGGATCCTTAAACTGCGCGGTCATAAATCGCACAGACTGAGCAAAACGGCGGTCGGTTAATGGAATTCCGGTGTAAGCGGAAGCGCCGGACGCCGCCGTTATTCCGGGTACAATGGCAAACGGTATGCCCGCCTGATACAGGGCATCGGTTTCTTCGCTGGTGCGGGCAAAAATGGCCGGATCGCCGCCTTTTAAGCGCACTACCCGCTTACCCTGCAGACCCAGTTCAACCAGTCGCTGACAAATTTCTTCCTGTGGCACACTGTGCTTACCGCAACGTTTACCCACAAACTCCCGGGCCACATGGCGTGGAATACAATCGAGCACCGATTGATCCACCAGCCAGTCAAACAGCACCACGTCAGCTTGCTGTAATAATCGAAACGCTTTTAGTGTGAGCAGCTCTGCATCACCGGGGCCGGCACCAACGATAAACACTTCACCGTTTTTACGGCGGCGTTGCGCGGTTTTGCCACCCACAATTGAGTCGCCGTGGTCACCAAACAGGGCGGCACCCATGCGGGATACTTTCAACATCAACGGCATCATCAGTGTATTAAAGCGCATATTCATTGGTTGTTTCCTTATTCTGTTCTGTCGCTGCCGTTGTCGATGCAATCAAACCCGCCAATTCGGTTTTACACGAACCACAATTGGTACCGCATTGCAGCGCCTTGCCAAGCTCACTAACGGTGTTAGTGCCCTGACTAATGGCTTGCCTGATGGTCTTTTCACGCACGCCAAAGCAGCTACAAACCACTTTACCGAGGCGGAATTCTTCGTCTGGCTGTTGCTCTAACAAGCCGTTAATCTGTTCAGATGTGAGTGACTCACTGCTATACAGTGAGTCCAGCCAGTCGCGCGGTATATCGTTTGGCCGGTGGTTAATTAGCACGGCGAGAATGAGCTTTTCTTTGTGGGTAACTACAACACTTAACTGTTCAGGGCCTTGCTTGGTAGCCCACTGCGCATCTCGCGGTAAGCACGGCAGGATTTCGCTGAGCATTTCCTGTGGTGTACGCGGATCAGCCACATCTATGCTTTGTGCCACCGGCGTTGGCATCTTCAGAAAATAATAAGCCGCCGTTTGTAAACGCTGTACCAGTATCTCATCACCAAAGATTACGCCATAGCTCTGCATCTCCACCGGGCTTAATTTAATGGCGCCGTGTTTTAATTCTGGCTGACCAGATAGTGTATCGTTTGCACCGTTCAGCAGCGCGCCAACCCGGGCATGAGAACCCCAGGTAGCAGACCAGTGAAACGGCGCGAACACCTCGCCACGACGCTGTTTATCATCAATTTTTACCGGCAAAATGACGTCTATATCGCCAGCACAGGCAGCTTGAGCTTTGATCAGATCACCGTCTTTAACGGCAAGTGCTTGTGCATCCACAGGATGAATACTTAACCAGGGCCGGTCGATATGTTTAAGTAAGCGCGGCGCGTTACCAGTGCGGGTCATGGTGTGCCACTGGTCCCGCACGCGACCGGTGTTTAATACGAAAGGATATTCGGCGCTGGTTTGCTGTTCAGGTAAACGTGGCGTGATGGCCACAAAATTAGCTTTGCCGTTAGGCGTGTAAAAAGACCCGTCAGCAAACAGGCGCGCTGTCCCAATACGGTGGGTGTTACTCAGGGGCCATTGCTGCGGGCGCAGACTATCGTATTGTGCGATGCTTAAGTCGGCCAACGGGCCTAAATCCAGCGCACGGGTGCCGTTGTTGTTCGCTGCGGTCAGCGCACAATGCTCGGCAAAAATCTCGGCCGGATGCTGATAGGCAAAAGCCTCTTCAAAGCCCATTGCCCGGCCTACCATCGACACTATTTCCCAGTCGTGTTTGGCTTCCCCCATGGGTTCAACCAATCCGCGCTGACGGGAGATTCGACGCTCAGAATTAGTCACGGTACCGTTTTTCTCTGACCAACCCGTTGCTGGTAAAGCGATGTGAGCATAATTGAGGGTGTCAGTTTGTGCAGCCGTGTCTGACACGATGACCAGCTCACAGTTTTTTAGCGCGGCTTCCACTAAGGCCCGGTTTGGCATACTGGCTACCGGGTTGGTTGCCATGATCCAGAGGCATTTCACTTTGCCATCGGCCGCCGCCTGAAACATATCCACCGCCCGTAAACCGGGCTTAGTGATGAGATTCGGCGCCCGCCAGAATTCTTTAACCGTTGCATGGTGCTGAGGGTTATCGATATCCATATGCGCGGCCAGCATATTGGATAAACCACCCACCTCACGCCCTCCCATAGCATTGGGCTGACCGGTAATCGAAAACGGCCCACTGCCCTCTTTGCCGATTTTGCCCGAGGCTAAGTGGCAGTTGATAATGGCATTGCCTTTATCCACACCACTGGTTGACTGATTAATGCCCATAGAGAAAAACGTAATAACCCGGGGCAAGCTCGCAAACCAATTAAACAACAGCTCTATTTCAGCAACCGGTACATCACAGGTTTCAGCAACCTTCGCCACCGTCCACGCTGACGCTTCAGCCAACGCCTCGGCAAAGCCATTGGTTGAATTCTGGATAAACGTATCGTCCAGGGAGTTGTGATGGGCAAGATAATTCAGCAAGCCACAAAACAATACGGCATCGGTGCCTGGCTTAAGCGCCACATGTAAATCGGCCAGTGAACAGCTGTCGGTTTGTCTGGGATCCACTACCACTACTTTCATGTCCGGATTACGCAGTTTAGCCCGTTCGATGCGCTGGAATAATACCGGGTGCGTCCAGGCCGCGTTGCTGCCGGTCAGGATCAGTAGATCGGTATGCTCAAGGTCTTCGTAATTACACGGTACAATGTCTTCGCCAAAGGCCCGTTTGTGGGCCACCACCGCAGAAGACATACACAGCCGCGAGTTAGTATCGATATTCGCAGTACCAATAAAGCCTTTCATCAGCTTATTGGCCACGTAGTAATCTTCGGTAAGCAACTGACCTGAGCCATAAATCGCTACGGCATCCGGGCCATGTTGCTCAACAATACTTTTCATTCTGGCCGCAATGATCGACGTCGCTTCATCCCAGCTGGCCGGCTGGCCAAACACCACCGGTTTGAGTAAACGCTTATTGCCGTCCAGGGTTTCCAGCAGATGGGTGCCCTTGATACACAGGCGCCCAAAGTTGGCCGGATGTTCAGCGGACCCTTTCAGCTCGCTGAGACTGCCTGTCATGCCGCCGCTTTGCACCACATCCACACCACAACCCACACCGCAGTATGGACAAGTGGTTTGAACCAGTTTATTGGCTGGTTGGTGTTTAGTGGTTGTTTGCGGCAGCATGGCATTCATCTCATCACCCGTCATTAAAGTTCGATTAACACGCGCTCGTGTTCAACGCGCACCGGATAGGTGTTAACGCTGATATCATCGCGTTCCAGGCACGTTCCCGTAGCCAGATCGTAGTGCTCTTTATAAAGCGGTGACGCCACAACAATTTTATCGGTCAGCGTGCCGACGATACCGCGAGACAGCACATTGGCCTCACCAATGGGATCCCAGTTGCTGATAGCATAGAGGTTCTCCTCGCCGTCGAGCTGTACACTGAAAATCGCTACCTGCACATCGCCGATAAGCGCACACACACCACTGTTAGTGACCAGGTCATCCACATGACACACATCATGCCATTGAGCAATAATATTAGCCTGAGCCTGCATGATAATTCTCCTAAACGAGTTCTACGGGAATGGCTTTACCAGCCGAAAATTTTTCGGCCTTGGTGGCCGGACGAATCTGCTCGCGCTCAGTCACAAACTGGATATTGGTATCCGACTCATCACTGTTAACGAACTGACGAAAACGTTTTAATGCTTCAGGTGATTCAACGGTGGTTTTCCACTCGCACTGATAGGTATCGGCGATATGCTGCATCTGCGCTTCAAGCTCGTCACAAATGCCCAGCGAATCGTCAATCACCACGGATTTAAGATACTCCAGTCCACCCTCGAGGTTTTCCATCCACACCGATGTGCGTTGTAAACGGTCTGCCGTTTTTGTATAGAACATCAGCACACGGTCGATGTATTTGACCAGCGTGGCATCATCCAGATCGGTAGCGAATAAATCGGCGTGGCGCGGTTTCATCCCGCCGTTTCCGCATACGTAGAGGTTCCAGCCGTTTTCGGTGGCGATAATACCTATGTCCTTACCCTGCGCTTCAGCGCATTCACGGGTACAACCGGAGACAGCAAATTTGATTTTGTGCGGGGCGCGCAGGCCTTTGTAGCGATTTTCTAAATCAATGGCCTGACCAACGGAGTCCTGCACGCCATAACGACACCAGGTACTGCCTACACAGGACTTAACGGTACGCAGTGCCTTGGCATAGGCATGCCCGGTTTCAAACCCGCCGGCCACCAGCTCTTCCCAGATAGCCGGAAGCTGGTCTACGCGGGCACCAAACAGGTCGATACGCTGGCCACCGGTAATTTTAGTGTAAAGATTGTACCGTTTAGCCACATCGCCAAGCAGAATGAGTTTGTCGGGGGTAATTTCCCCGCCGGCCACCCGTGGCACAATGGAATAGGTACCGTCTTTCTGCATATTACCCAGATAGGTATCATTGGTGTCCTGCAGCGGCTGATGTGCTTTTGCCAGAATGTAATCGTTCCATACCGAGGCAAAAATCGATCCGGCAGCCGGTTTACAAATATCACACCCTAAGCCCTTGCCGTGTTTTTCCAACAGCTCTTCGAAGCTTTGGATCTTACCGACCTGGATGAGATGATAGAGCTCCTGACGAGAGTAGTTAAAGTGCTCACAAAGGGCTTTGGACACTTCTACGCCGCGTTTTTCCAGTTCGCTGTCGACGACGTTTTTCAGTAATGCTGCACAACCACCACAACCGGTAGCGGCTCTGGTATTCGATTTCACATCGCCCACAGAGCAGCAACCGCTGTCTATAGCTCCTACAATGTCACCTTTAGAAACGTTGTGGCACGAACAAATGGTAGCCGTGTCGCCCAGTGCATCGGCACCCAGCAATGGCTTTTCGCCTGCCGACGGCAGGATCAACGATTCAGGACTGTCCGGTAAAGCAATACTGTTAAGCGCATACTGCAACAATGTGTCGTAATCGCTGGTATCACCGATGAGCACCGCACCCAGCACCAGGGATTTGTTGGCATCCACCACTAACTTTTTATACACGCCTTCCGGTTGATTATGATAGGTATAGGACAATGCCCCCGGGGTACGGGCATGGGCATCGCCAATAGAGCCTACTTCCACACCCATAAGTTTCAGTTTGGTGCTCATGTCAAAGCCGGCAAACTCGCCTTCATTACCGATGATATCGGCGACGGCAGCGCGAGCCATGGCATAACCAGGTGCAACCAGACCATAAATTTTCTTATCCCACAGGGCACATTCGCCAATGGCATAAATGTTCTTATCAGTGGTTTTACACTGATTATCGATGACGATACCGCCACGTTCGCCGATAACTAACCCAAATTCGCGAGCCAACTGATCGCTGGGACGGATCCCGGCAGAAAACAACACCAGATCGGTTTCCAGGTGTGTACCATCAGAAAACTTCATGCGGTAGCGACAGGTTTCACCGGCTTCAATACATTCGGTGGCTTTCTGGGTATGCACCTGCACACCGAGCGCCTCAATTTTGTCTTTCAGTAGTTCACCGCCCATGGGATCGAGCTGTACCGCCATCAATTGCGGGGCAAATTCTACTACGTGAGTGTCAAGCCCGGCCTGCTTGAGCGCATTTGCCGCTTCCAGGCCTAACAGGCCACCACCCACAACAACACCCACTTTGCTTTGCGCGGCAGAAGCGCTGATGGCTTCTAAATCTTCAATGGTACGGTATACCAGGCAGTGTTCCTGTTCGTTACCAGGAATTGGCGGCACGAACGGGTAAGAACCGGTTGCCAGTACCAGGGTATCGTACTCATACGTCTCGCCTGATTTGGTTGTAACAACCTGCTTATCACGATCGATGTCGGTTACCCAGGCGTTGGTGACGGCATTCACGCCCCAGTCCTGATAGGTTTGCTCATCGGTCAGCGCCAGGTCAGCAGCGGTTTTACCAGAAAAATAAGAAGAGAGGTAAACACGGTCATAAGCCAGACGGCTTTCGCCACTTAATACCGTGATATGGCAGTTGTGCTCACTGTTAATCAGTTGCTCAACAAAGTGGTGACCCACCATACCATTACCAATAATAACGATGCGTTGTTGCCGTGATGAAATGTTCATTTCGTCTACCTTTTTTAAAGGCAAAAAAAAACCCACAACCATTCCTGGTTGTGGGCTTCGTTGCCTGTTTAAGCATTTGCTAATCTGTTTGTGTAGGCTCTTGTACTACGCTATTGCCTGGCCGCGTAACTGCTACAAGAGTCTCGATATGTTTACTAATACAAGTTAAGTGCCAACATTTATAATTAATAACTTCAATCACTTAGCTTTTTTAAAGCTCACCTGCCCCATACTGACACGCACCAAAACGAAGCAAAATCCTATTATTGGTGCATCGCACTGTCTACTTTAGGGTGCGTCGAACAACAGCACCAGCAATACAATGACCGTAATAGCCAGAATGCCAGAGATACCCTGCCATACCCGAACCGGATGACGTTCCATTAAGGGTAGCGTGCGCCCGTACGCCGGATTAGGATGATGCAGGTCATAAACAAATTCCGACAAACTTTCGTAGCGTTTGCCAGCCTGAGGATGACAGGCACGTTTTATGGTGGCATCCAGCCACGCGGGCAACGATACATTGCGCTGATTTAAGCTGATGTAGCGCAGTTTGAGCAACCCTGCATAACTGGTCTTTTTGGCCACACCGGCATCATAGGGATACTCCCCCGACAACAGGTAATACAGTAATACCGCTAAAGAGAACTGCTCGGCGCGCTCATCAGGCCACAGGCCAACGAAATACTCTGGCGCAGCAAACAGCAAGTCACCGGGAATAAACAGTTGCTCCGTAGCCATTAAAAAGTTGTGTCCGGAAATGCTTGCCGCGCCAAAATCAATCAATGTGAGACTATTGTTTTCGCCTACCAGCACGTTTTCCGGACGAATATCCTGATGCAATATACCCTGCCGGTGCAGCGCAGTTAAAGCGCCGGATAATTGCGTAGCCCAGTCTCTGAGTAACATTAAATCAGGGGTGCCATTATCATCACGCCACTGCCGCAGACTAATGCCCGGGCAGTATGTCAGCACAACGTAAAAGCAGCTACGGGAAAACGTCTCACTGACGCCAGAAAGTAATTGCGGGTGACTCACCCGCTTAGCCACCCACTCCTCTTTGATCATTTCATCCAGAAAGCCGCTGTTATCCTGCATCGACACGGCAGGCACTTTAAGCACCACTTGCTCATTTGAGTGGTTATGACGGGCAAGGTATACGCTACTGCGCTCGGTATTGCTGAGCTGCTTTTCCACACGCCAGTCGTCAATGAAGCTCCCGACGCTCAGCGGGCTCTGTACAAATGGCAGGTAACCGGATGACTCATAACTCACCGGCACCGACTGATGAATAGAAGTAACGTTAACCGCGGCTATGGTCAGGTTATCATTACAACCGAAATCCAGGGCCATATTAGCAACCTGTTCACAGCCCTTATTTAAGTCGGTGTCATCTTGTTGCAAAACGGCTAACCAGTCTTCGACGCTAAGCGTTTCGGCGATGCCGTCGGTCATCACCACAAAGGTATCGCCGGGCAACATATCCCTGACACTAATATCGACTTTTAAATCGGGTTTAATACCCAGTGCGTTGCTGAGGTAATGATGGCCGCCCTCACCTTGCTGACGATGATCTTCGGTACACAGTTGGGCCTGATGCTGACGCACATGATAAATACGGCTGTCACCGCAGTGCAGCAAGATGGCTTTATCACCCTGCAGAAGCACGGCACTAAAAGTACACACGTAGCCCTTATCCGGGTTCTCCCGATAAGGGCTAAGCTGTGACTTGATATACAAGCGGGTGTTGACTGTTCGCAGGACCAGCTCAGCGGCGCGCGCCGGAGACCAGACATCGGCAGTCATCAGGTAATCGCGAACAAACTCATTAATTGCCAGTTCGCTGGCGTATTGACTCACCTGACTACTGCTTATGCCATCTGCAACAGCGGCTATCACACCACGATGCTGCAAACGCGAAAAATCAGGCACTGTCACAGCATGACAGTCCTGATTAATGTTTTTTATTCCTTTGCCGGAGAATGCTCCCCAGCGTACTTCAGGCATATAAACTTAGACTTTATCGTTGACCTTCGCTGCTGGGACGGCTTTATTAGTACCACCGGTAGCCAGTACACGCTTAGGGGCAGTTTTAACGTGCGTTGAGTAAAGTGTCAGGCCGGTGAACGCTAAACCACCTACCAGGTTACCTAATGCTGTTGGGATCTCGTTCCAGATAAAGTAATCCATCACTGAAAACTCACCACCCATGATCAGGCCAAATGGGAACAGGAACATGTTAACCACTGAGTGTTCAAAACCCATAAAGAAGAACAGCATGATAGGCATCCACATCGCTAGTACTTTACCGCTAACGTGAGTAGAAATCATTGCGCCTACCACACCCAGCGACACCATCCAGTTACACAGCATACCGCGAATAAAAATGGTAAACCAACCTGCCGTACCGAACTCGGCATAACCCAGCGTCCGTGCTTCACCAATGCCCGCTACCTTCGTCGCGATAGCGCCACCGTCAGTGTTATAGCCCATGGTAAAGATAAAAGACATCATAAAGGCAACAGTGAGCGCGCCGGCAAAGTTACCCACGAACACCAGCCCCCAGTTACGCAGGATCTGCGGCCAGGTAACACCGGGCCGTTTCGCCAGCCAGGCCAGTGGTGCCAACACAAACACACCGGTTAACAGGTCAAAGCCCATCAGGTAAAGCATACAGAAACCAACCGGGAACAGGATGGCCCCAATCAGAAATACGCCGGTTTTAACAGCGATGGTAATCGCAAACACTGCCGCTAATGCCAGGATAGCACCCGCCATAAATGCACGAATTAACGTGTCGCGGGTAGACATGAAAATCTTGGATTCTCCCGCATCAACCATTTTGGTTGCAAACTCAGAAGGTAGTAAATACGCCATATTAATCACCTAAATATATTGAACAGAAACACACCCACAAACACTTCATTACAATTGTCAGGCACAAAAAAAGGCGTCCGCACTCACTTCAAAGAAGTAAGTTGCGGACGCCTTTATCCGAATTCTTTTCCAATTGTAAAACCATTACGGTTTGCTATTTCTACGAATACAATTTCGATGCCAATTTAAATAAAAATAAATTAAACATATTTATCAATAACTTAAAATAAACCTGCAATTTTTAGAAACACTTATCCATAAATACGGCGCGCCACGATAGCGCAATTTCACCAATAAAGTGCATCATTACCGGTGCAACCTCCTTTGCTGCGGTAATTATTGCGCGCATTTTGGGCAAATCCCGCTATTACTGCCTAATTAAAACTCAAACTGCCTTCTTTATGACCAGATTATTACATGGGAATAAGAATTGCTTGCTTCTGAAGTTTACTAACCAGCCCACGTTACGGAGCGCCTGATGAGCAAACAAAGTGACATTACCAAGCGATTTTTATTGTCAGCGAAGCATCAGGAAATTCAGGCATTACAGCATTTATCTTCAAACTGCCGCACGGTAAAAGCCGTAAAGGACATGATCCATCAGCTCCAGCGCGAACGTGGTTTAAGCAATGTGTTCTTAGGTTCAAAGGGCGACCGGTTTGGTGAGCAGCGCCAGCAGCAGATCACCGCAAGTGAAGTCTGCGAGCAGGATTTACGCAGCCTGCTTAAGTCGCTTTACCTTGGCCAGCACGATAACGGCCAGTCCATGCGTTTACTCAGCAGTATCACCTTTGCTCTGCAGGGCATGGATCACTTACCCGATTTACGTAATAAAATTGCCGCTCAGCAGCTTACACCGCTGGAATCCACCAACGCCTATTGCCGCCTAATTACCGGTTTACTCGACGTTGTTTTTGAAGCGGCCGATGTAGCCAGCGATCCAACCATGACACGCCTGCTGGTAGCCCTGTTTAACTTTATGCAGGGTAAAGAATACGCCGGGCAGGAGCGCGCCTGGGGTGCTATTGGTTTTGCTGAAAGTCACTTCGACAGCGACCTGGGAGATAGAGTCAATGCGCTTACCGACTCTCAGCAGCACTGCTTTGAAACCTTCGCGAACTTCGCCGATGAAGAAGAAATGCAAATGTGGCAGTTACAACAAAATAGCGACACGGCTTCGCAAATAACCCGCTTACGCGGAATGATTCATTCACTGGCGTCTGGCGGGGAATGCTCAGCTGAGCTCAGTGAAATCTGGTACGACATCGCTACGCAGCGTATCGACGCCATGCAGTCCATTGAAGAGCATCTGACTGATCGTCTGACCGACCAGGCGACCCTGCGCATTCAACAGGCCGAAGAAGAGCTGCGTAATCATGAGATGCTAATCGCTTCCCTGAACAATTCACCACCGCTTACTGATACGCCAATTACCATGCTCTACGACAATACGGTAAAGGGTCTTAAGGGCGCCGGAAGAGAGGCGAAAAAACTGCCCGAGGGCTCTGCCCTGTCGGCGCATAAATCATTCTACGATCTTATTCGTGGTCAGGCTCAGCGTATCGAGGATATGGCCGATGAGCTCAGCGCCGCCAGACAGGCACTTAATGAGCAAAAAGTGATAGACCGGGCCAAGCTCTTATTAATGCAACAAGGTGGCCTGTCTGAACAACAGGCTTACCGCAAATTGCAAAGCTCCGCTATGGAACAAAATATGCGTTTGTCTGATTTAGCGCAGCGGGTGGTGAGCCGCGTGGGGTAATGACGCTTCTGTAAAATTTTGTTATAACTTTACCGCAAAATACTATAGCTATAGGATGTAGCCATGAAGAAATACCTTTTTATCAGTCTGATAACCCTGCTTGCCGGCTGTGCAAGCAACCAACTGACCGAAGATTCACAAGATAACTCAATTAACGACAGCAACTCTGCAGATCTCGCGTTATCAACCGACACCGAGTTTAACGCCCTATGGAAAGTTCAAAAACGCGTGGATCCCGGTTACTCTATGGATGCCGCGCGAAAAGGCTTGTCTGGTTGTGTAAAAGTGATGTTTGTAGTGAACAGCGAAGGAAAGGCAACAGAACCAGAAATTATCGATTCATTTCCGGCCGGTGTGTTTAACAAGCAGGCGATTGAGGCTATCAGCCAATGGCGCTGGCAACCTACAGCAGCAAACGCCGAAAGAGCACCGGCTCCAACAGACGTCAAATTTGATTTCATGATACAAGGCACACAAAATAAAGCGGCGGCAGAAAAGCACTGCGATATTACTGTTCCCTCTTTCTGAATGCATTAAAAGCAATAACAGGCACTGGTCACAGTAGCCCTTCAGCATATTGCCGGTGCCTGTCTGACTATTTCAAACACAAATCCACAGCGTTAAGAACACTCAGATTTTTAAGGATCCTCTGATGCGATTATGGACCTATCGACGTCCCTTCACCTATGACAACGACAGCTATGAAATCCGCTATTCGTTTTCGTTTACCACCTATACATCACGGCTGTATAAAAACGGACATCTGATTGATGAATTAACCGGTAACTTTATCGACGAGCTAAAAGTACTTACCCATACTGTCCACTCTGATGACGCAGGCAATACGCTAAAAGTGTCGGTGGGTTACATCAACTGGCTGACCGTTGGCATTGAGGTTTACCAGAGCGACGAGCGCATCTACGCCAGTCACCCGGATAACGACATTTACTTTGCCGATAAAAAACTAAAAAAACTCGCCGGCGCATACGCACAAGATACCGAAACGCTTAAACAGGAACGCCAGAAACAAAGTGACCAGTGGCGAAAGAACAAACACTCCATCTTCGCCGATATCGGCTTAGGGGCGGCATTTTTTATTGTATCCAAAACAACCGGCGACTTAACCTTGGCGGCATTTACCAGCATCGCTCTAGGCTTAGCACTGGTGGTAGTACAGCGCTTTGTAAAAGTGGATTTACTTGGCGGCTTTGCTGTTTTTGGTACGGTTATGCTGTTGATATCCGCATTGTTATCGCTCACTTTCGACAGTGAGTTTTTAGTGCAGCTAAAAGGCACAATAATGGGTGTGCTGGGCGCTCTGGTATTGCTAACCGATGGCGTATTCCGTAAAGGGAAGTACTTTGGCCCCCGGTTTGAACGCTATCTGAACGCGCCTATTAAATATCAGCCTTTCGTGATCGGGCTGAGTGCTATCGGATTAATGATGGCAGGCATTAATTACGCTGTGGCGATACTGCTTAGCGAAGATCAGTGGTTAACCTACACCACGTTTATCGATATGCCCTTATACCTTGTTTTGTTTTTTATGTTGATATCGAAAACAAGTCAAAAAGAAGCGTCCGAAATCAGTAACCGGTAAGCTCCATATAGCCCTTACCGGCATGACTGCCGCCAAACGATACCGCTCCCTCGTAATAAGGAAAGCGGCTGTCATTCCACTGGTCTGTTTTAAACGCTTTAGTGGAGATTTCGATTTGCTGTGCAGGAATAGTAATTTGCCATTCTACCGGGATATCCCGCCCTGCCACCAGACTCGTTTTGAGTGGTGATATTTGCAGCTCATCTGGCCCCAGTGTTAGCGACTCGCCATGTGCGCTGATTAATGTACCGGTGGTATAAGCCTCGCCGCCATCCACATACATGGTAAAAGCCATCAGTTTACGGCCATCATCAAAGTGCAGCGAAAACCAATCCCAGCCGAGGGCGTCTTCATCAACCAATTGCGACGTCCATTCGTGATCGTACCAGCCTATACCGCTAACCTGATGGGGCTCGCCCTCAACCTTAATCTGGCCGCTGGCGTTAATAAACGGCTGGCTGTAGTAATAGGAACGATAGTCTCCATCGCCGGTTTTAAAGCTCACGCCTTGTTGTCCATGCTTAATGAACGGTTTGTCAGCGGTGAGTGCCAGCGTGATCCCGGCCGGGCCTGAAGTGGCATTCAGGCGAGCAGGAAATAGTGTCGCGTCCTGCTCACTTTGCCATTGCCAGTTATCAATGAAAAAATTCACCGGTTCAGTAGAAAACCCGGCGATGCCGGTTCCCTGCTGGGCAAACTTTTCATCAAAGTAATGGCTGGTGTGGGTGTGAAGCGACGAATGTCCCATCCACACCGCGCCCTCGCCCCAATTTGACGCCATTTCAGGTCGGGCAAATTTGAACAACGTAAACTGATAATTAAACGGCTCGCCGGCGTCATTCTCCAACAGCAGCGTAAGGTACCACCACTCAATCTGATAGCCGTTATGCGGGCCGTGATCGGCGGGTAAGCTCACCGGTTGCTCACTACTGACTGTTGCCTGGTTATTCGCTTTAAAACCACCAAATAATGAAGTTCGGTTGTTTTGCTGAGCTAAAACGGCGCCCGGGAAAAGGCTCACCAGCAGCAATCCCCCCCACCACTGTCTGTTCATACTGCCTCCTGCTGCGAATAAAACCTGGCCTGTAACCTGCCAAGCGGCAATGCCATAAGTAGCAGTAACAGCCCCAGTCCGATTAGCAGACTTTGCATAATAATCATCGGGTCGAGGATCAGCGGATAGGTCCAGTGAAAGGCAAAACGATTCACCTTATTCACCAGCAACCAGGCCAGTAACAGCGCAAATGGCAGTGCCAGAAGCGCACAACTCACCGCAATAAAACAATATTGCGAGAACAACGACAACTTGATACGAAACGGACTGACGCCAACGCTGCGCAGCAGCAACAGTTGCGGTTTAATATCCATCACCAGCAGCGTAATCGATACAAAAAACGACAGCGCGGCCACCAGCATTGTGATCAGATTTAACGTATCAGTGGTTAAAAATGTGCGGGAGAACAACCTCATCGACTGCTCAATCAGCGTTTCACGGGGGATCAGCCGTGCTGACTCATTGCGCGCTTTGAGCCAGCTTTCAAGCGCCGCCTGCTCTGCAGGCGATGCAAAAGCCGCATAAGCTGAAATAAGCGCATAGTCACGGCAAAGCAACGCCTCTGGCAGCAACACTTGCGCTTTTGGATTACCGTAATCCGGATACACGCCCACTATTTCAAAGGCCTGCAAACCGGTATTTAAAGGCAGGCTCACAACGTCACCGGTGTTAAGCCCCTGCCGATACGCCAGTTGTTGATTAATGAACACCCCACGCTGTGCATGAAAGGCAGACCAGGCAGAGGGCAATTGATTATCAAGCATTAAATACTGCTGATATTCGGCGCCATCGGGAAAGCTGCGTAGCTCGAGGGTTTGCCCATTAACGCGAACGTCTTTGCCATAGCGGGCTAGCAGTGGCACCGGCGTGCCCTCCTCGGCCGACAAATCCCCGTCAAAATCCGTGTAGATATAAAACGGTGCAAACAGGCGTTGCTCCAACCATTGCTCCGTAGCCTGGCGAAAACTGTCGACCATCACATTCATGCCGATATTGGCCGCCAACGCGATAAAAAATGCACAGGCCGCCAGTCTGGTTCGCTGCGACAGACTCACCGCATTATGCATACTCCAGTGCAGCAGCGGCTTTGTTGTACTTACCCGCCGTGCAACCAGGCTCATTAACTGGGGCATCAGCAACACCACCGTGGTGCAACCGGCAATCAGAACCAGGCCAATATACAAAAGCGCCTCGCGCTGACTGGCTACCAGCCACGCACCCAGCGCCACTATCGCTAAGCTCAGTAACAACCAGACGTTATAAACCGGTTTGAAACGCCGCTTAAATGCCGCTACCAGATAACTGCGCCGGGCCAGACTGTGAGCCAGACGTTGCCTGATCAACAGCCCCATTACCATCACTGCGATTGCACAAAACACCACGGCCAGCAACATCAGGCGCGGCGTGGAAAACTGTCCACCGCTAAACTGCCCGTCCAGTAGAAATCGATAAATATTACTCAGCAACGGCGTGATTGCGCTAACCAGCGATGCTCCGGCAATTACCCCACCAACCGCGCCAACAAGGGCCAGGATCAACATTTCCAGTTGTAAAACACGTAGCAGTAATGCCTGACCAACCCCGAGTTGGCGCAGTTTAACCAACACCGGCGTACGCGCGGCTAACAGCAGGTTAAAGGCATTAAACACAATAAAAATGCTCACCAAAACCATCAGTGCGCCCATGGCCCACAGATTGAGGCTGAAACTGTCACTCAGGTTGTTGGCGGATGAAGTCAGCACAAAGGGGGCTAATTGAAGGTGTGCAGGGAGTGATTCTTCCAGCAACGCATACTGCTCAGTCGACAATGCCCCCATCACCAGCAGGCCGCCTAGCTGATGGGTTTGTAAAGTGACATCACCTTGATAAAACTGATTAATATCCTCAATACCATTGAGCGCTGCTTGTTGTGCAAAGCTGTTTTGCTGTGATGCTGCGCGATTAGCCATTGGCAACAGGTTAAACAGCGTAACCGTATCAACCGCTAGCCGATCACCGGTTTGAGTGTAAGCCACTAAAGCGTTAACACCCTGTCGCCGAAGCTCGGCATAATCAGAGCGCCTGAGAGGTTTATTTTCATTGCGCGGAATTATGTGAAAATTAACCGGTACATCACCCAGGGTAAACTGCTTTAACTGAGAAGACGCGCCGGCATTGATAAGTGTGACGGCAGTGAGACCTGCGCTGGCAATAAAGATCGCCACAATAATTAGCAATGGCTCCCAAAACCGCGCCCGGTAGGTGGCTAGTTGGGTACGCAGTGCCAGAATAAGAACTCGCATGGCCCGCGACATTATACTAAGGCTAACCGGCCCTGATGGAGCCGATACTGAGTTTGAGCGCGCCTGGCAACGTCCGGGCTGTGGGTAACTACCACCAACGCAGCACCCTGCTCCTGACAATAATTAAACAGCAACTGGCTCACCACATCGCTGGTTTGTTCATCGAGGTTGCCCGTGGGTTCATCGGCAAGCACCACATCAGGCTGATGATTAAGTGCGCGGGCAATGGCAACCCGTTGCTGCTCGCCACCAGAGAGCATACTGACCGGCGCTTTGTGCCGCTCCGCCAGCCCAAGATTTTCTAACAAGGACTGCTGACGGGAGGCATTGTAGTTACCTTTTAAGCGAGCGGTAAAGGCCACGTTGTCCCAAACGTTAAAGCAGTCCAGCAGATTAAACTGCTGAAAGATAACGCCAAGGTGGTGCATTCGAAACGCATCGGCAGCTTCCTGCGACAAACTCTCTAACGCATGTCCGGCAATCACAATGGTGCCGCCAGAGCTTTGTTCAAAGCCCGCCAGTAACGCCAGCAAAGTGGATTTACCACAGCCGGATGCGCCCTGAATACTCACCGATTGCCCGGCAATAACATTCAGCGAAAGCTGGTCGATAATGGGGGTGGCTGAGTCAGGGTAGTGTTTTATAAGGTCAGATACTGCGATCATTATTCGATTTTGTTCCTTAATCGACCGCACCTTACGAGGCGCTGTATACCTCTAGTTTAACGTAAATTAATCAAATTAAGATTAATTACAAGTTCACCAGATAGGCAACATCAATGTCTTAGCAAAAAGCTTTTAGTCAAACACCAAAACGGCTTGTCGGCTCAGCGCCACCAACCGTTCATGTTCATCCCAAATTTTCGCCTCAGTATGGGCATAACCATTAGCGGCAAACCGGGTATCCACCTCATACGCAAACCAGGGGTTACCGGCAACGGGAATAAGCGGGTTCACAAACTCCAGATCCCAGCTTACCGTACTCATCGGTGCCGGAGCTTCCAGTTGCTGCACCAGCGCTGGCGGCCATGCATCAATCAGCGCGATCAGGTGGGTATGGCCAAATAACTCTACCGGCGCGCGGTTGCGCATCCAGCCGTAATAATGACAGTGTGAACTGCCGGTGAAGGGGCGTTGCCCCTGAAGCATAGCCAGATCGTAGTGATGGAAAAACCTCGGCAGTTTAGCGGCGTCAGTTCCCATTAACATTGCCTTATCGGGTAGTTCAAATTGATGCGAAGTCAGCTTGTTGATATGCAATTTCGAGGTTAACTCAACACCATAACAGGCCTGCACACAAACGCTGACTTTGCCTGCCTGATTCAGCCTTACCAGGTATTGCGACATATTGCGGCCGGAGCGTAATTGCTCTATGACCACTTCAAAGGGTTCATCAAATACCACCGGACCAACAAAGTTAGAGTGAAAGGTACGTAAGGCGCGATCCGGCGCTACAATCAGACTCAGCGCATAATGCATCATCGCCGCACTGATACCACCAAAAGCCGTACGCCCCTGCCCCCAGTCATCGGGCAAACCGGGGTGAGTTACCCGCCATTGGTTGTCGCTTATTGGTGTAACGGCCGATAAGCTCGTAAACAATTGATCAATGTGATGCATCAGACAACCAGTTCCTTTTTTTGATTATTAGAATGTTAATAGCTTAGTAACACTAATACTTTAGAAGTATCTTTTCCTTTTAACTGAAGTATCAGTCAGTTAGCTATAATGCTCAATTAACCTTGCCATCTGGCTATCGAAACAGACACAAACTGATAACATCTATTCCTGGTAAGCTTATGATTAAAAAGACATTTGGCACATAAAGTGCTTCATTCTCTGACTTATTCGTGAGACGTGCTGTTAGAGCTACAGTTGCGCAAAGAGAGTGCAAATGGTCCTTTATATCTCCCCAAAATTGAGCTATCCGCTGAAACGTTCCAGCCTTTTTCTTTCATGCTGGTTATTTGCCTTTGGGATAAGCCCTTATTCCGCATCCCAGGCGGAAGAACAATGGTTTACCCGCGATCTGGCGGCCGACATCATCGACGACCGTTGCGAAACCTGCCACAACGATTACGAATTTGCCGGTAACTGGTCGGTAGCCGATATACATGTAAGCGACCTGACCAAAGGCAAAAACCAAAAACTATGGGAAGGTATCTTAAAGTCTGTCTCCATGGGCGATATGCCACCGGCCGATAAAAAACAGTTAAGCGCAGACGAGAAAACGGCCTTTCTGAACTGGCTTGAAGGTTCGCTGGATGACTATAGCGAGGCTCATCCTAACCCCGGCAGAGCCACCATAAGACGGCTCAACCGTAATGAATACGCCAGGTCAGTACGCCATTTACTGGCGCTGGATGTGGATATCAGCGATTCACTCCCGGGAGACGATTCGGGGTACGGCTTCGATAACAACGCCGATGTGCTAGGCGTCTCTACCACCCTCCTGGAGCGTTATCTGTTTGTTGCCGGCAAGCTCAGCAAACTGGCCACCGGCACCGCCGGCGAAGCCGCCGGTAAAGAGAGCTACATCGTGCCTAAAGACGGCCCGGTGAAAAACAGTGGTGTGCCCTCTTTTGATTTGCGCATGAGCGATGCACTGCCACTGGACTCCAGAGGCGGTGGCAGTTTTGAATTTTATGCACCGGTCAGTGGTGATTATGAAATCGCTGGTTTTTTGAATGCCAATACCAATAACGAAGTCGACCGCCTTGATATTCATCGCTATAGCCATACGCTCACGCTTACTGCAGGCCGACATCAAATCGGTATGACTTTTCGTAAAAACCTGGCCCTCAATGAACATGTGCCAACCATCCGAAAGGGCACAGACTACGTGGTGATCCCCGAGCGCCCCCCGGTTGAAATGACGCTGGATTTTATTGTTGATGGTGCACGTCTACATTCAACCAACGTCCCTTCTTACCACATGTCTGCGCGTTTCTCTCAGGCTGCATTCTTACGTGATGTGCTGGAAATTGAAGTGATTGGGCCGTTAACCCCCGGCAGCAGTGTTGCCTCGCAAACGGCCAGCACCCGCAAAATATTCAGCTGTCTGCCGGGGCAACAATCAACCGCAACAGCAGAACTTGATTGTGCCCGGCAGATTATAAGTTCATTAACCGCAGAGGCGTACCGCCGCCCGGTTAGCAACGAGGATATACAGCCCTTACTGGCAATTTTTGAGCGAGCCCGGATGGATATCAGTTTTCGCGCCAGTATCGCTACGGCCATACAGGCACTGCTGGTGTCGCCAAACTTTTTATACCTGCAGGAAATTCCGCCTGCCGAGGTTGAGCCTGGCAGCGTTTACCGCATTAGTGATACAGAATTCGCTGCCCGGCTAGCGTTGTTTTTATGGAGCAGCCTGCCGGATAAGGAACTTACCGCACTGGCCAGCGCGGGTAAGTTAAGAGAGCCGCAGGTGCTTACGCAGCAAATCAAACGCATGCTCGCAGCCGACAAAGCCAACGCGCTTACCGATAACTTTGCCGGACAATGGCTGTATTTACGCAATCTGCCCTACCATTTTCCGGATGTGTTTGAATTCCCGGAATTCACTATTCCCCTCAGGCATTCTATTGAGCGTGAAACGGAACTGTTCTTTACCCGTATTCTCAAAGACGACCTGCCCATTTTTGACTTTTTAAATGCCGATTACAGTTACCTCAACGAACCATTGGCAAAGCACTATGGTATCGATGGCGTTAAAGGCTACGCTTTTCGCAAAGTCTCCTTAAGTGACCAATCCCATCGCGGCGGATTACTCGGTCAGGCGAGTATTTTAACCCTCACCTCCAATCCTAACCATACGTCGCCGGTAAAACGTGGTAAGTGGATCCTCGACAACCTGTTAGCGGCCAGCCCCCCGCCGCCACCGCCGGATGTGCCGGCTTTGGTGGCCGAGCACGACGGTATGGCACTGACAGCCAGGGAACAGTTAAAGCGGCACCGGGCCGACCCGGTTTGCGCGGCCTGTCATGTGCGCATGGATCCGCTCGGTCTGGCACTTGAGCAATATGATGCCGTAGGCGCTTTTCGTACCCGCTATGCCGACCAGCCAATCGATGTTACTGCTACGATGCCCGATGGCACCCAGTTTGAGGGCCTGAACGGTCTTCACGATGTACTGTGGGACAGACGGGAGCGCTTTACCCAGGCATTTATCGACCGCCTGCTCACCTATGCCCTCGGTCGCGGTTTAGAAGCTTACGATCAGCCTGTTATCCGCACCATCGCCAGGCAAGCCAGTGAGGAAGATTACCGCATTCACAGCATTATTGAAGCGGTAGTCACCAGTACGCCATTTAACTTTAAAAAAGCACCAGAGGCAGCTAATGAACCACAACAATTCGCTAAAGCGCCGTAACCCAGCGTTATCCCGTCGTACCTTTTTAAAAGGCCTGGGCGTTAGCATGGCGTTGCCGGTGATGGAATCATTGGTGCCTGCAGCCATGGCAAAATCGCTGGAGCAGCGGCCCAAGCGTATGACAGTATTTTACTCCCCCAACGGGGTAAGAATGCAACGTTACACGCCTGCAACCGCCGGTAAAAATTATGCCATGACACCCATCTTAAAACCCCTCGAAAAAGTACGCGATAAGTTTACAGTGATTTCAGGCCTGGCCCATTACCAGGCCAGTGCGTTCGGTGCGCCGCCGGCCGGACATGGCCGTAGCTGCCCGGCATTTTTAACCGGCGCACATGCCAAAGCCACCGAAGGGGCTGATATTCAGTGCGGCATTTCTGCCGATCAGGTAGCCGCCAGTTACTTCGCCAAAGACACCCAGCTCGCCTCCCTTGAACTGGGCATCGAGCCGCCCAGTTTAATGGGCAGTTGTGATATTAATTACAGTTGTACCTACACCAACACCATTTCCTGGAAGAGCCCCACGCAGGCGTTGCCAGCAATGGTTGCTCCCAGCGATGTATTTGAGCACCTGTTTGGCGACGGCAATCAAATCGACGAGCAAACCCGTCAGATGCGACTAGCCCATAAGAGCAGTATTCTCGACTTTATTAACGATGAAGCTAAGCGGGTTAATAAACGTTTAGGCGTTAACGATCGGCATAAAATGGCACAGTATCTGGAATCCGTCCGCGATGTGGAACGACGCATTGCCAAAGCCCGGGAAACGGCGATAGAAATGGATCTTGAAGGCTTCACCGTGCCAGCGAATATTCCTGTGGATTACGAAGAACACGTGAAGATCATGCTCGACCTGCAAATGCTCGCACTGCAAACGGATATGACCCGGGTCAGTACCTTTATGCTCGGCCGGGAACTGAGTAATCACGCCTATAACAATCTGGGTATTCCAGATGGCCATCATGCGCTAAGCCACCATGCGAATATTCCGGAAAAAATCGATAAGCTGGTAAAAATCAATGCCTATCACATGCAGCTGTTTGCCGATTACCTGGAGAAAATGGCCAGTATCCCGGACGGTGAATCCAATCTGCTCGACAATACCTTTGTGGTGCGCGGCGCTTGTATAGGTGAGTCGAATGAACACGATCATATGGATTTGCCCATCATACTCGCCGGTGGCGGTCTGGAAGGAAACCGCCATATTGCCGCCAATAAACACACGCCCATGTGCAATTTACTGCTCTCGGTATTGCAGCAAATGAACGTACCTGTGGAAAGCTTTGGCGACAGCACCGGCCCGCTCGCCGGTTTGACTGCCTGAGGAGTAAGTAATGAATTCAATCACCAATATCCCGATTAAGGCTCTGCTTGTTGCGCTGGGTATTGCCGCGTTATCGGCCTGTCAATCTGAGTCACAGCTCACTAATGTGAAGCCTGCGCTGACCAGCGAGCAACACGATAAGCTGCTCATCGAGGCCAAACAGGCCATTCTCGCATCTGATATAAGCCGACTCGCAAAGCTTAGCAGCCAGATTGATGTTAATCGCCCGCTACCTGATAACGCCAGTTTGCTGGCCTGGGCAGTGGAAACTCAGGATCCGAAACTGGTTAGCCTGTTACTGGAAAACGGCGCGGATGCTAATCCCACCGCGGGAAACCGCTTTACCCCAATCATTCAGGCCTGCCGCTATGGCAATTCTGAGATCATTAACGCTTTACTGGCAGACGGAGCAAACCCTGATGATGCGGTGGAAGACGGCACCACTGCATTCCATCTGTGCGCTGGTTCAGCAAACCGCAGGGCGCTGGAAAAAATAGCCAGCCTGGGCGCAGATATCCACGCTAGCAATGAACATGGCCAAACCGCCCTGATGTTTGCGGCCAATCAGGGAAATACCGATAATCTTCAATATCTGGTGAATGCCGGTGCCAACATCAATGCACAAACTCTGGAGGGTTACAACCCGCTCTTTTTTGCGATTAAAAGTCAGGATGTGACAACAGCTCAAATGGCCATCTCTCAGGGCGCCGACGTATTTGCTGCCGCCAAAGACGGTACTACAGCTGCGCAACTTGCGGTATATGCGAAAAACTTTGCATTTTTAACCTGGTATATGGGTGAGCTGCCGGCGTTGATGGATGAGCAAGGCATAGATAGCGTCATTAATTCTCACGACCGCGATGGATACCAACTGCTCCATGCCGCCGTTAAAGCCAATCAGCCTGAGCTGGTTGCAAAGCTGCTGGCGCTTGGCGCTAATCCCAATCAGCGTAGTGAGCCATCAACCTTAACATGGCGATACGAGGCTAACTTCAAAACAGAAAACTATATGCCACCACAGCTGACGCCCATGGAAATTGCTGAGCAAAAAAACCTCACACACATTACTGAGATGTTGCAACACAACAATCCGTCACTGTCACTGGCGGGCATTTAATATCGGGCCTCAGGGCCCGATAACGAACATTTTAAAAGATGCTTAGTACAGGTTTAAAAGGCATTTTTTGCCAGCAACCATCAACCCTTTTCTACCTGAGTGATTTCGCCGGTTATTTGCCGAATTTAAAAATAAAGCGATCGGTTTTGCCTCGAATATCAGCGGCAAAGACTGATTTTTGCAAATCATCTTCCGGATTACGCAGATAAAACGCCTCTTCTCTGAGCGTAAAGCCTGCGCTTTCGAATTGGTGCTTAATAATATGAGGATCAATACGATGCAGAGTGTTCGCCGCGTTAAAACCTGAGCCCGCCTTGGCACTGTGGTCAATAATAACGACCACCCCATCCTCTTTAAGAATGCGTTTAAAGGTACTCAGTACTGGCATGTAATCAACAGCCTCGTCGCGGAAAGAAACGACTTTCCCATCGCGGACCGTATCGGTGAAATACATATCGTGATAGCCCAGTGCGGCAAAAATAATATCCACCGAATTGTCGGGAATTGGCATTTCGGAAAGAGCCACATTGTCCAGTCTTACTACATTGGGCAATCTGTTATCCTGAGTGCGTTTGATAATATCTTTTTGCGCAAATTGCCAGTAAACACTGTCATTTTGCATATATACCTTACCCGTTTCCCCTACTGCTCTTGAGAGAAGTTCGGTATACCAGCCACCACCAGCAAAAAAATCCAGCACTACGTGCCCCTTTCCAATGCCTGTAAAAGACAGCACTTGCGCCGGTTTTCTGGCTTCATCCCTCTGACTGTCTTCCTGCGGCCTTTCGCTGGCGCTAACAACCTCTGCAATTTGCTGTTGGCTTAACGGTGCGTTGGCAGCTTGAATTTGAAAAGACATCGCAGAAACGGCAAGAACAAAAGCAACGGATTTGGAAAGACTTCCAGTGAACATAGGGTTTTTCATTGAACTTAGGCCTAATTCGTTAAATAGAAGCATAAGGTTATCCTCAACTGTTCAGTATGTGTACAAAAAACTGTAACAGAACAATTCAACTCCCGACTAAAATACGAATCGGCTAAAACAACTGCCAACGTTCATTGGTTATTTTAAACGACCGGGTTTGGAAAGCCTGATAATAAGGGGAATTCCGACTGGATTTTATTACTCAGTAACCAGAAAAAACGATGGGGATTAAATGGTTTTGATACTGATATTTGAAGTCATATAAATGGTGCGTCTACCCTGATTCGAACAGGGGACCTCTACCATGTCAAGGTAGCGCTCTAACCAACTGAGCTATAGACGCGAATCTGAACGTCGGTGATTACCGAGTGGCGCGTATAATAGCGATGCGCCCGCCACTGTGCAAGCAGAAATTGTGAGAAATGCTTTAATTGCCTGTAGTTTAACCAATCAGGAAACTAACTCGCCCGACACAGAAAAGGCAGTGGTTGAATAACATCCATAATGCTGCCCTTACGATAGATATCGGCAAAACATTCCCCTAAACGATCTGACTCGCTAATAACCGTTTGCCAGTATTTGATACGCTGGGTGTCATCCATTTTTTCGAAGTCTTTGCGGTCGGGAATTTTGCCGTAGGGCAAGGAGGCAACAAACTCATCAGATGGCACCAGCATCACCACATTATCAAAACTACTGGCATGGGGAATACGTCGCTTCAGGGCTTTGTCGAACCAGCCAGGAATGGCCTTTGGATAAAAATGCGGATATAACACCAGGGCATCCTGGGGTCCGAACGACAAATCAAAATGATAATCGAGGATCCCGCCATCCCGATACATGCCACTAGGAGCAGCCACCATGTGCTCCACCCCATCGATTACCAGGGGTATGGAGCCCGATGCTAACAAAGCATCCTTTACGTTATTAAAGCCCAGCTCGATGTATTCTGTGGTTAACTGATACGGATCGGTGATATGTAGCTGACTGTCCGGCGCTGAAAATACGCTGCGGGTGTACAGTTTTTTTAGCAGGCGCCGGTTCATGGTATTTGCCGCGGCACTCACACCCAGCCCCAGCATTTGTCGGTACTTGCCGTAATGTTGCATTAAACCATGACAACGCGCGGCAATAACGTGCAACTTAAAGCGCTTATTGGTGAGTACTTCCATAACACCATTACGCCCCATCACATAATCGATCAGCTCGCGGGCTTTATGGGTGATTTCTCCAGGGCCTGGTTTGGGGGAATATACGGTTTGAGAATAGTTTTCGGCCAGCCGGTTAATGGCGGCTACCGGGTCGCGCTGGACAAAACAGGCAGAACGAAAGGCGCCGGCAGAAGAGCCAATAACGTTCACAGGTTGTGAGGAAGCCGCAAAAAATGCCGGAAACAGGATCCGGTCGATCCCGGCCAGAACAAACCACTTAGGCCCGCCCGAGGCCCCCAGCACATGGGAAAATAACGCAGGCGAAAGCCCGTGTTCACGTATACGTGCCAGCGCCGTAGGCCCGGCATAAATAGAAAGCGGCGTTCCCAAAACGGTATGTACCTTTGCGGTTAAATTTTGATTTTATTGCTTAATCCTACCTTAATGGCCCAATCAGGTAAATTGCCCCGAGGTACAGGTTTTAGCCGCCGCAAAAAGTTGTGAAAAAGTCTGGATTCCTGCTCTGATTTATGCACATCAACATACTGAACATATATTATACAGCAAGATAAAACCATTAATTTCATTAACTTACACGTTACCACATAACTACTCAACAAAGTTATCCACAGATATAGTGGATAACCTTGGTCAGTCGAAATAATACTTGGGATTGATTTTTGGTTAAGGTATAAATGGACGTGAATTTACTAACCTAGCAGTGTATGACCTACTCAATTGCCAAACCGCTCAGTTATTCAGCGCCCGCATCGGCCGGGGTGGTTATGCAGTTAAAAGCGCCGGCTACCGGTGAAGTGTTGCGACTGGACGAACTATCACACCCTCTGCTGCAGGCTGGCCTGCTGGGATCCGGGGCCGCGGTTAGTATGACCACAGGCGAAAACTGTGCGCCAGTCAGTGGCGTTGTGCACAGTATTAGTGTTGCCAGGGCACAACTGGTTCTGGTGCATCCGAAGGGCCTGAAATTGCAGTTACAAATTGGCCAGCCGGGCGAAATTGGTTATGGCGAACGGCTCCGGTGGCTGGTTAAAAAGGGCCAGCGGTGTGAAGCTGGTCTGCCGTTAATTCAGAGCGATCCTCTGTGGATAAAACAGCAAGGCGCACTTCCGGTGTGCGTCCTTACCCTGCTTAATGCGGCCAGGCTTAAAGCCCTCGTATTAACCTCAGATCCGAAGGTCAGACTTAATGACGATGGCTTTTTAACCCTGTACGCTTAGTGCACATCTGTTATTTATTCAGTGTGTGTGTCAGCGTAATTTCGGCATTCAGTACTTTCGATATCGGGCAATTTTCCTTTGCACCGTCAGCGATTTCCTTAAACTGTGCTTCGTCAATGCCTTCTACTATTGCATCGAGCACCAGTTCGGATTTCACAACGCTAAAACCGTCCCCATCTTTCTCCAGCGTAACGTGCGCTTCTACCGACAGTTCTCCCTGCTCAAAGCCTGCATCGGCCAGCGCAAAAGACAGCGCCATCGCAAAACAACTGGCATGAGCGCTGCCCAGTAGCTCTTCAGGATTGGTGCCCGGCTCATCTTCAAAGCGGGTATTAAAACCATAGGGTTGATTTTGCAGTGCGCCACTTTGGGTACTCACCTTGCCTTTCCCCTGTTTGCCCAGTGGCTGATAGTGTGCTGATGCGGTTTTTACAATACTCATCGATAACCTCCGATAGTTTGTTTAAATTGCCGGCATTGTTTCAGCCGGCCATAAAGAATGTACAGTGATTGAAGCATTACCCATGCCGATATCCTAAAATACGCTATACGCCTTTACCGGCAGGCCATAGCGTAAGCCTCAGGCTATCAAATAGTTAAAATCCGTGGGCGGTCTGTGTCATAATTACCGGCATTGCACAAAATTTTCATACTGGCAGAGCCCTTTAATCCTGAGATTTTACTCGGTGAGACGAGCAGGATAGACTTGCCAGCATTTATCGATTCAACGAGGCAACAACAGCATGACGGTAGTGATGTACGGTATTCCCAATTGCGATACCATTAAAAAAGCCAAAACCTGGTTAACTCAGCACGATATTTCTTTTACTTTTCATGATTATCGCAAGCAAGGCGTGCCACAAGATGTGCTGACCAGTGCGGTCAGTGAGCTGGGCTGGGAAAACGTGATAAATAAACGGGGAACCACTTATCGCCAGTTATCCGACGAGCAAAAAGAACAGTTGTCGGCAGACACCGCTGTGACTCTGATCACCGAACATCCGGCAATGATTAAGCGCCCTTTGCTGGTAACAGACAATGGCATGCACCTGGGCTTTAAACCGGCTCAGTACGAGGAGATTTTTAGCTAATGACCGACGTACTAGAGTTAACCAAAGAGCTGATTAATCGCCGCTCTGTGACCCCTGAAGATGCAGGGTGTCAGGAATTTATGAAAGCCTGGCTGGCCGAGTCGGGTTTCGAAAATGAAACCATGGTGTTTGAAGATACCACTAACCTGTGGTCACGACGCGGTACTCAGGGGCCGGTGTTTTGTTTTGCCGGCCATACTGATGTGGTGCCCAGTGGTCCGGAAGATGCCTGGCAAACCCAGCCGTTTGTAGCCACCGAAAAAGACGGTAATTTACACGGTCGCGGCGCTGCCGACATGAAAGGCTCACTGGCCGCAATGCTCGCAGCCACCAAACAGTTTGTGGCGGATTATCCGGATCACCATGGCAGCATTGCCTATTTAATTACCAGCGACGAAGAAGGCCCGTTTATTAATGGCACCACCCGGGTCATCGATACCCTGGAAGCGCGTAATGAGAAAATCACCTGGTGTGTAGTAGGTGAGCCCTCGAGCACCGACGTGGTTGGTGATGTAGTGAAAAATGGCCGTCGGGGCTCGCTCACCGGCGACCTGGTGGTGAAAGGGATCCAAGGACACGTGGCCTATCCGCACCTGGCCCGTAATCCGGTTCATCAGGCGGCTCCGGCCCTCGACGAACTGGCCAGGTCTCACTGGGATAACGGCAACGAATTTTTCCCACCGACCAGCTTTCAGATATCCAATATCCACGGCGGTACCGGCGCGGGTAATGTAATTCCCGGCGAATTACACGTTTGTTTTAACTTCCGCTTCTCTACCGAAGTAACCGATAAACAGCTTATCGCACGGGTAGAAGACATTCTGGATAAGCATAATCTGGAGTACCAGATAAAATGGACATTTAATGGCCAGCCCTTCCTGACCGATCACGGCGATTTATTAACGGCCACCCAAAAGGCTATCAGCAGTGAGATGGACTTCGACACCTGTTTGTCTACCGCTGGCGGCACTTCAGATGGCCGTTTTATTGCGCCCACAGGTGCACAGGTGGTAGAGCTCGGGCCGGTAAATGCCACTATCCACAAAATCGACGAACATGTGCGCATTCAGGATCTGTATCACCTTGAACGTATCTATTACCGTCTGCTGGAAAACCTGCTCACATGAATCTGACTCAAGCGTGGCTGGGGCGCGATGACAGTGCACTGATAAAGGTTGGTGAACACCATCAGTTGCTGCCCGACGTGGGCGGAGCATTTCTTGCCATGCAGCAACAGGCCCGGGCCGACGGTCAGGACATGCAAATCGTTAGCAGCTACCGCAATTTTGACCGTCAGTTGTCCATCTGGAACCGAAAGTGGCGCGGCGAACTGCCCTTGTATAACCATCAGGGGGAGCAGTTGGATGCCGCTTCACTGTCTGATGAAGAAAAAGTGTACGCTATTCTTATCTGGTCGGCCCTGCCCGGTGGTAGTCGTCACCATTGGGGGACCGATTTGGATGTATACGACAAAGCCTCGGTAGACGCCTGCGGCGGCCAGTTTGATTTGGTGGATGCGGAATACCGCCAGGGCGGTCCTTGCTTTGCGCTGGCACAGTGGATGGATGACCACCTGGCCGACTTTGGCTTCAGCCGTCCTTTTCTGCAGGATAACGGCGGCGTGGCCACTGAGTTATGGCACCTTACTCACCGCAGCAGTGCCGCGGCGTTTGAAGCCCAGCGTAATCAACAGGCTTTGTATGACTGCTTAAACAGTGTGAACATGGAAGGGAAAGCCACGGTACTGACTATGCTGGATGAGCTGTTTACACGATTTGTGTTAAATCAGGGAGTGCACTCATTATGAGTATGTGGGCGGTAATTGGAATTATTGCAGTGGTACTGGGCGTAATAATCAGCAACATTATGCTGCTAAAATACAGCGCTAAGTTTAAAATGCCAAAAACCTACACGCCACCCGACAGCCCTGGCGCTAAGAAAGCCGGGGAAAAAGCGGATGATGAACCGGAGCAAAAACGCTCCGGCGACAACTAACTGTTTTAAGCAACGGTCACTGCGGTACCACTGATGCTTACCATCAGCATACTGTTTTTATCGCCCAGCACTTCGTAGTCTAAATCGATGCCAACCACGGCATTCGCGCCCATGCCCAGCGCTTCCTGCTCGAGTTCTCGAAAAGCAATCTGCCGGGCTTTGGTTAACTCATCTTCATAAGAACCAGAACGTCCGCCCACAATGTCACGGATAGAGGCAAACAAATCCTTAAATATATTGGCCCCCATGATGGCTTCGCCAATCACAATACCGTGATAGCCCTTAATTTCTTTGCCTTCAATGGTGGGTGTTGTCGTTAGTATCATGCTGATTCCTTAAATAATACTGATTGTAATTCGGCTATCTGACGGGCCGCTTCGTCGGCAGTGTATTGCACCGCAGGCAGTTTCCCCCAGATTGGCGCAGGCCAGAGTGGATCGTCATGAAAACGCACCACATGGTGAATGTGTAGCTGCGCCACTACATTGCCCAGCGCCGCGATATTCATTTTGTGGCCAGCGTAATGCGTCATCATCGCTTTCGCCACGGCCCGGCTTTCAGCGCAAAACTGCAGGTAATCCTGGTCGTCCAAATCCGCCAGCTCTACCAGTTGAGCTCTGCGTGGCACCAGAATAAGCCAGGGAAACTGACTGTCATTCATTAACAAAACCTGGCACAGAGGTAAGTCTCCTACTAACAGGGTATCGGCACTGAGTACCGGATCCAGTTCAAACATCTAATTTCTCCACCGTGGTGGGCACTACCGTTAATAATGCCCGCTGCCCCAGCGCGACATGCGCATTAGGAAACACGATGGCTTCCCCTTCGTGCTCGGCCACGTAATCACAACCGGGTTCGGAAGCCAACACATCTCCGCGTTTAAAATCCGTAAAATTAGGGGTATCGTCGTCAAAGTGTAATTTAAAATCGGCAAAATTCCGGTTTATTACCTGATTAACCCTATACACCAGTAGTTGCTGGATAGTGGCCTGAGGCGCAAAATCCACTTCGCTGATCAGAGAGGTAAGCGATGCTTTTGCAGCCGCAAACCGGCTCATATCATTTTGACCAAACGGCCTGACTTTACCTAACTCCACCGTAAACCCGCGGGCTTTGCAGGTTGCGGTAGAGAAGTAGCTAAATGTGGTCGTAGGCGCTGATGATAACAGGAAAGTGTTGACCCCACAGGCAGCTAAAAAACCAAATTGTTTAGCGCTGTGCTCACGCTCATCATCCAGATAAGGCATAACCACAAATTTCTCATTCTTGGAATCACGGATAGCGGTATGCAAGTCATAGTGCAACTTCTCATCCCCTGCCCCGGCCTGACTAAAGAAACTGATTACCGTCTCTTCCAGTAATTTAGCCCGCTGACATTCAGCGTTGTTGCCATGCTGGTGCGCACCACTGAATAAGCGATTCATATTTTCTTCCACAAACCGCTCGCCGATATTCATCGCAGGCAGGTTGCCAAAAATGAGCAATAACCGGTGTTTGAGCGACAACGCACCGGTTAATATTGCGTCCAGGATGTCAGAGCAAATTTCAATGGGTGCGGTTTCATTACCGTGAACGCCACAAGACAATACTATGTGTTTGTTGCTGGCCTCTGCAGGCTCCAGAACAATGATACCCGGCGCAGTTACCGACACGTTAGCGCCGGAGGGCAAAGACCATTGTGTTGCATCAGCAAAGGTTTCAGGGTGGTAAAGGGAAAGGTGCAGAAACTGGCCATTTGCCAGATCGGAAAGTTCCATATCGAGTCTGTGATAAGTCCTGAGAATAACGTATCGGTAGTTTAGCGCGATACCACAGCGGATAACAGTCACACAAAAACTTCTTATAAAAGAAGTGTCAAGCTAACGTTTCAACGCTGAATAGCCGCCACCAGCTTGCGGCGTGAGGGCGAATCGCCGACGATAATGTCGCTATGGGCCAGACGCACAAATTCGCGACTCGGGATTGCTTTGGAAAACAGGTAACCCTGGCCGGTTTTAATCCCTATCTCTCTTAGCACATGCAATTGCTCAATGGTTTCAACCCCTTCGGCAATAACCTCGCAGTGCTTGGCATTACCAATCACCTTGGCGGCTTCGATAATCGCTTTGTTAACCGGGTTATCGCTCAGCTCCATGACGAAAGTTTTGTCTATCTTGAGGGCGTCGAGGGTTATTTCGCGAATGTACGCCAAATTCGAATAACCTTTGCCAAAGTCATCCACCGCAATTTTAATGCCCAGCGCATGAAGTTCTGCCAACTGCTTTTTCACCATTAACGAGTTGGAAACGGCAATGTCTTCCGTTAACTCGAGTTCCAGACGGGACAAATGAATATTGTATTTGTGACTTAAGGATTTGAGATTAGCAATCAGGCGGGTATCGTAAAGCTGGGTAGGAGAAATATTGACCGACAAAGTAATATTTAGCCCTTGCAGTTCAAACTCCACCAGTCCTTTTAAGGCGGTTTCCAGTGTCCAGTAGCCAAGCTCATTCATCATGTTGTACGATTCTGCCGCTTCAATCAGCGGCCCCGGAAACAGTAAACCGTCGGTGGGATGATTCCAGCGTAACAGGCACTCTGCCCCCACAATTTCCAGCGTCTGCAGATTGACCTTGGGCTGAAAATACAATTCCAGTTCGTTTCTTGCCAGTGCACGCTTTAAGTCTGCCTTTAACGCCAGACTGCGTCCGGTCTCGGCTTTATCCATCATGCCCAGCAAAAAGAAGTTTTCGTATTTATTTTCTTTGGCCTGCTTGAGCGCTGTTTCGGCACGCGACACAAACAATGTGAGGTCAAATTCGCCGCGGGATTTACTGACCACCCCAACGTTAAAGTCGGCAATAAAGGCATGCCCGTCGTAGTACATGGGCGATTTGAAATGTTCAATCAGAAATTCAAACTGCTGCTGCAAAACCAAAGGCGAGTGCACCCCCGGCAGTACCACACCAAACACGTCACCACTGATACGGCCAAATTCTAAGTCATGATTAAACAGAGACTGCAAGCGGTTGGCAATTTCAAGCAGGAACTGGTCACCCACCTCAATACCAAAACTGGTGGTAACATCCGAAAAGCGCACAACATCAATCAGCATCAGAGACAGCTGGTCGTGGCGTTCACCGCAATGCGCTATTTTATCGATAAAGGCATATCGGTTGGGAATAGTGGCCAGCGATAAATGTGTGCGATGCATGCAGTGAAAAATTCCTAAAACAAAATAACGCAAGTTATTGATAATAAACTATAGAAACATTGAACACTGCGACTTGCAAGTACAATCACGTATTCTTCACAATACCTTAGTATTATTTACAACTTCGTCGTGACAGGCAACAAAAAAAGCCCCTTAAAGGGGCTTTGTTAATGATGCTGGTTAGCCTTTTTTGACCGGACAAATATTTAGTTTCCAGATCCGCTCAACATAATCCCGAATGGAACGGTCGGAGGTAAACTTGCCCATTTTGGCGGTATTGATAATCGCCATTTTCGCCCAGCGCTCTTTATCGCGATAGGCTTTATCTACTTCGCCCTGCGCTTTGGAGTAAGCTTCATAGTCGGCCAGTACCAGGTACTGATCGCCATGATCAAGCAGGCTTTGCTTGATTGAGGCCAGTGCACCCGGCTTACCCGGTGTAAAGTAATCCGTTTCCAGCCAGTCCAGCACCGCTTTGATTTCCGGGTTTTTATAGTAGTAGTCATAAGGTTTGTAACCTGAGGCTTTCAGCTCATTCACCTCATCTACCGTTAATCCGAAAATAAAGATATTGTCATCGCCAACTTCCTCGGCAATTTCAATATTGGCCCCATCAAGGGTACCGATTGTCACCGCACCATTGAGTGCCAGTTTCATATTTCCGGTGCCCGAGGCTTCCTTACCTGCCGTACTGATTTGCTCAGAGACATCGGCGGCCGGGATCATTTTCTCAGCCAGCGACACACGGTAGTTAGGTAAAAACGCGACTTTCAGTTTTTGGTTCACCCGCGCATCGTTGTTAATTTTATCGGCCACTTTATTAATGGCGTAGATAATGTCCTTCGCCAGTTTATAACCTGGTGCTGCTTTGGCGCCAAAAATAAACACCCGAGGATGCATATCGTAATCCGGGTTCTCCAGTAAGCGCCGGTACAGTGCCATAATGTGCAGTAAGGCCAGGTGCTGACGCTTATATTCGTGCAGGCGTTTGATTTGCACATCAAAGATAGCATTGGTATCCACATCAAAGCCCAGAGACTCTTTAATTTCGTCTGCCAGCAACTGTTTATTTTGCTGTTTAACCTGCATAAATTGCTTCTGGAACGTTTTATTGGTGGCGAATTTTTCCAGCCCTTCGAGCTTTTTCAATTCCAGCGGCCAGTCTGCACCGATCTTCTTATCGATAAGTTTAGACAGTGCCGGGTTACAGGCTTTTAACCAGCGACGTGGCGTAATCCCGTTGGTCACATTGGTAAGCTTGCCAGGCCATAATGCATCAAACTCAGGGAACAGGTTTTGTTTCACCAGACGTGAATGCAATTCTGCTACGCCGTTCACGGCAAATGAACCAATCACCGATAGATGGCCCATACGTACCATCTTTTCGTTACCCTCTTCAATAATCGATAAGCGGCCTTTTACTGCATTGTCGCCGGGCCATTTCTTATCGACTTCTTTCATGAAGCGGTGATTAATTTCGTAAATGATTTCCAGGTGACGTGGCAGGATTTTCTCCAGCATACGCGCCGGCCATTTTTCCAGTGCTTCAGGTAATAATGTGTGATTGGTATAAGCAAATACCTTGGTACAAATTGCCCAGGCTTTGTCCCAGTCAAGCTCGGCCCGGTCTACCAGGATGCGCATTAATTCAGGGATGGCAATTGCCGGGTGAGTATCGTTTAACTGGATCACAACCTGATCGGTAAAGCGGCTCCAGTCATCGCCGTGGGCACGCTTATAACGACGGATAATATCTTTCAGTGAACAGGCGCAGAAGAAGTATTGCTGAATAAGACGCAGCTCTTTACCCGCTTCTGTTTCGTCATTCGGGTACAGCACTTTGGAAATCGTTTCGGCCTGCACGTTTTCTACCTGAGCATCAACATAGCCCCCGGCATTGAACACGTCCCAGTTAAAGTAGCCCGACGACTTACTTTGCCATAAACGCAGTACGTTTACGGTTTTGCCGCCATATCCTACCACCGGAATATCCCATGGGATCCCTTTCACAATATGACCCGGGTGCCATTCTTTTTGGATCCGGCCATTCTCGCCATATTTGGTTTCTACATAACCGTAAAGCGACACTTCCTGAATCGACTCAGGGCGGCAAATTTCCCAGGGGTTGCCGTAATCACGCCAGCTGTCAGGACGCTCAATTTGCGCGCCGCCCTGAATTTCCTGACGGAACAAGCCATGTTCGTAGTGGATGCCGTAGCCAATCGCGGGCAGCTCCATAGTGGCTAACGAATCAATAAAGCAAGCCGCGAGGCGCCCCAGACCACCGTTGCCAAGCGCCATGTCCGGCTCTTCTTCCAACACATCGCTCAGGTTAACGCCCAGCTCGTTCAGCGCATCGTTAGCCACATCAAATAAACCGAAGTTTTGCAGGTTGTTAGACAATAACCGGCCCATCAGAAACTCAGCTGAAAAATAATGTACCGCGCGGGTATCATTTAAATAATGGGTTTTCTGGGTTTTACGGATCCCTTCAAGCACATGCTCCTGCATGGCCGAGCAGGTCGCTTTCCACCAGGCGTGGTTATTAGCTTTGTTCTCATCTGTACCTAGCGTACAGTGCAGGTGCTTAACGACAGCGGCTTTAAATTCACTTTTGTTGATAGTCATATCACGTTCAACGTTGGTTTTCTTGGCGCTCATCTGAGGTTCTCACTATAGATGTCTGGTTAACAGTAAAATGTAATTAAATTACAACTCTATAGTGCAAATATATCAGTAATAGAATGACATGTTTGTAAAATATTTGTTAAAAATAGAAAAATCCAGCGTGTTTTTTGAACAACACGCTGGATTTTAACATTTTATTTACAATAATTAATGCTAGGTAGTGGCTATTTAATGATTTTTGCCACCAGCTGTTCCGCTTCTTTAATGAGTTCCTGTAAGTGACTTTCACCATTAAAGCTTTCAGCATAGATCTTGTAGATTTGTTCGGTACCTGATGGACGTGCAGCAAACCAGCCATTCTCGGTGGATACTTTTACCCCGCCAATGGCCGCATTATTGCCCGGCGCATGTGTCTGCACATTAGTAATGGGCTCACCGGCCAGGGATTCACTGGTAACCACGCTGGCATCCATCGCCGACAGTTTGGCTTTCTCTTCCAGACTCGCCGCCACATCCACACGCTGATAACAGGGTGAACCAAATTTCTCGGTCAGCGCCTGGTAATGCTCGCCTGGATCCTTACCGGTAACGGCCAGGATTTCCGCCGCCAGCAAGCACATAATAAAGCCGTCTTTGTCGGTCGCCCAGGTTGCGGCGTCACGCTGCAGGTAAATTCCCCCGGCGCTTTCTTCCCCGGCAAAGCCCAGAGTTCCGTCAGACAGCCCTTCAACAAACCATTTAAAGCCCACCGGCATTTCGGCCAGTTCACGGCCCATGTCGGCAACTACCCGATCGATCATAGAGCTGGAAACCAGCGTTTTACCCACTTTCAGACTGGCGTCCCACTGCGGGCGGTG
The DNA here is from genome assembly GCF_057547795.1 of Alteromonas sp. 4NH20-0104. NCBI lineage: Bacteria > Pseudomonadati > Pseudomonadota > Gammaproteobacteria > Alteromonadales > Alteromonadaceae > Alteromonas > Alteromonas sp. 4NH20-0104. Next base: position 79,968 of record NZ_BAAJLP010000012.1, on the reverse strand, counting down.
TTGATAAAGGTAATTAATGGCAACCGCGAGGTAATGATTAGGGTTCATCAGACCACTGCTGGGGCACACTATGCCGTGGCGGTCAAAATCAGGATCGTTACCCCAGGCCAGATCAAACTTATCTTTCAGCTCAATCAGCCCTGCCATCGCATAAGCAGACGAGCAGTCCATACGTAACTTGCCGTCTTTGTCACGGCGCATAAAGCCAAACTGCGGATCCACCTGTGGATTGACCACGGTAATATCCAGGCCGTAGTGCTCGGCAAGGTATTTCCAGTAACCAACTCCGGCGCCGCCCAGCGGGTCCGTTCCCAGCTTCAAACCGGCTTTGGCGATAGCCTGCATATCCACGACTTCGGCAAGATCCTCAATATACGGCACCATAAAATCATCTTCAGACACGAAGTCGGAAGCCATTGCCGCTTTCAGATCGATGCGTTTGACGTCTTTATTATGATTCGCAATCAGGCCGTTAGCCCGTTCCTGAATAATTTTAGTGACATCACTATCCGCCGGTCCACCATGTGGCGGATTATATTTAAAGCCGCCGTCAGAAGGCGGGTTATGTGATGGCGTAATCACAATGCCATCGGCCAGGGCTTCAGTGCGTCCACGGTTATAACGAATAATCGTACGGGAAATAACCGGCGTCGGCGTATAGCCTTTAGAGTCGTTATCATCGCGCTGAATTACCACCGACACATTATTTGCACTGAGCACTTCAATTGCCGTAATCATTGCCGGCTCTGAAAGTGCATGGGTATCCTTACCAATAAACACCGGGCCGGTAATTTGCTGGTGTTCACGATATTCGGCCAGCGCCTGACAAATGGCGGCGATGTGCATATCATTGAATGTCGTTTGAGCTGCCGTGCCGCGATGGCCTGAAGTACCAAAACTCACCGCCTGGGCAGGATCGGTGGCATCCGGCTGATAACTAAAATACTGACTAACCAGTTGGGCCACGTTAATAAGCTGCTCAGGAGCAGCCGCCTTACCAGCTTCCGGGTGTAACGCCATGAAAATTTCCTTTTGTAAGTCGTGATATCAGGTCATTGTTTACGAATCAAAGGTTTCGCTAACCGTTTTCACTACCTTATCGTCATATCCTAAAATCTGCAAAACCTGACTCAACATGGCCAGCTTTTTCGCAGTATTATTGTTACTGACTACCCAAAATCCGCTCTCGGGAATCAATTTTGGGTTAGTGCTACTGCCTGACTTGAGCAACTCTTCTTTACTGCTGGCGAAGTATTTGCGGTTTTTACCCACAATCGACTCCACCTTGGCAAAATCAGTGGGATGCTGCAGGTATACCTGCTGTAAAATAAACAGAAACTGATCAACCCGCTTATCAAACTGGCTCAGGGCTTCTTTATTAACGCGCTCCAGGAGGTCGTCGCCTGATGCAGATGTAACCGGCGTTACAGATACCGGTGCGGGTGCAGGCTGCGCCTTGGGCGTGGCTTTAACCGGCGCTTCAGCAACCGGCTGCGGGCTGGTTTCAACCTGCTCCGTTGAGGCTGGGGCAGCAGGAATTGACGCACCACTGCTTACTACGGTAGTCACTATTCCGGGCTCGTCGATCAGTAACCGACGTAAAATTTCACAAGCACTCTCACCAATATGTTTTGTCTGACTTGCGATAAACGCATACAGCTCATCATCTATTTCTATTGTTTTCATACATACTACTTCCGTTTTTTGGCGGTCATTATAGTCAACCCGGCTGAGGATCGCAGCACTTTATACAGACAACTTCCATCGATAGCCAACCAACCGATTAATTTCTCGGTCAGGGGCCCGGCTCTCTCCTATACTTAAGTATCAGTGTGATCACCTAAGTCGCTGTTTATATTTGCTAGAATAATCTTTGTAATGGAATTCACGTATAAAAGCTAAAGCGCTAAAACCGGACAATATCATGCATACAGATCTTTCACCGGCTCTGGCTTATCTCAATAGTCAGGTGCTTGGTAAGCAACATCAGATAAAGCTCGCGGTTACCTGCCTGTTGGCGGATGGCCATTTATTGATCGAAGATTTGCCTGGTATGGGTAAAACTACCCTCTCCCATGCGCTGGCAACGGTGTTTGGTTTACACTTTTCACGGATTCAGTTTACCTCTGACCTGCTGCCCGCCGATATGCTCGGCGTGAATATTTACAACACCCAACAAGGCGGATTTGAATTTCACCAGGGCCCCATTTTCAGTCAGGTCGTACTGGCCGATGAAATAAACCGAGCCAGCCCGAAAACCCAGAGTGCGTTGCTAGAAGCCATGGAAGAAAGTCAGGTAAGCATAGACGGCAATACTCACACGTTACCTTCGCCGTTTTTTGTCATCGCTACCCAAAACCCCAGCTATCAGGCAGGAACTTACCCATTACCCGAATCACAACTCGACCGCTTTTTAATGCGCATCAGTTTAGGATACCCCGACGGAGAGGCTGAAAAGCGCATGCTTCGAGAATCGGCGGGTGTTAGCAGTCATCATCAAAAACCCGCCAGTCAGACCTTAAGTGTGGTACAGTTACAGGCTATTCAGGCGCAAGTCAGTGGCATTCACGTGAGCGACCCGATTCTGGATTATCTGTTACGCCTGGTAAATCAAAGCCGCGATAGCAGCGAATTTCCCTACCCGCTTTCACCGCGCGCCAGCAAAGCACTGATGCGTGCAGCCCAGGCCTGGGCTCTGTTGCATGAGCGGGACTTTGTATTACCGGAAGACCTCCAGGCTATTTTTACTGCGGTGGCCGAACATCGCCTGCGTGGCAGCCAGACCGACTACCGTGATGACGGCTTGTTGAGCCAGCGGATCCTGGACTTAACCGACCCACTAGCCGCCTGATGGTTTCGCGCTTTAAACGCTCGGTTCACGACCTGCAAAACCGTTGGCTGCAGCGACGGATACCGCCCAGCCCAAGGTATCAGCTTAACCTTAAGAATGTGTTTATTTTTCCCAGCCGGTTTGGCTTTGGTTTTCTGCTCACCTGTGTGGGCTTATTTATACTGGGCACCAATTACCAGAACAACCTGATGTTACTGCTCTGCCAGTTTCTGTTAGCCATTTTTCTACTGCATTTATTTGTCAGCTACCGCAATTTCACAGCGGTCTCCCTGTCACTGAAGGACATTCAACCCGTTTACGTTTCAGAACACGCTTTGTTGTGCTTGCAGCTCCATGTAAATAATGAGGATTTGCCCTTCTATGGGGGACTACATATTCAGCTGCGTGGCACTTCGCTGGCCTTGCTGCATCGCCGCGCAGACCAGGACCGCGAAGTAAAGTTATTGCTCCCCGCCGCCCAGCGCGGGATTTTCCGATTACCCCGAATTACGCTGTCCTCAACCTATCCATTAGGGCTGTTTCGCTGCTGGACACACCTGGATTTCAATAAGTCGATAGCCATTTATCCCAAACCCATTGCCTCAGCTTTAAAATTGACCTCCACAGATGCCAGTCAGGGCGATACAGCTGGCAATGTCGCCGGTATTGATGAGTTTGATTCATTGCGCAGCTTCAAACCGGGCGACCCGATGAACCGAGTCGCCTGGAAACAAGCGGCGAAAGGCGGCGAACTAAGCACCAAAACCTTTAATCAGGCACAGCAGGAAGGCGGCTGGTTAAGCCTGGAGACTTATGCCGGTGAACCATTAGAAAAAGCCCTGGGGTTACTGACCTATCAGATAAACCGACTGTCTTCCCAACAACATGTTTTCGGCCTCAACATTGGTAACAAGCGCATTGAACCCGCCACCGGTGAGGCTCACAAGCACCGCTGCCTGCAGTCGCTGGCCCGTTACCGGCAACCTGAGCAAGATTATGCAGCCGATTGATAAACCCATCCGTAATCAGACAGCCAGTGCACTGATTGCCCTGGTATTTTGCATATTGAGCCTGAGTTTATTCGAACCGTTACTGTTCTGGGTGTTACTGATCTCACTGTGCGCTACCGGGATCCGCATGGTCATGTACTTTGGCTGGTATCAGCCAATGCCGTCTCTGCGCACCATTAACCTGTTAGGGTTGCTATGCTGTTTGTGTCTGGGTTGGTTCAGCTTGCAGATTGGGTTGTTGCTGACCATGGTTAATTTGCTCATTCTGGCCGGGGCTTTAAAGCTCATTATCCTCAATCGGCCGCGGGATTTGTTCCACCTTTTCTGTACCAGCCTGTTTATTATTGGCATGGGATTTACTTTCCATCAATCGGTAGTAATGACCTTATTTTACAGCCTGCTTACTTTGTCTCTGCTGGTGGCAATAGGACGCTACTTCTCACCGTCACAACCCTTAAAATGGCATGTAAAACGATTGTTCATAATGAGCCTGCAGGCATTGCCTATTGCCATCCTGTTATTTCTAATTCTGCCCAAGTTGCCTCCGCTATGGAAAATGCCGGTGTCCAAAAGTACCGAGACCGGGTTAACCGATAAAGTGAGCCCCGGGGACATAGCCAACTTAACTCAATCTGCCGACCTGGCTTTCAGGGCCACATTTAAAGGCGTAATCCCTCCTCCTCCCGAGCGTTACTGGCGGGCGTTAACACTGGAGTATTTTGACGGTAAACAGTGGTCGGTTAGCCCACTGCGCAAGCAGGTACGCGAACAATACCGGCTATTAAACAACGAGTTTAAGCCACGGATAAGTGGCAGTTGGTGGCAGTACGAGGTGATAACGGAGCCCACTAACAAGCACTGGTTATTCAGTATAGATGTGGGTATCCCTGACGATCCTGGCAGCTCGCAAACCATCTGGCAGAGCAGAGACTATTCGCTGCTCAGCGACACACCAATAACGTCGAGGCGCGCCTATCGGCTTCGCTCTTATCCCACTACCCCCATGGACCAAACGCTGTACAGTATTGATAGCCGGCTAAACCTGCAGTTGCCCAACAATTCCACGGTGAATCCGCAAACCCAGGCGTGGGCTGAACAGCTGGCCGCTAACAACGCTACTCAGGTTGAGCGGGTTCAGGCAGTCATGGACTTTTTCGTGGACGAGGGATTTCGCTACACGCTCACCCCTCCCCCAATGCCGGACAACCCCATTGATGAGTTTCTATTTATACATCAGGAGGGGTTTTGCGCCCACTATGCCAGTGCCATGAGTTATGTGCTGCGTTTACTGGGGATCCCGGCCCGAATGGTCGCTGGCTACCATGGCGGAGAGTCACTGCAACCTGATGTTCTTAGCGTGTATCAGTACGATGCCCATGCGTGGGTGGAGGCATGGCTGGAAGGTCGTGGTTGGGTACGCTTTGATCCCAGTGGTATTGTTGCGCCGGCCCGAATTCAGTTGGGCCTGCAACAAGCGGTTGAAGAAGAGTCGTTTCTGGCCAATAACCAAATGGCAAGGTTGCAGCAAATTCCGCTGTTTGCCGAGCTGCGTAATCTCTTCAGCTTAATGGACTATCAGTGGAGCCGTTGGGTGCTCGGTTTTGATGCAGAGCGCCAGCAAAACCTGTTAGCGCTGATGCTGGGTAAGGTAACAACACAGCGCATTTTGTTCCTGATGCTGGGGATTTGCCTGGTGATCGGACTGTTACTGGCGCTGTACTTTATTCCGCACTGGCAACGGAAACGTCCACCGGCAAACCTGCGTTGGTTTTTACTGGCCACGCAAAAGGCTGAGCAAATTACCGGACTTGAACGTCACAATGACGGCCCCGGGCAGTTTGCAGAACGCGTCGCAGAACGATTATCGGAATCTTCTGCCGACGAGTTTAAGGCCATCAGTCAGGCCTTTATTGCCTTAAGTTACGCGCGCGACAGCGAAACCGAGACGCAAAACGATGGGTTTATCCGGCAATGTAAGAAATTTATCGGTCAGGCCAAACCGTTATAAACGAAACCACTTAAGCATAACGGCTCAACAGATAATTCAGGTGAGCCCGGACTTCTGGCCATTCACCCTTGCGAAGACTATACATAACCGTATCACGGATTGTGCCGTCCCGACGTTTGTGATGCCCTCGGATAACACCGTCTTTTTTAGCACCTAAACGTTCGATGGCCCGTTGGCTGGCATAATTGTAATTATCGGTGCGCCATCCTACCACGTTGCAACCCAGCTCATCGAAAGCATGCGTCAGCATAAGCAACTTGCAGGTGGTATTTACGTGGGTGCGCTGAGCGCTTTTGGCATACCAGGTATAGCCTATTTCAAGGCGTTTCACTGCCGGCAAAATATCGTGATAACTGGTTGTGCCGAGTACTTTGCCGCTGTTTTGTTCGATAACGGCAAAGGCAAACCGCTGCCCCGCCTCGCGGCTCTTCAGAGCATCTCGAATATACTCAGCGGTATTGTCAGGCTCCGGAACGGAGGTCACACGCAGTTGCCATAACTCGCCATCCGCGGCGGCCTCGCTTAAGCCGGCTTCGTGATGAACGTCAAGAGGTTCCAACTTGACACCGTTGGCGGTGAGTGTAACGGGGGTAACTAAGGCCATTGTTTCGTTTCTCTGATTAATCATTACCCGGTTGCGATGGTAACGGTAAACTAACCACCCTGCTCAATAAGCTGTTGGTTTACTTTCATGCTGCCATGTTCGTCATAATCAGGGTACATACTAATGGAATCGACTTTGCCAGCAACCACCCATAAGGAGACATCCAGTTCTGGTAAAATATAATCCTGGCCAAATTCGTCAAAATCATCATCGAGTTCCAGCCCGGGAAACATTAACTTAAGTTCCAGAATCGACTTACCAATAACCGCTTTACCCTCCAATTCGGTGTCAACTGATGACACCGAAATCGTCCCCAGCACAAAGTTGTCGCTTGATGAAAAACTCAGCTCGGTTCCGTTAGCGTATTGCCACACTACATCGCGGTCTTCAAGGCTGTCGCAAAGGGGATGAAAATGATAAATCTCCTCTGGCTGCCCCCATGCGTGGCGTACCTCGGGCATGGTCATACCAAAAAATAACCGGTCTATTCCGGCTTGCGGGTAAACTTTCACTGTTGCTCGTGACTCATAAAAGCGTAGAACCTACGTTGATTTACTGCCTTTGTACAGCAACGTTAAACAAAATGCGAGCAACAATGTCAGCCCCCGTCATAGCTCATACACAGACTGGTGACACCGGCGTCATTTTTGTGGTGAGAAGCGTGTATTTGCGGTGACAACCCGCTTCCTTTGCAAACACCTCATCATGACTGATTAATATAAAGCCCCCCTGATACGCTCCGAGCGCCGAGGCGAGCATCGAGCTGGCGTTTATATCCAGATGGTTATCCGGCTCATCCAGCAATAAAAAGGGCTGTTCAGGCTGATGACTGACAATCAGCATGGCCAGCTTCATCTTCTCGCCACCACTTAAAACACCGGCTCGTTTAAAAACATTATCGCGGCGAAAGCCAATGCCAGCCAATAACGTGCGAGCTTCAGACCCGGTTAAGTCGGGACACTGCGTTAGCAGGTTTTCCAGCAAACTCATTGCCGGGTTCACCAAACTAAAATGTTGATCCAGATAACACAGCCGGGTATGAATATGCAGCTCACCAGCTCGCAGTGCCAGTTGCCCCATCAGCGTTTTTAATAACGTGGATTTACCACTGCCGTTATCCCCCACCAGATGCAGCTTGTCACGCTCTCCTACCTGCAGGTTGATTCGCTGCGAGCAGCCATACGCCAGCACACCGTTGAGGAGCGTAATGACCTTTTTATTGCCTGCACTGGTCGCCGACAAATAGATAGCTTGTTGCTGGCTGATGGTTTGCTCAGCCAACAGCTTATCGGCTTTTTGCTGTAACTGTTTTTGCCTGCCCTCACTATTTTTGGTGCGGCTGGCGGCGCCGGCCGTAGCGCGATCTTTTTGTTTATCCAGCAAACACTTCGCCTGACTCCCGCGCAACTTTTGCCCCTGTACAGCTCGCTTCCGGGCTTTTTCAATACTACGCTGCGCTTGCTCTTGTAGTTGTTTTTGTTGCTTTTTGACGGCCTCTATCTGGCGGCCCAGGGCCTGCTCGGCCAAGGCCTTTTGTTGAGCATAATGAACGTAATTGCCACCATAAACTTGTACACCCGATTCAGTAAGTTCCCAGATTTCCTTCATATTCTGAAGTAACTTGCGGTCGTGGCTGATAACAAGCACTGCGGCTTTGGTCGACATTATTTGTCCCTGTAACCAGCGCCGGGCACGGCAATCCAAATGATTGGATGGCTCATCAAGAATTAACAACCGATAGTTACTTTGGAACAGCTGCCACAACCGCAGCTTTGCCAATTGTCCACCACTGAGGGTGGCGCAAGTTGTGTGGGGATCATCAGGTAATCCCAGTGCTGCCAACTGACGGGTAAGCTGCGCCGGTAAATCCCATTGCTCACCTACGGTATCAAACAACCCGCTGGCACATTCACCAGCCGCAATGCGAGCCAGTGCATCGAGTATCGCCGCAACACCCAGCGCTTCGGCAATAGTAACGTTATTGGTTATCAGGTGTGAGGCCTGCTGGTCATAAACCCCCATAGCGCTTTTACAGCAAACACTCCCCTGAGTGGGCGTCAATTGACCGGTTAACAACCCAGCCAACACTGATTTGCCGACGCCATTATCGCCAACCAGTCCAACACGTTGAGCGGTCATTGATACGGTTACAGAATGAAAAAGCGTTTCGCCCGTGGGCAGTTGAAAACCAAGATTTTGTGCTTGAAATATCGGCATTAGCGCCTCCCGAGAAGCGGGCTTCAGCCTAGCAGCACATGCAAATATTAAGGTGCAGTATAGCGACGGTAAAGCGCCATACTATTTCGACAGTGAGCTACGCCGACTAACCCTGTAGATCCAAAAAAAATAACAATAAAAATGGACGACAGGCTTAGTTGTTCATGATGGCGCTAATTCCGCATAAAATTATGCGCAGAATTTAACCAACAGCCATGAGCATTGCAAGCGATCACAACATTTTGTTACAGATTCGGCGCTCATGTAAGCAGGTAAACAGTAATGAAAAATAACGAAAAGCGATAATTGTTTATTGTTTTTCGATAATAAATTATTGTAAAAAAGAAAATTAAAGCTAAAGTAATAGCCAGCATAACTAAGCAAGGAAACGACCATGAAAAATCAGGAATCATCAGACACTATGAATACTAGTAGCCAGTTACCAGCCCCTAAATACACCCCGGCGCTTAAGGTATGGTTCGATTTTCTATATTATTTTAGCGTTCTTGCAATGGTTGTGGGAGTTGGATTTATCCTCGTTGTCGGATTAAATATTCCCGCGGAAATCAGCGAACGTCATACTGATATCGAATACTTGTTTAACGCCAGGGTAATTACCAATGATGTCACCGCGGCAGCGAGTGAGATTATGCAGGTTGATGGCAAGCTCAAGCTCAATAATACCAGCGGCCAGGCAGCCTTTTTTATTGCCAATACAGACAGAATACTCATTAGCGGTATATTCAGTTTGCTCGCGCTTTATAACCTGCGTAAATTGTTCGCTAACCTGGCTAGTCAGCGTATTTTCGATTTAGAAAATGTCGCTTATGTAAAAAAGCTGGGCTTGATTATCCTGGTATATAGCATTGTTTCGCCTTTTATTACCTACCTGTGCGGCATGGCGATACTGGCTGAAATCGGAGTGTTTCATGAGCAGCTTCAACTTTCCCCCTATGTTTCAATACCCATTGAAGGGATCCTGATTAGCGGAGCATTGCTGGTACTGGCCCAGATCCTTGAGTACGCTTTTCAGATGAAGCAAGAACAATCACTGACCATATAATTATGTCTAAAACCATTAAAATAAATCTGGATATGGTCATGCTGCAACGCAAGATGTCACTCACGGAGTTGTCAGAACGCGTTGGTATCACCATGGCTAATCTCTCAACGCTTAAAACCGGCAAAGCCAAAGCTATTCGTTTCTCCACACTGCTGTCCCTGTGTGAGGCACTGGATTGCGAGCCGGGTGACCTTATTCAATTGGAAGAAGATTAGCATTAGCCCTGCTCCTGCCAGCAAACCGGGATTTACAGCCATCTGTCGGCCCCGGTTTGACTTTACTGACTTTCTTTCGTTTACTGCCCTCAGCACGACCTATTATAAAAAACGACGACAAAGTGACTAACACCATGAAAAAACGAACTATTGTCGGCATGAGCCTGTTGCTCATGTCCTGCCATTCCATGGCCAAATCCGGCTACTACCGCGACCCGGACCTGCACAATAACCAGGTGGTCTTTACTGCCGAAGGCGACCTCTGGTTGCATGACATGACAAACGCAGCCACCCGCCGCCTGACCACTAATCTGGCGCAGGAACAACAAGCGGCCTTTTCGTCAGACGGTACACAAATTGCCTTTACCGCTAATTATGACGGCGCAACCGAAGTGTATGTGATCCCCACCGCAGGCGGACTGGCCAGGCGGGTAACCTTTGAAAACAGCTACGTTTATCTGCAGCAGTGGACCAGCGGCGGCAAGTTGCTATATAGCACCAATACCCGGGTAGGCCCCACCAATAACTGGTCGTTAAAACAGGTGGATCCGGTTACCCTGAATACCGAGGAAGTACCGGTTGCCGATGCCATTGAGGGCGCCATTGACGAAGCCTCTGACACGCTTTATTTCACCCAGTTTGGCCTGCAGGTGTCACGCGACAACGCCCGTTATTATCGCGGCGGTGCCCAGGGTGAATTGTGGCGTTATAAACTTGGCAGCCAAACCGAGGCGCTGCTGCTGACAGACGCCCACGACGCTTCGGCTCGCGAACCTATGGTGGCTGACGACAAACTGTATTTTGTCAGTAATCAGAACGGTAACGACAACCTGTGGGTGATGTCGGCTTCTGGTAAAAACGCCAGAGCGCTCACCGATTTTCAGGATTTTCCCATCAAGCGGGCAAGCCTGGATAACGGCCGGATTATTTTTCAGCATGGCGCTGACCTTAAAATTTACGACATTGCCAAACGCCGTACCCGCACACTGGACATAGCCCTGAGTGGCGACTTTCCTCAGTTACGGGATAACTGGCTGACCAAACCCACCAAATACCTGACTTCGGTAGATTTTAATGCCGACAACAAACAGGTGATCCTCACGGCCCGCGGCCGTCTGGCCATAGCCAGCACCGACGGCAAACGCCTGGTGGAAATTGACACACCTGCAGCTTCACGTTCGCGCAAGGCTATTTTAAGCCACGACGGTAATTGGGTGTATGCCATTAATGATGCCAGTGGCGAAATGGAAATCTGGCAATTTGCTGCCGATGGCTCATCCGAGCGCAAACAGCTCACCAGCGACGCCAGCATCAGCCGCTGGCAACTGGTGCTCTCGCCCGATGGCAACAAACTCGCCTTCGACGACTTTAACGGCGACCTGTGGATCCTCGATATCAACACAGGCGAAAGTGAAAAGCTTTACTCCGGCCAGACCGAAATGAGCCCCTATGCAGACATTGTGTTTAGTGCCGACAGTCAGTTGCTGGCCATTACTACGAGTAAATTAGGGGATGAGCGCCAGCGTATTTACCTTCACAATTTTGCCGAAAACCGCGGTCAGGTGCTGACCAGCGATAAGTATAGTTCCTATTCACCGGCGTTTAGTCAGGATCAGCAATGGTTGTATTTCCTGTCGGACCGGGAATTTAGCCCAACCACCCGCTCGCCCTGGGGCGACCGCAACATGGGCACGACTTTCGACCGGCGTACACAGATCTTCGCTTATGCCCTGAAAGCCGACGCCGCCTTCCCTTTCCAAAAGCCCACCGAACTGACGGCACAGGTGGAGCAGGAAGAAGACAACGACAGCGAGGAAGAAGACAAGACCCCTAAGGCACCGCTTATTGACTGGGAGCAGCTAGCTAACAGACTCTGGCAGGTGCCGGTGAGTCCGGGGAACTACAGTAATCTGGCCGCTAATGGCAAATACCTGTACGTCATGGACCGGGTGACCGAGCCTGGCAGCAAACCGGTGCTTAAGGCCATTGAACAAACACCGCATCATAAAACCAGCACCTTTACGGCTGGCCTGAGCGGCTACCAATTAAGTACTGATGGCAAGAGTATGTTGCTGTTAAAGCAAAGCAGCAATAACGACCAGATCTATATTGTGGGCGCAGGCAGCAGCTTCCCCTCTGACACCACCGACCAAAGAGCGGATGTATCGGCCTGGAAGTTACGCATCGACCCACAGCAGGAATGGCAACAGCTGTTTCATGATGCCTGGCTGATGCACCGAGATTATTTCTACGACAAAGCCATGCGTGGTGTGGACTGGGAGGCAATGAAAACGAAGTACGAGCCGTTGGTGGCCCGTATTACCGATCGCGCTGAACTCAATGATGTGCTTGGCCAGATGACCGGCGAGCTTAATGTACTGCACTCGCAGGTGTATGGCGGTGATTCTCCGCAGGAGCCGGATCGTCCCTCTCCTGCCAGTTTAGGGGCCAACTTGTTGCAAACCAACAAGGGCGTGCAAATTGCCAGTATTTATCAGTACGATAATGAGATTCCAGCCAAGGCATCACCGTTGTTAAAACCCGGTACCGATGCACAGGAAGGTGACATTATTACCAGTATTAATGCACGTCCGGTAACCACCTTGGCTGAATTACATCAGGCACTGCTTAACCAGGCCGGTCGGCAGGTATTACTGGGCTTAAACCGCCAGGGCGAAGCCCTGCAGACCATTGTTTACCCGGTAAGCAATCGTACTGATGCCCGCTTACGCTACCAGGACTGGACAACGCGCAACCGACAGAAAGTCGAGCAGGCTGACCTGGATATTGGTTATTTGCACCTGTATGCGATGGGCAGTAATGACGTATCGGATTTTGCCCGCGAATTTTACGCGGCTTATCAGAAAGACGGGCTGATTATCGACGTACGTCGTAACCGCGGTGGCAATATTGAAAGCTGGATTTTAGAGAAGCTGTTACGCAAAGTCTGGATGTTCTGGACCAGTGATAACCGCGAGCCGAATGGCAATATGCAACAAACCTTCCGTGGCCATTTAGTGGTGCTGGCCGATCAGTACACCTATTCCGACGGTGAAACCTTCACCGCGGGCGTTAAAGCCTTGGATTTAGGCCCGGTAATCGGCAAGCAGACCGCTGGTGCCGGTATCTGGTTGCGCGGCCGCAACCGCCTGGCCGATAACGGTATGGCACGGGTGGCTGAACTGCCGGTCTTTGCTGAAGACGGACGATGGATCACAGAAGGACTGGGCATTGCCCCGGATATTGAAGTCGATAACCTGCCACACGCCACGTTTAAGGGTGAAGATGCGCAACTGGATGCAGCCATTGAATACCTGCAACAGCGTATCAAGCAGCGACCGGTCAAACCGCTTAAACCCAAAGCTTATCCTGGCGTTACCACGCCGGCTGATGACATTGAGCTATAACTAACCGATGCGCTGCTTCCCATTGGGAGGCAGCGCTTTTCTGACTAAGACGTAACGGCTGCAACCACTTTGTGCAGGGTAAGCTCTGCTGCGAGTAAATCCACCTGCGCTTCAATGGCTTTTAATTTGGCCTTGAGAACCCCCGATTCCCGCGCATTTAACTTAAACATATCACTGTCACCGGCGTCGAAACGTTTGCGTTCAAGCTGCGATAAAGTCACCGCCAAATCCGCATTTTTGCGCTGCAGCGCCAGTACTTCATGGGCTTGTTGCCAATAGGCATAGGCCTGCTCAAATTGCTGATTAAGCTGATCCTGAGCCAGCGTTACCTCATATTCGAGCACTTTAAGTTTTGAGCGCATGGTGGCTTGTTCAGCCTTCGCTTTGCGGTTACCCAGCGTGTAAGAAAATGTCAGGCCTATCTTGCCTTCCGTTTCGGCCAGCGATGTGGGGCCACTGCCCATATCTTTAGCCACCAGCGCCTTGACATCGAGCTTGGGAAGTAACTGATTCTCCGCCAGTCGAAATTTATTCTGCGTAACGCTTTGCTCCGTGCGCAGCACGGCTAAGGCGGGATGTTGCATTATGGCACTGCGCAATCGGGCGGCCTGGGCAGGGGTAATCGTAAACGGCCACTGTATATCATCTGGCAATGTGGCATCGCTGGCAATCACCTGTGACTGCCCCTCGCTGTTACGCCAGTAAAAAGCCAGTGCCTGAGCCGAGGCCCTTTGGGTTTGCCGCAGCTGCGACAACGCCAGTTGTTGCTCCAGTATGCTGGCTTCAAATTCGGTGAGGTCAACTTCGGCTAAATCGCCGCGTTCCAGGCGGGTTGAAAGCCCTTCCCGACGGTATTTGAGGGTATCGAGCAGCGATTCCACCGCCGCAATTTTAAGGCTCACCTCGTACCATTTTAAATACTGACTAAGCCCCTTGTACAAAAAGTCATTCATGCTCAGCGCTAATTCGGCCTGGTACTGCTCAATGGATAAACGGGCATTAGTAACCCCTACCCGGCGTTTATCAATAGTGCGATTTTGCAACAGCGACAGCGCAACGCCAATACTGGCCTCACCACCTGACAAAGTATTATATTGTTCCTCGTAAACCGGAAAGTCGCCCGTAGCCACCCGGTATTCGCTGATCAGTTTGGCGTTCATTTCTCCCAGCGGTTTTACAAATCGCTGGGCTGCGGCGGAGCCGTCATAGTAGCCCGCCACGCGGCCACTCACATCCTGTTCAATACGCCCATCGAACTCACTTTGAGCACTCTGCAGCCCATACAAAAGCTGATTATTTTTCTCATTAAGTACATTCACATAGGGATGCATCTGCTGCATATTGTCAATAAGGGATGGCACGGTGGGCAGCACCTGCTCAGCCTTGAGCGGTGTAACAGCTCCCCAACTTATACCCAGTAATGCCAGCGCTATCATGCGTATTTTCATTGCTACTCCCTACCAACCTGGCGCAGATTGACTGGCCTGGGTGGCCGGCTTTTGTGGCGGGAAGTTGTTGAGCTGACGCCACAGCTCATAGCCAAGGCGAACTTCTTCAAGCAGGATCCAGGCTTTTACACGGCTGCCAAGACGGGCAATATTTTCCTCTGGCCAGGGCATTTCCGCTTCATCAGGCCGGATCCATACCTGAAACGCACCGCTGGCGTCGGCTACAGGCTCAACATAGGTGACTACCCCGCCGAAGGTACCAATGGCCGTGCCTGGCCAGCCGCTGAACTGAAATACCGGCCAGCCTTCAAATTGCAGGCGTGCCTTCGCACCGGGTTTTACCAACGGCGCATCCAGCCCGCTAATTACCACCCGTACAGTACGCTCTGCGTTTTTAGGAATAAACTGCGCCAGCACATCGCCGGCTTTTACAAAGGTCGAGCCGCCACCGTTAAACAGGCGCAGGATAGTGCCATCCACCGGGGCCGTTTTGGTCATGGTCGCCTGACGGGAGAGCACCATGGAAACCTGATTAATATCGGCCATCGACGATGCGGCTTTGGCTTTGAGTTCCTGCACTTTAATCAACGCCGCTTCAACGTCTTTGCGTGACACCAGGCCCTGCTCCTGCAGCGACTGCTGGCGTGCTAAATTACTTTCAGCATTCACCACTGCTGTTTCGTTAGCTTTGTGCGCCAGTCGCGTAGCGGCTAACTGCGACTGCAGCTTTTCCAGACGCTGAGCATCCACGTCTATCAGGGTCACAATAGGATCGCCCGCTCTGACCTGCATTCCCTCCCGGACATGCCAGGTTTGGATCTGGCCATCAACGAGCGCCGAAATCGCCTGCATGCGGTCTACGGGATCGAGGGAGTCTACCGCGCCCGAGCCATGGGCAGTTTGGATCCAGGGCGTGAAGTAAAGACCGGCGGCCACCACTAACACTAAAAAAGCGATTACCCAACACACCACCTTATGCACACTGGGAATAATCTGCGCGGGCAAGGAAGTGATATTTTGCATAAAACGGTTTTCAGCCTTACTCATGAGCTTCTCCCTGGTTGTCAGTATCACTGTCCTCCACGTATAACACATCCTGCAAGTTCAGAGTGGCGTTAAACACCCCCTTGAGCGGCATATTGGTAAAGTACAACACCGTGCAGTCCAACCGGGCGATACGCGCCACCAGCCGTTCTTTAATACTATGCGGAATGGCATCGAAATGTTGATTGATGACCAGTACCTGCGGTTTGGATAATACTGCGGCAGCGAGTTTCAACAACAAAAACTCCAGCGGTTGCAAGGGCGCGCCAAGCACTGATATTCGCGTTGCAATGCCGTCATCCAGATTATCGACTACTTCATCAAGCCCCACATACTCCAGCGCCTTGCGCACGTCAGCTACTGTTGCCTCTGGTGCAGCCAGCCGTAAATACTCCTCAATAGTACATTCAATAATAAGGGAGCGATCGAGGGTACTCACTGCCTGCCTGAGTTCATACATGTCGTAATCGAACAAACTAAAGTCACCCAACAAAATTTCACCTTTAGCCGGGCGTTCAAAACGCTTAAGGAAACCCACCAATTGCTTTTGCACCCAGCTCTTACGGGTGGTTATAAAGTACTTGTGGCCAGCTTCCAGCGTAGCATCCAGATAACAGCTGTCGTCAAAGTGGGTCAGAGCCAGACGTTTAAATACCAGCTTGGAAGACGACGGAATACGCGCCCCGTCATCGTGAGTTTCTTCCTGCGGGATAACCAATGCCGAACCGATTTTTTCAGCCGCGCCATACAATTCATAATAGAGTTTAAGGTACTGGCTAAACCGCGAGATACCAAAGAAGACCGCCGACATAATCAGCTCTGCTGCAACTAACTGACCGATGGAAAGCTGCCCCTGTACCACCAGAAAGCCACCCAGACCAAGCAGGGTTGCACTGGCAAAGGCGTACAGCAACAGAAATGAAACCGCCTGAGAAAAGGTAAAGGTAAAGTGGCCTTTGTGCTTGGCGATATAGCTTTTAATAAAATGCTCGGTATTGCGCCCGGCGTAATCCATATGATCCGACGATTTGAAAAACTCATGGGCGGCAGCAACATCATTTAGCCATTTAGCGGTATCGTACTTGGTTTGAGACAACTCAATAGCCGTTCGCTTAGCCCCCGGCCCCCAGATTTTCCACACCAGATACATTACCAGTAAAATAATCATGTTGAGGACAAACAAAAACGGGTGATAAAAGGACACCAGCGTAAACCCCACAATAATTTGCAGTACCAGCGCAAAACCATCCACCATCAGTGAAGGGATATTTTTTTGCAGGGTCATAATATCGAAGTAGCGATGGGTAATCGACGTGTTACGCCGCCCTTCAAAAAAGCTGTGTGGGGCCATAATGGTTTTAAGCCCCAGTTGGGAAACCAGCCGGGTGTATACGCGGCGCTCGTAATATTCCATCACCCGCATCCGCAGCGCACTGAAAATGCCCGATATAAATAACGTGGTAAACAGGATCGTAGCCAGAATGGTTACCGCCCGGATTGAACCAATATTGGCGATACTGTTAATTAGCGTTTGCACCGCAATCGGCACGGCCAGGGTGAGCAAGCTGATTGCCACACCATACACTGCCGCTACCCCAAAAAATCCGCCCTCAGGCTTAATCAAAGACACCAGGTATTTTTTGGTTTGTCGTAGATCGATGTTTTTTTCCATTTCAACATTCACTCAACTAAATATACAAGCGCACCATTATTTACTAAATACAATAATAAACCGCCGACAAAAAAGAATAAAACTGTTATATTCTAATATAAACATCGGAAATTCCTTATTATGCATCAGTTAAATTATCATCACCTTTACTACTTTTACCTGATTGCCCGGGAAGGCAGTATCGCCAGTGCCGCTAAACTGTTACATGTTACTCCACAAACCGTTAGTGGTCAGCTGAGTACTTTTGAGAAACAACTGGGTTATTCGCTGTTTGACCGGGTGAGTAAACGGCTCTACCTTAACAGCAAAGGCAAACTGGTGTACCAGCATGCCAGCGAAATATTTCAAAAAGGCGCCAGGTTAGTCGAGTTACTTCACGCCGATAACGAAACCATTGTTCAGACCTTTGTGATAGGGATTACCGATGCTATTCCCAAGGTCCTGGCCTATGATTTTGTACATGCCACGATGGCCCTCTCCGGGAATGTACGCTTTATTTTCAGAGAAGGACCATTTGACTCGTTAATCAGTGACTTAGCTGTCAACCATATCGACCTTGTTATTGCCGACAGAGGGATCGCCCCCGGCACACAGTTAAACGCCAACAGCTATTTTTTAGGCGAGTCCCATTTAAGTTTTTTTGCCGCTAAATCACAGGTGAATCATCACCAGGCGTTTCCTCGCTCCCTCAACGGCGTCAGTTTACTGTTACCGGGCATTAAGTCGGGCATTACCCTTGGCCTGACCAGCTGGCTGGAAGCCAATCAACTCTATCCCCGAATTGTGGCAGAGTTTGACGATAGTGCCTTATTAAAAGTGTTCGGCAGCGAAGGCTTTGGGGTATTTTGTGCCCCTTCGGCTATCGCCAGTCATGTGGCGGATTTTTACAATGTGGCCTGCATCGGTGAAATCACCGATATTACTGAGCGTTTTTATGCTATCACCGGCAAAAACCGCGCTCAGCACTCATTGGTGAATAGCATAGTGGCGGAGGCCAGGACGCTTTTGGGCTAAGCAATGTTTACCGGGTGCATTTTTGTGAACAGAAGCGCACTAAACCATACCTTGCTTACCGATTTAACGTATACTATTGGTAAGTGAAGTGGTGATAACCGCCACCTATTTAAGGCCTGCTAGCCATACCGGCTCAATCTGCTTCAGGCAAACAGCAATGAAACCCAGGTTCAACAGGCCTCCAACAACTAATAAGTCCCGACATGAATCACAATGATGTTTTGCGCAGAGTGCGCTTCGCCCTTCGAATAGACGATACTGCGGCCATAAATATATTTAAGTTAGCTGGCTACAAAATGGATATTGAATATCTGAAAGCCAACATGAAAAAAGAAGAAGAAGCCGGCTTTTTGCCCTGCCGTGACAGCGTAATGGCAATGTTTCTGGACGGCCTGATCATAAAGATGCGCGGCGCCCAGTCGGATGCTCCTCCTCCGCAACTGGCGCGGGGGGAGTTTTTAAGTAACAACGAAATATTACGTAAATTACGCATTGCCTTATCGTTTCGTGATGACGATATGCTTGAAGTAATGAAGCTGGGCAATTTTAATATGAGTAAGGGCGAAATGTCGGCCTTCTTCCGTAAGCCTGATCATCGTAATTTTAAACCCTGTGGCGATCAGGTATTGCGCTACTTCCTGTTAGGACTGGCCCGAAAGTTAAGGCCGGATGTATCCAGCCCAACAACGGATAATGCAACGCCGGTAAATTCCCCGGCGATTAGAAAATCACTGAAAAAGAAAACGGCCCCCAAGCGCAACGTCGCCACTAAAAAGCCCGATGAAAAACGCACTAAAACGGGCGGTCGCATATCGGCCTGGCACAAGCCGGATGATAGTGGCAACGGCGCGAAGCGCCCGCCTAAAAAACGCCAGCAGGATTAACATCTGCTGGTCGTTTAAAGCCTGCCATAGAGTTAGCCTCAGCTATGCCATTTACCCCACTTCATATGGGCCCGGGCCTGTTCGTTAAAGCGCTGCTGCAAAGCAGCTTTAGCTTAATGGTTTTTGGCTGGACCCAAATCATTATGGATATACAACCGTTGTGGGTAATGGTGGTGGGACACGGTCATGTACATGGCTTCTCTCATACGCTGGTGGGCAGTTCACTGATTGCTATTATCGCTGCGCTCACGGGTAAACCTTTATCTGAACTTGGCCTCAGGATAATGGCGATCACCAGCCAGCCCGAACCGCTCAAAATTGCCTGGCGGGTGGCCTTTTTAAGTGCCTTCATTGGCAGTTATACGCATGTGGGGCTTGATGCCATTATGCATGCCGATGTGCAACCCGCCTATCCACTGACTTTGGTTAATCCATTACTCGGTATAGTATCGGTAAAGGCATTGCATAAACTCTGCTTGTACAGTGGTATGCTTGGCGCAATCGTATTTTATCTGGTGCAGTGGCGCTCGCATCACCTTAACTCTCATTAAAGACAATCCGGGGCGTTATTCGTTATGGAACTCAATCAGGTTACCCTGCCAGTTCAGGATATGCACAAAGCAGTGCAGTTTTACTTAACCCTGGGCTTTACCCAGATAGTGGATACGCCCCACTATGCACGCTTTAGTTGCCCCCAGGGGAGCTCAACGTTTTCGCTGGCGCTGGAAGATAAGGCTAGCGCTAACCCCACCGTGATTTATTTTGAGCATGAAGCGCTCGACGAGCTTTACCAGACTTTACAACAACGGGGCATCCCCTTTGAACAGCCGCCAACTGAGCAGCGCTACCTGTGGAAAGAGGCAGTACTAAGAGACCCTTCAGGCAATAAAATTAAGCTGTACTGGGCCGGTGAAAATCGCTTAAACCCGCCCTGGAAGGTCAATATCAAAGCGTAACGGCTTAAAACGGTTTATCATGGGATTCACCGATTTGAAAATAATCAAAATCAACATACCCGCCGGCCTGCTCAGTAGCATAGTTAAATAACCCATAGCGATACCCCATAAAGTGTTTGGTAAAGGTATACAGCATTTGCAGAGGCTTACCTATTTTGTGCCATTTATCGCCATCCAGGCTGTAATAGAACGTGGCAATATCGCGGCTAAAATCTGTATCGATGCGTAAATAAACCCGGTCTTGTTCTACCCCAAGTGTAGCCAGCGTTTCGTAGGCCTGACTCAGTTGATGTACACCCACGATCCCTTGTTTTTCATCCTCGTTGTCGATCCCCAGAATAGAACGTACCATCACCAGGGATTTCTGAGCGTTACTACCCGCTTTCACCGCCACATAGCCATATTTATTCTGCAGTGCAATCAGTCCTGCCACGTCGCCCGCCTTCATGTGCTGAACATTGATGGCAGTTGTTGCCGAACTATGAGAGCCAAACGTTCGTTGTGTCAGGGTATTTTTGGCTGTGAGTACGGTTTTGTCGGTGCGCCCGGTAGTAATTCTTAAGCGGCCAGGATTATTCAGCACCGCCCAGTGGGCGTTATCCGGGTTATGGTTCCATTGCCATACCAGTGGCAACGGGCGCTGCCCTGCACTGCGCTCAAAGTGGTCTGAAGCGACAATGCCCTGCATACCGGTTTCATTATCTGGTAACGCCAGTTTATCCGGCACTTTACCGTCTTCGCCAAGAACCGGCCAGTCATCCTGCCAGGTCACCGGAACAAGGTACGGAATTCGCCCGACACTGCCCCGATCGCCAAATAGCATGGCATACCAGTTACCCTCAGGTGTATCGATTAATCCACCTTGGGCTATGTGCGCATAATCCAGCGCCACCCGGCTTTCCCACGGCCCTTCAATGTTGTCGGCACGGTGGATAATCACGGAGCGGGCCCAACGACTTTTCGGCGAGGCAATAGTAAACAAATAGTACTTTTTGTTAATCTTATGCATTTGCGAACCTTCACCCGGCAGCCCGCCAACTTCATTCTCACCGAAGGCCTTGTTGACGTTTTCGATGATGACTTTGTGTGTGCCGCCCGGCTTAAGATCTGACGCATCAGCTTTAAGCTCAACAAGGGAAATTTTGCCGCCGCCGTATATCATGTAAACACGGCCGTCATCGTCAAAGAACAACGAATTGTCATGTAACACCGGTGCAAATTCGTGGGCCTGCCACGTGCCATTTTCAATGTCCCGGGTTTTGTAAACATGGGTTTTACCGGTGGTAGCTGAGAACGTGGCGGCATAGAACATCCCGTTGTGATATCGCAGGCTGCTGGCCCAGGAGCCTTTGCCATAGGCGTCCTGACCGTTCTCAAGATTCATTTTGTCGTTTTCAACCAACCGATCATAGGCGTAGCCTGCTATCTCCCAGTTAACCAGATCGCTGGATTTCATAATGGGCAGGCCCGGGCTCATGTGCATAGTGGTACTGCTCATGTAATAGGTGTCGCCCACTCTGATGGTGCTGACATCCGGTACGTCAGCCCAGATAACCGGATTTTGTGCAGCACTCGTCTGATAACAAAGAAAAGCGAATACCAAACTGCTAAATACACCGATCCGTTTAATCATAATCAACACTCACCCGTTTAACACTCGCAACCAATACCGCAACAGAATTCGGCATTACAAAGTGTTGCACGTTAGGCAAATTGAACGGCTGGGTAAATGCCACAGGCTTTACCTTTTAAGACGAACCGATTGTTATATTTAACTATTTATTAACTTTTGTAGCGCAAAGACGCCCTGCAAACTGCCTCACCGTCCGGTAGCCATTAGCAGCAGGCTTTGGTTCAATTCGCTGGCAGAAAAAAACCGGCAGAAGCCGGTTTTTCATTCAGGTTTAATTAGCCTCACGGGCCAGTATCACGGCTATTGGCTGAACACTATATTGTCGATAAAGGCGGCGTCTTCCCCATCGCTGACACTGCTGTCTTTGTAATATCGCCATTCAATGGTGTTAACCCCCTGATTGAGGTCGAGGTATTCTGTGCTCCACTCACCGTTACTGATAGTCAGGGTTAGCGCATCATTGACATAAACCTCAAGAATATCGCAACAGGCCTCAGCAGAGACTTTTACATCAAACGCCAGGGTTCCGGTTGCGAACAATCCAGTAAGTGTCATGGAGCTAGTTTCGTTATCAGAAATAGTACCTGAGCGAACACTCTGACTCCCTTCCTGTGGTTCAAAGGTGGAGATTTGCCAGTTCGCGTCGCTTTCTGTGGTCGTATCAAACAAGGCCGGGATTGCATTCGCTTCGAAGGATTCACTATAGCTGGTGATTGCATCAGGTACCGAATTGGCATCTGAAGGATCGGTGCCATAGCGCAGCACTTCATCACCATCACTGAATGAATCAGAGTCAGAATCAACCTCAAGTGGCGAAGTGCCATGGGTTAATACCTCATCGCCATCGCTTAGCCCGTCTGCATCGGTATCGGCTGTTAACGGCCCGGTCTGATAGGTGTTTACTTCAGTGCCATCCAAAAGGCCGTCGCTATCGGTGTCTTCAAGCTCAGGGTTCGTGCCCAGAGTATATTCTTCAAGACTGGTTAAACCGTCAGCATCGTTATCCCAAAGCGCATCAGAGGCGTCTTCATCAGACAAGCTGTAGGTGACTTCCCACCAGGCCGGGATACCATCGCCGTCACTGTCACCGGTGTTGGACACAGAGAATGTAAACTCACCACTTTCGCGGCCGACCATAACAAGCTGTTGGCCCCACGGGAATATAGCAAACACACTGGCGTCGAGGGGTTGAGAATCCAATAAACGATGACTGTCATTACGGAATGTATTGAGTGTCTGGCTACCATTGTCTGCAACGATTGCCATAAACACTTCATCGAAACCTACTACGTCGGTCACTTCTACGCCAAGGTTTGTAGCAATGGTGAGATCGCCAGCATTATAAATAACACCGCTCCCCAGTACTACATGCTCGCCATTATTAATGACTCTGATTGGCAAGTTGATGTTACTACTATCATGGTAAGGGGTCTCGCCGTCGGCGGTAATTTCACCCGATGTCGGATTAATTTCCTCGAAGTGCAAATCGTTTGGCGATGTTTGATCACGGAAGAAATACACCCGATTGTTCGCTTCATTCCAGGCATATTCACGGGAGTAACGATTCCAGTCTTCGCTGTCCGTTAAGGTACCATTTTCATTAATAATATAATGTGTATTCCATGCACCGCTTGCGTCCTGAGCAAGCACAAAGTTTCCGGTTGCAGCCAGTCCGCCCACTGCTAACGGTAATCTGAAATAGGACTGTTGTGACAGGTCGCTATCCAGATTAATGTAGGTAATTGCACCGTCATCGTAGCCAAAATATAAGCGGCGGTGTGCCGCTGAATAGGCCATATGAGCAGGCGACTCTAATAACAGCCCATTGAGCTGGCCTGCCTGAAGCGGATTGAGGTAAGTCTCAGTTTCACTGCTCCAGCGGTATACCTTGCTATCTTGTGAGTTTAATAGATAAACCACACCGAGTTCATCGATAACGGTTTCAGACGGCGTAAAACTGGGTAAAGTTGCCGCATAATCACAGGTACCGTTGCTTGCGGCATGTTCTGCAAGCCAACAAGCAGACTCATTAGGAAATGCATCGAGCATTAGCCCGGTAGTAGAATCAGCTTCTGTAAACCCGCTATTCCAGTTGTCGGGATATCCATCAGCATCGGTATCTACTGAGGCTGCAATGTCCATTGGAAAATCATCCGCTGTATTTACTACGCCGTCGCCATCAGTATCATCATTAGCAACCACTGGTGTTAAGCCAAACGCACCATCATTTATAGTAAACAGAAGGTGATTGGTTCCGTTACTCATGAGGCTCGCCTGCTCGACGTCTAACGAGTACTCTTCAAGAGCTCGGTTTGTGTCATCCATCCTGACGACGTTAAAGCCCCCGGAGGTCTGACGAAGCAAGAGTAATTGGCCATTACTTAATGTTACTGCATCATCAAATCTGCCAATATTACCCAGCCAGGTTAAATCATCAGCGTCGTAATAGTCGCCAGAGCCAAGCAGAACACGTTGACCGCTTGCGGTAATCAATATGGGCCCCTCAATAATGTAATCACCATGATAGGGCGTTTCACCGCTGTCGGTGATAAGACCCGAGTTTTGATCAATCACTTCATAATGCAGATCATTGGGAGATGTAGTACTTCTGAAAAAATAGACGCGTTGGTTAGCTGGATTCCAGGCGTAATCGGTAGAGTAATGATTCCAGTCCTGACTATCGGTCAGATTGCCATTCTGATCGATAACATAATGAGACTCCCAGGACCCACTTGAATCCTGAGCAAGAACAAACTCGCCCACAGCTACCAGACCGTCAACTTGCTGTGACAAGTTATAAAATGGCTGTTCTGTCAACTCGCCCTGCACGTCTACAAAGGTTATTTCACCATCTGAATAGCCAAGATACAGTCGCTGTTGACTACCTGAGAATGCCAGCGCGGTCAGTGTAGATTGCACAAACCCATTACTCTGACCAAGACGGATAGGATTAATATAGTCCTCAGTAATCGAAGACCAACGATAGACAGTGGCATTGTTTGCATTCAACAAATAAACAATACCATTATCATCGATAAGCGTATCGGCAGGTGTAAACTCGGGCATGGTGGCTGCGTAATCACAGTTTCCGTCTTCCGCCGCATGAGAGTCTAACCAACATGCTGAGTCTGCTGGAAAGGCATCCAGCGCTAAGCCCGATGTGGAGTCGGCTGCGGAATAGCCCGAATTCCACTCATCCGGATAGCCGTCATTATCGGTATCGACTGACGCCGAAGCATCGGTTGGGAAGGCATCAATGGTATTGTCTGTACCATCGCCATCACTATCGTTGTTGGCAACGAAATTCTCTACCACTAATTGGCCGTTTAACGGGTAGACCAATATTTGTTCATTTTCGGTAGAGACAATGTGCACATTAGCGGTGTCTAACCGAATACTTTCCAACACCCGGTTAGACGAGTCTTTGCGAAACAGCTGTGTAGCCGATCCCGTGCGGTTAACAATTAAGGTCTCGTTATTATCCAGCCCCACTATATCATGAAGCGGGCCATAGGAACCTTGCCACACCAGCGTCTCGGCATCGAAGATGTTGCCTGCACCGGTAACCACTTCGCGGCCATTATTAATGACTTTGATTGGACCATAGTGAACAAAGTCACCATGATAAGGTGATTCGGTTGCTTCAGAAAACAAACCGGTTGTCTGGCTTATTTCAGTAAACATTATATCGTTTGGTGAAATGCCATCCCGGAAGTGATACAACTTGTTATTAACAGCATTCCAGGCCAGGGTATTTGAAAAATAGTAGCCTGTATCGGAATCAGTCACGACACCATTCTTATCCAGCAGGTAACGTGTACCGAAGCTGCCCTGCATTTTCGCCAGCAGGAAGTCACCCACCGAGAATGACAGTTGCAGCACTTCCTCACCTTCAAATGTCGCTATTTCAAACATCTCTGCTACCTGCCCCTCACTGTAGTCCGAAGCAAATAAGATGTTGTCACCGAAATGGAAATAGAATCGCTCATGGGCAATGCTGTATTCGATATGCTGCGGGCTCTGGACATGACCTAACAACATATTTGCCGAAAAACCCAGAGATGCAGTAAAGGTGCCTGAGTCAGCATGAAAAACATAAACGCGTCCGGTCTCCGCCAGGTAAATAAATGCCGTATCATCAGGACCCGCCATTGTGATAGTAGGCATTAAAGCAGGTACCGTGGCCGCGTAATCGCATGTACCATCGGCTTGAGCATGGTCAGTTAACCAGCAATCGTATTCTTGAGGAAACGCGTCAAGGGTCAGGCCGGTCGTAGAATCGGCTGCTGACATGCCTTGATTCCAGGAGTCTGGATACCGATCATTATCAGAGTCTGTTGAGGCCGCGGGATCACTGGGAAACGCATCCGCGGCATTACTCACCGAGTCCTCGTCAACATCGTCGCTAAACTCAAAAATGTTTAACTGTAGATATGCAAGACGCTCTGTAATAACAATAGCGCGAGACTGGTTCTGGGCAATGGCAAGCGGCGAACCATCATAGGTTTGACTGGTGTATTCATCCAACTGGTTATTGAACCAGCTCAGAGAGGTATCACCTGCCACGTAATTGAGCGTAACCAGCCCGGTTTCGCTAGTCCATGAATGCGACGAAGACGCCATATCAATGGAGGCCATCTGATTCAGGGTGCCTTTTTCATAGATTTTGCCCGCATAAATAAAATATTCAGATTGCTGAGGCGGCAGCAACAGGTCGCGACTGGCTTGTGAGGAGGGTACCGGGTAAGTCTGATTCAGAGATTCAATCTGGCCGTTGTCAGGATTCAGCGTCACAGCAAATAAATTATGGTCGTTGCTAGTCTCTGTTGCATATAAATAAGCAATATAGGAAGCCTCATCCCACTGCATAGCAAAATGACCGCCGTATAAATACTCATCGGCCAGACTAACACCATTTTTATCAAAGATTTCCAGGTTAGCATTATTGGTAAAGACGCCGACAAACGCCCCCATAAGATAGATCTCATTGATGAGGTTGTTGGACTGATAGAAAGTTTCGATGGCGCCATCCATGTCGACTTTATAAATAGCTCCCTGAGCGCTACCGGCATAAAACTTAGCCTCTGTTGGCGCGTACACCAGGGTGGTAATGCGTTCATCCAGATCAATTTGAATGGGTGACTCGAAAGAGCCTGTATTACTACTCAACTGAATAATTTGGTTGGTAGAATCATCCAGAAAGGCAATTTTTTCATTAAACGAATAAGCATGAATATTGCGAATATTCTGTTTGAAATAAGTCAGGTAACACTGGTCACCATTACCGTCTTGCTCACTAATACATCTGGCATCCTGCGCATAGAAATCCGCATTGTCACCCGTTCCGTCACTATCGCTGTCGACAGACTCATCAGGATCGAGGGGAAACGCATCTTCCGTATCATTAACGCCGTCGTTATCATCGTCCTCATCGGCATTATTACCCGTGCCGTCACCATCGGTATCCACAGATTCCATCGCGTCAAAAGGAAACGCGTCGTTGACATCCAGTACCCCATCGTTGTCATCATCGGTATCGACAGAGTCTGCAATGCCATCATTATCAAAGTCAGCAATTGGCGCAGGAGGAGATGAATTGCCTGAACCTCCGCCTCCCCCACAGGCAGACAAAAGAGCAGACATGATTAGAACGTACAGCAGGCGTTTATGTTGCATATGCTCATCCCTAAGCGAGAAAATGTTATCGTTATTGGCTTAGATCTAATTAATTTTAAAAAACTTTATTACAGGTGTTCCTTGCGCTTATTTGAATTCAGAAACTGCAATTAATTAAGCCAGTTACACGTTGAGTGACAACTTATTCGAATCCGCGTTACAGGTCAAGATAATCAATATTTCGAAAGAATTAGCCAATGCGAAGTGACCATTTGGAAGGTCATAAAGCCGTTACAGTAATGACGCAATAAGAAGGATTTGACTGTCCATAGCCCCGCCCCGCAACTTGTGAGCCACGCTTTAAGTCCTGCAAAATAGCGCGGGGGATTTTATCGAACCCGACGTTCGGGTTCTGGCTCACTATCTTCCGGACATAAAAAAACCGGCAAAAGCCGGTTTCTTTGTATTTGGCGGAGAGAGAGGGATTCGAACCCTCGATACGCTATAAACGTATACACACTTTCCAGGCGTGCGCCTTCAGCCACTCAGCCATCTCTCCAAATTTTTTCGACAACCGAATGTTTACCCACTCAGCCATCTCTGAAAAATTGTTTTTACCGCATCGCTGCGGATAAGTGCGCGTATAGTAGGTAAAGCCGCGCCGCGAATCAAGAACTACCCTCAAAAAATCAGCCAAATGCTGATTAATTAAACACTATGCGCTTTTCTTTGCTTTTAGCTGCGCTGAAAAATCTAACATTCTGTTCAGCGGGATCAGAGCTTTTTCACGCAGAGCATCATCAACAAAGATTTCATGTGCGCTCGTGTCGTTGGTAGTAAGCGACTCATAAATAGCTTCCAGACCGTTCATGGCCATCCAGGGGCAATGTGCACAGCTTTTACAGGTAGCACCGTTACCTGCTGTAGGCGCTTCAATAAATTGCTTCTGAGGCATTAACTGCTGCATTTTATAAAAGATGCCTTTGTCTGTGGCGACAATAAACATTTGATTAGGCATATCCTGCGCAGCCTGGATCAACTGGCTGGTAGAACCTACGGCATCAGCCACCTCAACCACGCTGGCAGGTGATTCAGGGTGAACCAGTACGGCGGCTTCAGGATACAGCGCTTTCATGTCCAGCAGCGCCTGAGACGAGAATTCGTCGTGTACGATACATTCACCCTGCCACATCAGCATGTCGGCACCGGTTTTCTTCGCAATGTAAGATCCTAAGTGGCGATCAGGCCCCCAAATAATGGGTTTACCCAGGCTATCCAGATGCTCAACAATTTCAAGCGCGATACTGGAAGTCACTACCCAGTCGGCACGGGCTTTAACCGCAGCAGAGGTGTTGGCATAAACGACTACCGTGTGGTCGGGGTGCGCATCACAGAACGCCGAGAACTCTTCAATAGGACAACCTAAGTCCAGCGAGCACGTGGCTTCCATGGTCGGCATAAAAACGCGTTTTTCAGGGCTTAGAATTTTTGCCGTTTCGCCCATAAACTTCACGCCCGCAACCAGCAGGGTTTGTTCAGCGGCATCTCGACCGAAACGGGCCATTTCCAGAGAATCAGCCACACAGCCACCGGTTTCTTCTGCCAGCGCCTGAATTTCAGGATCGGTATAATAGTGCGCGACCATGGTGGCATTTTTTTCTTTCAGCAACGCTTTGATTTTATCTTTTAGCTGCGCCTTGCGGGCGTCAGACAGCACGGCAGGTTTTGCCGGAAACGGATAATCAATCTGGTCGATACGATACGCTATTGTCATGGCTACTAAATACCTAACCTGGTTATGGCTCAACGGGCGGCGATTATACACGAGTGTCATAAAAATTTCATACACTCAGACGATTGTTTATTAAATAATCAGGATAAAAAGCCACGCCCCTTCTGTCTTAAAAAGGTGGGGCTGATAATGCCGCTTTTCAAGCGGGCAGCCGGCGGGCACATAAAGGTGAATGCAGCACCTTATACAAGTAGTTAACTAAACATGTTTAGTGTTGAACAGCTTAGCGGGTGATTATGCATTACAGGCAAATATGATAAGCCGTCGTGTAAACGCCAGGTGTTCAGGAGATTGCGTATTGTCAGGAAGATGGTGGGTCGTGCTGGATTCGAACCAGCGACCAATTGATTAAAAGTCAACTGCTCTACCAACTGAGCTAACGACCCATCTTAATCTGGTATAAAACCGGGAGTTACTTGAGAATCTTTGAAATGGTGGGTCGTGCTGGATTCGAACCAGCGACCAATTGATTAAAAGTCAACTGCTCTACCAACTGAGCTAACGACCCATTTCAAATTGGTGATAAATCGGGAAGTGGTGGGTCGTGCTGGATTCGAACCAGCGACCAATTGATTAAAAGTCAACTGCTCTACCAACTGAGCTAACGACCCTTCGATTTATCGCGTCACCTTGTCTTGGCAACGGGCGCATATATTACTCATTTCCGGCGGCGGTGCAACCTTAAAAAACGATTAATTTGCACTTTTGTGTCAAAAACCGTTTAACCGCTTAAAAACAAATCAATTCGCGTAGTAAACGAACCGTTTATTCGCACAAAAAATAAAAAAGGAGCCGTAGGCTCCTTTTTCAACATTGATACTACGTCAGAAATTATAGTCTGGCTTCTGCCAATTTTCGAGCAGACGAATCAGGATAAGTATTAATCACTTCTTCGAATAACGCTTTAGCTCGTGCCTGATTACCTACCTTCTCGGCAATCACACCCAGTTTAAGTAGCGCATCGGGGCGCTTGGCAGAATCGGCAAACTTAGTCGATACCACTTCAAACTGCGCGGCGGCTTCCTGCCACTGCTGCTTATTAAACAGTAACTGCCCTAACCAGTAATGCGCATTGGGTGCATAACTGCTGTCCGGGAAGCGTTCGATAAAGGCCTGAAACTCAGGAATGGCTTTATCGTACTCACGGGACTTAAGGATCAGATTAACCGCTTTTTCGTAAGCGTCAGACTCCGACATTGCCGCTGAACCGGTGGCCGGTGTTGAAGGCGTAGAAGCAGGCGTCACACTGGGTTGAGTGCCGGTAGCAGCGGCTGCGCCGTTACCTGCACCACCACTAAATCCTGACTGTTTTAACGCCTCTACCCGCTTATCGATTTCCAGATACAATTCACGTTGCCGGTCGAGCACTTTTTGCAGTTGGTTGGTATGCACCTCAACCGCACCACGTAGCTCATCCAACTCGTTTTGCATGTTGTCGATCTGCTGTTGCAGGCGATGTTGCATTTGCGAGCGGTTATCAACTTTCCTTTCTAACACGGTTAACCGTGATTCAAGGTCGTTGTCGTTAACGTTGTAAACAGGCGCACCTGTTGACTGCGCTAAAGCACCTAACGGCAGACACAACAAAGCCATTGCAACCGGTGCAATGGCTTTCTTATAGGATTTATTGGGATTGCTCATCTTATTGGTAAACAATTACACCACGACGGTTCTGAGCAAATGCGTACTCAGATGAACCCATCACTTCTGGTTTTTCTTCACCGTATGATACTACTGAAATCTGGCTTGAACTCACACCTGCATTCAACAGGTAGGTTTGTACAGATTTAGCACGACGCTCGCCCAGGGCGATATTGTACTCTGGTGTACCACGACTATCAGTATGACCTTCAATCACCACTTTAGTCCCTGGATTCTTAATCAGGAACTCGGCATGCTTATCCAGTACCGGGAAGAAATCAGATTTGATATTTGAACGGTCAAAATCAAAATAAACGGTCTGTTCATTTTGCAGAGCCTGCAGCTCTTGTTGAACCATTTCTTCAGCCATTTGCTGACGTTTAACTGCTTCAGCTTGAACGCGCGCTTCTTCTGCTTCCTGAGCGGCTTGCTCTTCAGCGGCTTGTTGTTGCGCGATGCGGTTACGCTCTGCAGCCAGTTCCTCTTCGCTAGGACCTGATGAACATGCCATCATAGTCACCACTGGCAGGGCGATGATGAAGCTCTTCATTACTTTATTCATTTGCATCCTCTTAATCCTTATACTTATATAGTTGTGATTCTATCAAATCTGTTAAAACAAATAAGGTGACCAGCTCGGCGATTTAACCTGCCCGTCAGCCACCGGTAATCTCGCTTTAAAGCGCCCATCCAGTGACACCAACGACAATACCTGAGTATCCCCGTATAATGTACTATAAATTATCATGCTTCCATTCGGAGCGATACTGGGAGATTCATCTAAATATGTTCTCGTCAGTACCTGAATCGCACCGCTATCCACATCTTGTCTGGCAATGTGATAGTCGCCGCGGGTCCTGTTCACCAAAACAACCTCCTGGCCGTCAGGTGTAAAAGTGGCTCCTAAGTTCTGTTCACCCTCAAAGGTTAAACGTCTAACTGTGCCAGTATCTAAATTTACGCGATAAATCTGTGGTTTACCACCCCGTTCAGAGCTAAATATCAGACTCTTACCATCCGGCGCCCAGGCGGGTTCGGTGTCGATTGCCCGATTTCGGGTAATCCGGCGCAGATTTTTGCTGGCTAAATCCATCACGTAGATTTCAGGGTTACCGTCTTTCGATAATACCATGGCCATCTGCTTGCCATCCGGTGAAAACACCGGGCTGCCGTTAATACCCGGGAAATTCGTGATCCGCTCACGCTCCATGGTATAAATATTTTGTACAAAAATTTGCGGGCGTTTATTCTCAAAGCTCACGTAAGCGAGCTTTTCACCGTCCGGCGACCATGATGGTGACATTAATGGCTCTGGCGACGACAGCAATCGGGTTTCGTTAAAGCCATCGTAATCTGCGATTACCAGTTGGTATGGCAGCTTCACTTTGGTCCTGTCCCGTACAATCACGTAAGCAATGCGAGTCAGAAAAGCGCCTTTTACGCCGGTCAGCTTTTCGTATATCACGTCGCTGATGCGATGTGAGTACTGGCGGAAATCGTCACCACCAATCACTACCGCGCGCTCATCAATAATATGGTCTTTACTGTTAATCAGACCGCCGTCTTTGTTCAGGACTTTCGACTGACCACCGGTTATTTGTCCGCGCAGCACATCGATAATCTCGAAACTTACCAGGAAGCGATCAACCCCTTGCGGTTTTACACTGCCGACCACCACGGTATCGATTCCCTGCGCAGCCCAGGCACCATAGTTAACTTCGCCGTCGGTAGAGGGGTATTCCGGCATCGCAGAACGGGTTACCGGGTTAAACTTGCCACTGCGACGTAAGTCATTCATCACAACGTCGGTCAGATCACCGGGTAATATTCCCTCGCCTTCCCATTTGAAAGGCACCACTGCAATAGGCCGGGCACTGTCGACCCCTTCAGTGATTACAATTTCAAGCGCGGCCTGTAACTGGCCAACCACGCTAAAATAGGCCAGGGCAATCCAAAAACCCAGTTTTCTCATAGGCATTACAACTCCACTTTCAAATCAATGTCTTTCAGTTCTTCATAAACCGCCGGGTCATCTGACATAGGCAGCGTCTCCGCTCGTCTTACCGCGCTTTCAGCAGCCCTGCACAATGCGGCATCACCGCCCACAATACTGACCTGAGAAACAAAACCGGTTGTCGCCAGTTTTAATTTCAACCGGCAGCTCTTGCCTTTAAAATCTGCATTCAGATACCGCATAATGGTTTGCTGAATCATTATTTGATAACGCTCAACTTCCGACAAGACCTGCTGGCGACGTTGCTGTTGCATAGCCGCCTGCTCTTTTGCCAGTTGCTCTTGCATAATTCTTTCCATTTCGGCGCGTTCTTTAGCTTCTTTGGCTTTACGCACCGCTTCGGCTTTTTCTGCCTCTTCCCGCTCTTTACGTTCTCGCGCCTTTTGTTCAGCTAGTCTTCGTAACTCAGACTGACGTTTAGCTTCAGCCGCTTCCCGGGCTTTTTTCTCGCGGGCCTTGCGGGCGGCGGCTTCCTGACGTTTACGTTGTTCGGCAGCCTGCCGTTTACGCTGTTCCTCAGCCCTTGCTTGCGCTTCAGCCTGGGCTTGCGCACGCTGCTGGTCGTAGATTGCCTGCGCATCTATAAAGGTGGCCTTTATTACCGGCGCAGGCGTGCTGTTCGCCACCGGCATTACCGGTGACGACGACAAACTGACGCTTATTAGCAACACTATCACAAGGAGCAGGTGCAAACCCAATGATTTCACTAAGGCCGATTTATCCGCTTGAGTCACAATCAGAGCCCGTAGCTATTTTTCAACTGGATCGGTCATCAAACCGACCGAAGGTACGCCGGCTTTTTGCAGCAGGACCATCAGTTGAATCACTTCATTATAAGCAACCTGACCATCCCCTTTCACCACTACCGGTGTGTCCGGGCTTTGTTTTAACTGGGCCTGAACCAGGGCGGCCATTTCTTCCTCGTCTACTGCCTGCTCCTGATTATCGCCTAAGTTAAGGTAATAATTCCCCTGGATATCCACGGAGGCAATAATAGGTGGCTTGTCTTCCTGCTCAATAGGCTGGGCGCTGGCTTTGGGTAAGTCCACTTTTACGCCCTGCGAAATCAGCGGCGCAGTGACCATAAAAATGATCAATAGAACCAGCATTACGTCGATGTAGGGCACCACGTTAATTTCAGAAACCGGGCGACGGCGTTTACGCACATACATAGCGTTATCTCCTGTTAGATAAGGATGTTATGCGCTTGGCTGCGACGCATGAGCCTGCCGTTGCAGGATGGCAGAAAACTCTTCCATGAAATTCACGTAACTGTTTTCGAGCTTTTCAACCTGGTGACTAAAGCGGTTATAGGCAATAACGGCAGGGATCGCAGCAAACAAGCCTATTGCAGTGGCGATAAGTGCTTCGGCAATACCCGGAGCAACCATAGACAGGGTGGCCTGTTGGACTTCACCTAAGGCAATAAAGGCGTTCATAATCCCCCACACCGTACCAAATAATCCGATGTATGGGCTGATGGATCCCGCCGTTGCCAGAAATGACAAGCGGCTCTCGAGGTTATCTACTTCGCGGGACAAGGCTACCCGCATGGCGCGGTAGGTACCGTCGACCACGACATTAGCATTGGTATTGCTTTTGCGTAGGCGCACAAACTCTTTAAACCCGGCACAGAAAAGATGACCCATGCCGCTGACCTGCTCTTCGCTGGATAACTGCTGGTAAAGACGATTGAGATCGGCCCCTGACCAGAATTCATCTTCGAAGCTTTTCATTTCACTGCGCGCACCGTTAAGTGCTTTCTGACGCTGGAAGATGAACGCCCAGGAGGCAATGGAAACGCTGATTAGTAACAACATAACCAGTTGTACTACGAAACTTGCCTGTAAGAACAAGCCAATAAAGGTTAAATCAGATGACACGCGAAAATTCCCCTAACATTGCCTCTGGTATTCGACGTGGCCGCATATTGGCCAAATCCACACAGGCGATTTTTGCTTGCACGGTAACCAGCAATTTCTGGTCCTGTGCATTTATAATATCTTGTTTAAATGTCATGCTAGCGCCCTTCAATTCTACAATGTGGGACTGAATACTCAACAATTGATTGAAGCGAGCAGGCGCATTATTGTGCATTTCAACGTGTTTGACGACAAAGGCAATGTTTTGTTCCAGAAATTCGTCTTGTTCAAACCCTAAATCTCTTAACCACTCGGTTCTGGCCCGTTCTGCAAATTTTAAATAATTTGCGTAATACACGATACCACCGGCGTCGGTGTCTTCGTAATAAACCCGTATACTGAGTGTATGCACCGCGAAATTTCTCCTTATTAAGATGCGACACATGGTAGGAAAAAGCCTGCTGCCTGTCTATAGCGCACACCAATCACGACCAAATAAATGTATCGCAAGATAAACGACCAATACACCGAACATCTATCGTAAAAGCTTAACATTACTGGGTTAGACAGCAAAAGCCCAACGCTTAACATTTTATTTACAGATTAGTTTTTCTAATCTCGAAACTAAAATATTCTCAATTGTCGGCAATCAAATTATCTCTATAATACGCCTCATCAAGTCGACAGATGAATGAGTTCTCTATTTATTGCCTGTTAGACATGAGTTCCCTGGATTTTTTCCTTCAACACTTGTTGTTCTCACCCCGCTTCTCTGAAGCGGGTTTTTTTTGCCTGTTTTTCGGTCAGCCTTTATTCAGCTCACACTAAAGCACGCCAGCGTAAACGCTAGCGAGCAGGAAGATAATGAAAAAATACTGACTGAATTATTCTTTTTTACAGGAAGAAAGACCAAACGGCAGGTACAACGGACAAAAGTTAATAAGACCAGTGATCAGCATGACTGCACCAAGGGCCCCCCACCAGGACTGATAATAAACCCCTGCCGAAATGATAAGTAGCCCAAACACTACCCTTACTACTTTATCTATGCCACCAACGTTTGCGTTCATACGCTATCCTCCACTGATACGATAATCTCATCGTTATAGTAAGTACGCTGGATAATTAGTTATTGATTAAAATCAGACTGTGGGGAAATTGAGCAGCGCTTAGCCGCCCACCTGAAAGCCCAGATGCAAGTAGGCGCGCTGAGTGGCAATGCGCCCACGGGGAGTACGTTGCAAAAACCCTTGCTGAATAAGAAATGGCTCAATCACGTCTTCAATGGTTTCTTTTTCCTCGCCAATAGCCGCGGCCAGGTTTTCCAGGCCTACCGGCCCGCCATCAAATTTTTCGATAATGGCATTAAGCAGCTTGCGATCCATATAATCGAAGCCTTCTCTATCCACATCGAGCATGTCGAGCGCCGCCGCAGCGACCTCGCCATTCACCGTACCGTCGGATTTTATCTCGGCATAATCCCTAACGCGGCGTAACAAGCGGTTAGCAATACGCGGCGTACCACGAGAACGTTTAGCCACCTCAAAGGCACCGCTCTGGTCCATTTCTAACTGCATATAATGGGCACTTCGAGCCACAATGTCGGTCAGATCTTTGACCGAATAAAACTCCAGTCGCTGTACGATACCAAAGCGGTCTCTCAGTGGTGAGGTCAGTGAGCCTGCCCGTGTCGTTGCACCAATCAGCGTAAACGGTGGTAAATCGAGCTTGATAGAGCGTGCCGCCGGTCCTTCGCCAATCATAATATCCAACTGATAGTCTTCCATAGCGGGATAGAGTATTTCTTCCACCACCGGACTGAGACGGTGGATTTCATCAATAAACAGCACGTCGTTACGCTCGAGGTTGGTCAGCAACGCGGCTAAATCGCCAGCTTTCTCCAGCACCGGTCCGGATGTGGTTTTAATATTTACGCCCATTTCGTTGGCTACAATATTCGCTAGCGTGGTTTTTCCCAAACCGGGCGGTCCGAAAATGAGCAGGTGATCAAGCGCATCCTCGCGACGACGAGCGGCTTCGATGAAAATTTCCATCTGATCGCAAACATGGGGTTGTCCGGTATAATCCTGTAAAAGCTTAGGCCGAATCGCCCGGTCTATCACCGCGTCTTCGTCACTCTCACTGGCAGAAATTAAGCGATCCGCTTCAATCATTAACTTTTCTCTCTATACCTGCTGGCTTGTTGGTATTACAGGGCAGCTTTTAATGCCTGGCGGATCAGTGCTTCACTGTCCATATCATCCTGGTAAACCGCATTCACCATTTTGCTCGCCTGAGGCGGCTTGTAACCCAGCGCAACTAAGGCACTCATGGCTTCTTCTTTCACATCGCTCAATGCTACGATGGCGTTTTCACCACCGTTGTCGATACCACCGGCAGATAACAGCTCGCTGCCGGAAGTTTGCAGATTCTGAGTAAACTTCGCCAGTCGGTCGCGCAGTTCGACCACTAAACGCTCTGCGGTTTTTTTGCCGATACCGGGCAAATTGGTCAGCGACGTCACATCTTCGTGCTGTACCACCTGCAAAAATTGCTTGGCAGACATCCCCGATAAAATCGCCAGCCCCAGTTTAGGGCCAACGCCATTGGCTTTAATCAGTTCACGAAACAAGCCGCGTTCTAACTTATCGGCGAAGCCAAATAATAGCTGTGCATCTTCACGCACCACAAAATGGGTATATAACGTGCAGAGTTCACCCACGGCAGGTAATTGATAGAAGCTGGTCATGGGGAGCTGTAACTCGTAGCCCACACCGCCTACATCCACCAATACATCCGGCGGCGCTTTTTCCAGTAGCTGGCCGTGAATACGTCCAATCATGTTATTATTTTACTCCGTTTTTCATTACCTGCTGTGAGGCACTTAGCGCAACCGGCCGCGAACCGTTTTACGGGCTTGCCCGGCTAACTTCACCAGGTTTTGTTCGCTGTGGGCATGACACAAAGCCACTGCCAGTGCGTCGGCTGCGTCGGCCTGCGGTGTGCCGGATAACCCCAGCAGATGTTTAACCATATGCTGTACCTGGGTTTTATCTGCTCCCCCGGTCCCCACAACCGCCTGTTTAATCTGCCGTGCTGAATACTCTGAAACACTTAAACTGGCTTGGGTTGCCGCTATTATCGCCGCTCCCCGGGCATGACCTAACTTTAAGGCGGAGTCCGGATTACGGGCCAGAAACACCTGCTCTATGGCCAGACAATCGGGCTTAAACTGTTCAATTAGTTCGCCTACACCAATAAATATTTTATCCAGTCTTGGCGCCAGCGGTTTATCGGTTAACCGGATACAACCACTGGCAACATAGATTAATTTACTTTGCTGTCGACGGATTAAACCATAACCCGTTACACGCGAACCTGGATCTATACCCAGTATTACCATTATTTTGACTCAGGTACAAATGCCAGGATGGCAGCTTGATTAGAAGGTGACCAAACACGCTCTGCAGCAACAGATTTTTCTACCCATTCATAAGCAGAATGTTCGGTTAAAATGATAGGTGCCTGACTGCTTATTTGCACCACGAACACATATTCTGTATTCACAAACGCATCGGGCGGATAGCGGTATCGCCACTCAGGACGAATTTCGTACTGATTAATGTGCTGACAATCCACAATGTCACCAGACTCCGGTGACAATACAACGCCGGTTTCTTCAGCAACCTCACGGTAAGCCGTTCCGAGTGGGAGTTCCCCTTCTTCAATGGTACCGGTAACCGATTGCCAGAACTCCGCGTCATCATTACGCTGCATGATGAGTACCTGGTTGTGCTCATTGTAGAGCACAACCAGTACCGACTCGGGACGCTTATAAGCCATTACTCGGCGTCTTTCTTCACTGTGGCGATAGCCAAATCAGCCAGTTGCTGCGGATTAGCAGGACTTGGCGCGTCGGTTAGCGGGCAGGCAGCCGTGGTCGTTTTCGGGAACGCCATCACATCGCGGATAGACGTTGCACCGGTCATTAGCATGACCAGACGATCCAAACCAAAAGCTAAACCTGCATGGGGTGGCGCACCGTAACGCAGCGCTTCCAGCAGGAAGCCAAACTTAAGCTCCGCTTCTTCTTTGTCGATACCCAGAATGCTAAAGACTGTGGACTGCATGGTCTGGTCGTGTATACGCACCGAACCGCCCCCTAATTCAACCCCGTTCAGTACCATGTCGTAGGCATCAGACAGCGCTGTTGCCGGCGCTTCAGCCAGCTGCTCCGGAGATAAATCACGCGGTGCGGTAAACGGATGATGCAGCGCGTGCAACGCACCATCAGCTTCTTCAAACATAGGAAAGTCAACCACCCAAAGCGGGCGCCACTCACCTTCCAGTAACTCAAAATCTTCACCCAGCTTCAGACGCAGTGCGCCCATGGCTTCGGTAACAACCGTTGCATTATCAGCGCCAAATAACAGAATATCGCCATCTTCAGCGCCGGTACGGGCAAGAATTTCGGAAACGATTTCAGCATTCAAGAACTTAAGAATTGGCGACTGTAATCCATCCAGGCCGTTGGCTTTTTCGTTAACTTTAACCCAGGCCAGGCCTTTCGCGCCGTAGATGCCAACAAACTTGGTGTACTCATCAATTTGCTTACGCGACAGCGATGCACCACCCGGTACACGGATAGCGGCAACACGACCTTTCGGATCGTTGGCCGGGCCACTGAACACTTTAAAGTCAACGTTGGCCAGCAGATCTGCTACATCGGTCAGTTCCAGCGGGTTACGTAAGTCCGGCTTGTCACTACCATAGCGCTTCATCGCTTCGGCGTAGGTCATTTGCGGGAAGTCGCCTAAGTCCACATTGAGCATTTGCTTAAACAAATCGCGGATCAACCCTTCGGTAATGGCCATTACACCATCGGCACCTAAGAAGGTAGTTTCGATATCGATTTGGGTAAATTCAGGCTGACGATCGGCACGTAAATCTTCGTCACGGAAGCACTTAACGATTTGATAGTAGCGGTCCATTCCAGACATCATCAGCAATTGCTTAAACAATTGTGGTGACTGCGGCAAAGCGAAGAATTCGCCTTTGTGGGTGCGGCTCGGCACCAAATAATCGCGAGCCCCTTCAGGTGTCGCTTTAGTCAGAATTGGCGTTTCGATATCCAGAAAACCTTCGCCTTCCAGATAACGGCGTACTGCTGCGGTCACCTTGGCGCGAAACTGCAGTTTATTGCTCATTACCGGGCGACGCAGATCAAGGTAACGGTAGCGTAAACGCTGTTCTTCAGAGTTTTCCTGATTCCAGTCCAGTGGTAACACGGCCGACTTATTAAAGATTTCCAGGCCAGTACCCAGAATTTCCACTTCACCGGTGGACATTTGCTTATTGACCTGGCCTTCAGGGCGAGCGCGCACTGTGCCGGTCAACTTGATACAGAATTCGGCACGCAGCGTATTGGCAAGGGCCTGTACTTCCGGTAAATCAGGGTCAAAAACGACCTGTACTAAGCCTTCGCGGTCGCGCAGGTCGATAAAAATCAGGCCACCCAAGTCGCGGCGTTTGTTTACCCAGCCACACAGCGTGACTTCTTGTCCAATATAAGATGCGTTAATTTTCCCACAGTAATCTGTGCGCATGGTCTTCGACCCCTAATTACTTTGTTAGCTATTTTGTCGTTGCGTGAAGGTGCTGGCTCTACCGACTTGAATCTACCGATAATTACCCGATTATTCCTTTACCTGCTTTACCGGCATGAGGATAATGACCGCCAACGCGTCTGTTATGTTTTAAATTTAAGGCCGCATAGTATAAACAAATGCTACCCAAAGCCCAATGACAAATATCCACTCAACAAGCACATTAGGCCCTGTTTTGATCGGCCTGCCTTTATGGCAGCACAGTAGCTGGCCAAAACGCTGGTTTGCTAACCGATCCACAACCCAACTGGCCGACTATGCCCTGCAGTTAAACAGTATTGAGGGAAATACCACATTTTATCATTTACCGTCGACATCGACGGTAGATAACTGGGCAGCTGTCACACCGGCTAATTTTCGTTTCACTTTTAAGTTTCATAGCGACATAAGTCATAAAAACACTTTGCAGCACTGCGATAACATGGTGACTCAACAGCTTAATCTGCTGGCCAGATTAGAGCACCGGCTGGGCCAGCTTATGTTGCAACTACCGGCGGGGTTCGGGCCCGACCAATTGCCACTGCTTGAGGCGTTCCTGAAGCGCCTCTCCCCGGCATTCACTTACGCGGTCGAAGTGCGCCACCAGGCATTCTTCGCTAAGGGCGAAGAAGAAAAAGCCCTCAACAGGCTGCTAATAGACCAGGGCGTAAACCGGGTGATTATGGATACCAGAGCGCTCTTTAAAGGCCCGGCGGATAATGATATTACCGCGGAAGTCCGGACTAAAAAGCCCCGCGTGCCGGTTAATGTGATTGCCACAGCAAACCAGCCTGTTATGCGTTTTGTGGGTAATAATAACAACGACGACAATGCCGCCTGTTTGCAACCTTGGATCGACAAATGTCAGCTATGGCGGCAACAGGGCAAATCCTGCTACCTGTTTTTTCATCGCCCGGACAATCAGCACGCGCCCTGGTTAGCTCAGCAATTCATTTCCAGCTATAACCAACGCTACCCACAAACCCCGTTACCGGCACTTAGCTTTGCCCCGCAACAGGACGATTTGCAGAGTCAGCTATTCTGAAAAGAGACTGGTAGATTAAGCTGACGAGCGTGAACTGCGTCGACGACGGGACGATTGTTTTTGGTTTTTAAGGCGAATATAGAAGTAACTCAGTACCGCTATGCCGGCCATCAGTAGCCCCACAATAACGATTAGTAGGTTATTAAACGTGGCTTCTTTACCGACCGCTTCTTTCTCGCTTTCGAGCGTTTGATTAAGCGACAGAATCTCCCTTTGAGTGCTGCGCTGCATTGCTGCAAAATCCTGGGAGATTTGATCCATAGTCAGGCTTAACACCCGGCTTCTTTCTGCGTCCATCCAGGCAATCAGCTCTTCATAAGCAGAAGTAATGCCCTGAATGTTGTTATTAGCGGCGGCAAGTCCCACCTGATTGAGCAAATGTTGGCGGGTAGTAAGATAAGAAAATAACGCGCCTTCATCATTTTCGAGGGTTACTGAGTCCTGCAGCGCTTTAGCAGCAGGCAGGTTGCCTGTCTCAATTAAATAGGTAATTTTATTCAGGGTATAAAGCTCAGGCGCTTTCAGTTGCGGGTGTTCACTCAGCCAGTCTTCAATTTTTTGATGCCAACGCGTTACCAGATCCATATTCTGTTGCTGAACATTGACATGCATTAGCCAGTAGCCCGCGATAAACTGACCGTTAATACTGCCCTTTTCCGCGCTCTCTTCCAGCAGTGTCAGAGCCACTTTCTCCATGTCTTGCCACTGGTTATCGGCGGCCATTATGGCCAGTAATTTATCCTGCAGGGCATTACCGGCTTCACCGCTCATGTCTTTTGAAAAATCGACCAGCTGACGCACTTTCTCAAGCGCCCGGTCAAACCATTGCATGGCGATTAATAAATCAATTTGCTGATTCACCACTTCACGCCAGGAAGCATAGTTACTCTGTGTCCAGAATGCCTCTTGCGCCTGATTAAAATATTCAAGCGCCGACATCACATTACCGGTTTGTATATCAGCCAGGCCAATATCAAACAGTATTTGTGCTTTATCTTCATCAGATAAACGGCGGGTTAGTAAGCCCAGCAACTCCTGCTTGCTCAATTCAACATCGTCCGGCGAGGCTATGGCCTGGTATCGGATCCTCGCGCGCAAAGTGAACGCCTGGGAACGGTAATCCTGGCGTCTAACGGCGGTGGTTAGCACTTCGTCCGCCATACTGCGGACCGGTTCAAAGTTTTCCTGCTGCGCCGTCACTAACAACTTGTAAGCCAGAATAGCATTTTCCGCTGCATCGGCATGCAATGCGTTGGCACTGGCCAGTAATTCGTTGATTTGGTCGATTTGTTGATTGGCGGGGGTATTTTTTGCCCGGATAATGTCATTTAACCGCGTAACAATCTGCGACTCATTCATCGCCTGGGCCTGAGCAGGGAGCCCAATAAACATGAAGATAAAGCTTGTTACAACAATCCAGATTCTAATACGTGGTTCCATCACTAGCGATCAAAAGTTAGTTATCGTCCAATATCGACACACTATCCCACGACTGACTCACTTTGCCAACCCAAAAATAGGCTCTGTTTACTATTTATTAACGACCTGATGGCGGGCCCGGAAAGCCGGGGAAAGCAATGTCCTCCGGCGTGACCAGATAATATTGGCCTAGCGGAAGTCGCCGGCGTCGAGGTTGTGCTTTTTCATCAGTTTGTGCATATCTGTGCGGTTTCGACCGGCGAGCTCGGCAGCACGGGTAACATTGCCATCGGTCATTTTAAGTAACTTAAACAGATACTTCTGTTCAAACGCATCACGCGCCTCAGTGAGTGTTGGCCAGCTTTGGCGGGTAGCCGATAACGCCTGCTCTA
Organism: Alteromonas sp. 4NH20-0104; assembly: GCF_057547795.1. Taxonomy (NCBI): domain Bacteria; kingdom Pseudomonadati; phylum Pseudomonadota; class Gammaproteobacteria; order Alteromonadales; family Alteromonadaceae; genus Alteromonas; species Alteromonas sp. 4NH20-0104. The sequence continues at coordinate 36,537 of NZ_BAAJLP010000012.1, read as the reverse complement.
CTAGGTGTAGGGGAACCACTGGTGTTTGCGTGAGTGCCACACATTGTTCCACAACGTTTACCAATTGCCTGACATTACCCGGCCAGTCACTTTTTACCAGTAATTGCATGGCATCTTCGGAAAACTGGGTCACTTTAACGCCATGGCGCTCAGCGCTTTGTTTTAAAAGACTACGGGCCAGCAGGGGGATATCTTCGCTACGTTGTTTAAGCGCCGGTAACTTGAGGTTAACCACGTTGAGGCGATAGAACAGGTCTTCCCGAAAGCTACCCTCTTCCATTTCTTTGTGTAAATCTTTATGCGTGGCTGAAATCACCCGCACATCGATATCAACCGATTTACTGCTGCCTACCGGCCGAATTTGACGCTCTTGCAGTGCACGTAATAACTTCACCTGCAATGTCATTGGCATATCGCCAATTTCATCGAGGAACAAAGTACCGCCGTGAGCTTCACGGAATAAGCCCTGATTCGCGGTAACGGCGCCTGTGAATGCCCCTTTAACATGGCCGAATAGTTCAGATTCGAGCAGGTTTTCCGGTAACGCACCACAGTTTATTGCAACAAACGGAAAGTCTGCACGGTCACTGGCACGATGAATAGCATTGGCCAGCAGCTCTTTACCTGTGCCACTGGCGCCGGTTACCAGCACACTGACTTCCCGCTTTGCAATACGGTAAGCCTGGTCCAGTACATGCAACATTTCCGGCGAACGGGTAATAATTTCCTTGCACCATTCGCCGGGCTCAGCCGCTTTGGAATGTTGCAATGCCCTGCCTAGCAGTTCTCTTAGCTTATCGTGATCAACCGGTTTGGTAAGAAAGCCAAAAACACCCCGCTGGGTGGCTTCAACCGCATCAGATATGGTGCCATGAGCCGTCATCAGGATCACCGGTATATCGGAACGAACGGCCATAATTTCTTCAAACAGACTTAAGCCATCCAGACCCGGCATCCGCAAATCACTTAGCACCAGATCGAAGGTACCGGTATTGATTTTCTTGAGTGCGGCCTGACCATCCTCAACGGCCGTTACCTGAAAGCCTTCGCTTTGCAGGCGAATGGTCATTAACCTTAACAGGCTTTGATCATCGTCGACCAAAAGAATATGTGATGGTTGCTCTGCATTAACACTCACTGCTGTGTCTCCTCTTCCTGACTCATCAGGTTTGATTCGATATTGAGTAATGCCTCAAGCTGGGCTTTTAACTCGCTAATTTGGTTTTCCTGAGCCTTGATGGTTTTATCCTGGCCGTTATTCATCTTGCTCAACAGGGTCACGGCTGATTCAAACTCAAGCATGTGTTCACTGGGCTTATGAATAATCGCACTCAACCGCTGCTGATTGGCTGTCGTTAGAGCAGGCAAAAGCTGCTCAAACCAGTGCTGGGCGCGCAATCTGGCTTTATAGGGGGTATTCACCGGCTGTGACAAAATGACTTTTTGTAATAACTGATCGGGGGTATCACCAAGCTGCTCAATCAGTGACTCGCGCTTCGGCCAGGTCATCTGTTCAACTTGTGCCCAATAATCGAGCCAGAAGCCTATTTCACAACGCGCGGGATCTAACCGCCCGCTTGACTGAAACACGCAGTCGTCGGATATCGATTCTACCGCGGCCTGGTGGCTTTCTGGCTGTATTTGCCCTTCCTTTTCCGGCGTTAATGAACATCCGGTCAAAATCAAAGCTGCACTCATGGCAGCATATTTTTTCATTGTTATTGGTCTTCCTGCTGAGGGATCACCACCCGAAAACAGACCTCGGCGTAATCCACGTCAATCACCTTTACTTCTCCGTGCATGATCCTTGCGCAATCTGCCACAATGGATAATCCCAGTCCGGTGCCAATCACGTTATCGTTACGGGCACCATCCCCTCGCACAAAGGGTTCAAATAAGTTGCTAATTTTCTCCGGCGGTATCTTATTACCATGATTGGCCACATCGATTAGTGCCGCATCATCCTCCACCGAGACCCGAATATAAATGGTTTTATTCAGCGCGCCATGGGCTACGGCGTTTGACAATAAATTGTCGAATATACGCCTAAGCAACTCTGCATCAGCGCTGATATTACCGGCTTCAATGGTCACCGACAATTGATGGTTTTGTAAGGCCAATTGATAATCTTCGATGCACTGTCCGACCATTTGTTCCACGTCAACCTGAGTAAAACTGGCCTGCGCCTGTTGCAACAGAATATTGTAGTCCAGCAGTTTTTCAATCAGCGTGTTCAAACGCGATGTACTGCTGGCTAACAGACTCATGACTTCCTGCTGAGGCTCTGACAAAGCGCCAACTGTCCCATCAGTGAGTAAGGCACATCCCTCCTTTATACTGGCTAAAGGGGTTTTTAATTCGTGCGCCGCATGCCGCAGCAGTGCCGTACGAATATGTTCTAATTGTGCCAGCCGTTCGCCGAGCCAGTGAAGATCTTTTTCAACACCCACCAGTTCTTTGGGGGCCCGCGTGGATAAAGGGGGTAACCGACCCTGCTGCCTGGCGAGCATACGGATGATCAATTTGAGCTTACGCACCGGATTAATCACCAACTGACTACCCAGCAATATAAGCACTAGTGATACCGACACTAACAGCGCACTTAGCCATGACTGTTTGGCCTGCATATCTGCCACATCCTGACGTTGCAACATTAGTCGCGCCTCAATGGCATCATCCACGCTTTCATGGACATGAACCAGCGCGGTTCTCAAGCGCCCTAAGCCCGGTACTAAATCAGCTTCACTGGTAAACGCGGCAAACGCTTTGAGTTCGGCCAACACGGTTTCTACCGACTCACATCCTTCCACGCTGACCTGAGCATAACAAAGGGCGGCGTATCGCTCATCGAAGCGCGCCAGGGCATTATTCACCAACCCTTCGGCCACATCATTCTTGAGCACCTGAAATTGACGCAGGGAGCGCTCCAATACCACACTGGCACTCTCAAGCTGTTGCACTTTAGAGACGATACCGGCTATTTGCTGGGTTTCATCAATCGTCATCCGACTGACCCGGGTCAGGTCGCTATGACTTTGCCACAGCAATGCTGCCAGGGGGATGAGGGCAACCAAAAAGCTGCCAATAATAAGCTGACGAAAGGAGCCTAAACGCAAGAGCGAACCACTATCTATTAAACGTGACGCAAGCATCGCATAGCGTTGAGAATTCGACAACGTGTTAACGCCTATTTGGCTATTTCAACGGACTAAATCGCTCTGTAAAGCCGATTTAAACCGACAAAGACAACACTTCACGGCCATAATCTGAGCTAATCAGCTCCGCTTCGCTTATTTTGCCGTCTTCGTTAATGTCGATATCGCCAAACTCACGCAGTAAATCGGTATTCTTTACCGCTTCACGCAAGGTGATAAACCCATCATCATCAGAATCCATTTTCTCCATGAATTCCTGACTGGTTGGGATCGCTGCTGCTGAAAAGGTGGTTACTGCTGCTAATGCCAGAATTAAAGTACGCATGGCTGTCTCCGCTTTTTGTCTTTATTAGTTGCTTCAACTCAATAGAGCAGGACCCGTGCCATACTAGAATATTTTAATAATATCAAATACTTAAACAAAAACATGAGTTTACCGAATGGCTATACACCGTTATTATGTTGCAATTAAGCAACAGCTTATGGCAATTAAATCCCACTCGATAGCGGCTTCAGAGTGTTCGGTCTACGGTAAACCTTAGCTTTGCAATATAGGCTTCAAACATCACAAGAAATAAAGGCTCGGATAAACTTGTGAAAAGCCGAGGCTTGGATTATTTTTAGTTCATTAGTTTGTTTGGTCATTGACGATGTGGTTTAAAAAGCATTTATCTCCTGTCTTGTGTCTGATTTGCGCTTATACTTTGCTCTCCCCCGCTACAAGTCAGGCAAATATGGAGTCTGATTCTGCGTTTAAATTGTCTGGTTTCGGCCGTATCATTGGTGGTTATCTGGATACCGATGACGCCGCCTATCTGGATTATACTGACGAAGCAAAATTTGACAGTCAGTCACTGGCCGCGCTGCAGGCCGATTGGCAAGCCACTGACAAGTTGAGCATCACCACGCAACTGCTGGCTCACAGTAACTCAGACAGAGAGTCCGGGATTGAATGGCTCTACCTTACCTACCAGGCGAATGACAACTGGCAGTTTCGTGCAGGTAAACAACGCACACCTTTTTTCCACTATTCAGATGTGCGGAATGTGGGCTTTGCTTATCACTGGATTAACCCGCCTCAGCAACTATATAACGGCGTTCTGTTTCCCACCTACAAAGGCATAAACGTTAATTACCGGTTTGGTAACGAAGACATTCAGGCATCCATTGAAGCGTACTGGGGTAGCTTTAATGGCGCTTACGAGATTGCTGAAGTCGAAGTTAAACCCGATGTAAAAGACCTGCATGGATTTATTGGGCGCATACGTAAACAGAACATTCAGTTTACCCTGGCTTTCCATCGGGGCGACATTGATATCACCTTACAGGACCTCTCAGATTTCAGAACCATCCTGCGCTCAGCCGGCTACACGGTTGCCGCAGATTCGTTGTCAACAGTAGGCAAGGTGGAAGTGTTAACTGCCGGCATGTCTTACCACAGTTTTGACTATTTTGTCGAAGCTGAAGTGATGAAATTGGTGGGCGAGCCAACGCCCTTCCCTGATACATTAAGCGCCTACCTGACAACCGGTATTTATAGTCCACCAATGACCTACCACGTAACGGTAGCCACGTCATCGATGTCATATTCGGCGCCAGTTAATGAGATCCCGCTGGGGCTCGCACCAGAATTAGACCTGTTATCTGTTACCTATGATTCAATTTACGCCCAGCTTCCACGGGATTCATTAAACAGTCTGGCAGTGGGAATGCGCTACGACATCAATGCAAACTTTGCCATTAAAGGCGACGTTTCCTTGTTGCGCGGGCAAGGCCAGCAACGAGCCTTTTTTGAAGTCAAAAATGCCAACTTCGACAATTCTGCCACGCTTTACCAGGTGGCTTTGGAGTGGGTATTCTGATGAAACGCCTGCTGCTTATAACCTGTCTGCTGCTTAATAGCGCAGCAACCCTTGCGAAAAGTAATGATCACGTGATGGTAGTGACCCATCGGGACTCATCGATAGACAGCATCAGTAAATCACAGCTGAGAAACCTGTTTATGGGGAATCTTGCGCTGCCAGGCGTCACCCCGATAGCCTTATCTCCTGGTGAAGTAGCCCGTTCGATTTTTAATGTCAGGGTCATCGGTCTCACCGAATCGCGTATTCAGGCCTATTGGGCGCAGATGCGCTTCAGTGGACGTCAGCAACGCCCTGAAACGGCCGACACCATAGATGAATTAATATTAATGATAGAGTCAACAACCAATACCATTGGCTACCTGCCGGAAAATGCTACGCTACCAGATGATGTTAAAGTGATATACCGCAGTTCGGAACAGTAATCAGCCAGCCTGACGCTGGTAATCGGGTTGGTTTTTGATATCCGCTAATGGTCGCGGCTTACTAAACAGGTATCCTTGTACCGTGTCGCAGCCTAACGCTTTGAGATATTCCCATTGTGAAACGGTTTCCACACCTTCAGCACAAATCTTCAGTGACAGCCGACGGGCCAAATCAATGATCGAAATCGTCACCAAACGGCTACGTTCAGAGGTATCCAGCTCCATCACGAACTGACGGTCAATTTTGAGGGTATCTATCGTAATCTGGGTCAGATAACTTAGCGAAGAGTAGCCGGTACCAAAGTCATCCAGCGCGATGGTACAGCCAAGGTTATGCAGGCGTTTGAATAACGACTCACTGCTGGCAAAGTTATCCAGGTAGGCCGATTCCGTTACTTCAAACTCCACATTTTCCGGATTAACCGAGTGCGTCTGAAATGCGTTGTAAATCCAGTCGAACAGCTCGCTGTGCCGTAAGTCATGCACGGAAAGGTTAATCGCCAGACGAATTTTAGGCGAATAAATGCTGGTCAGTTCGGCCAGCTCCTTACTGGCCTGATTCAATACCCACTGAGTAATTGAGGTAATTTTACCCGCTTGTTCAGCGACCAGAATAAATTCCGACGGCATAACCGGCCCAAGTTCAGGATGGTGCCAGCGAATTAACGCCTCCAGAGAATCTATCTCGCCGTTAAGATTAATTTTGGGCTGGTAATACAAGCTAAACTGATTTTCTTCTATTGCCGCCTCGATGCTGTTAGCGATTAATATTTTACGTTTGTGCGACTCCGACATTTCCGGACTAAAGATGGTATATACCCCCCGTCCCCGGGCTTTGGAGCGATACATGGCAAGGTCAGCATTGCTCACTAACTGGCTCAGATCGTAACCGGCTTCACGGGCTTTCGCCACGCCGATACTGACCCCGACTCTCAGTGACAGCCCTTTCAGCTTAAAGGGTTCGACGAATGCCGACAGCACCCGTTCAGACACGCTGGCCATATTCAGTTCAGTGACATCGCGGTCTGGTATTATCAGAAATTCATCGCCGCCAAGCCGGGCTAAAATATCACCTTCGCGTAAGATGGCTTTAACCCGCTCTGCCACCTCGATTAATATCATATCACCGGTTTCATGACCCAGAGAGTCGTTAATCCCCTTAAAACCGTCAAGATCGAAAAACATCAGGATAATATCACTGTTAGCCCGTTTAGCCCGGGACAGCTCAATCCTGATGGTATCCATCACAAACTGCCTGTTGGGCAAACCGGTCAGGCTGTCAAAATTGGCCAGCCGGGTCATCGTGACCTGCTGCTCCATCAACGTTTGGGTTTGCTGCTGGTTAATCGATAACTCGTCTTCAATGGTCGCCATAAGACGGTTGATATGTTCACCAAGGCGCTTAATTTCAGACGTCCCCTGAACATCATGACGGGATGTGTAATCCTTGGTATCGACAACCATTTGGGTAAAACGTGATAATAACTCCAGCGGTTTAAAGGCGCGCCGCAACATTATCCAGGAGAGAAAAATGGTAGCGGTCAGGAGAAGAATTACCCAGGGAGTGGTTCTGAAAATCAAAGAGCGTCGGCTATCCGCCAGACTGGTGTTTAAGTCGTTAACGATTAACAGATATCCGACCGGGAAGGCCTGTTCACCGATCCGCTCGAGGCTAATAAGTTTACCTTGCTCGATATTAATGCCCAGTTCGTAAATCAGTGGGTCGATAGGCGGATCGAGTAACGTTTTTTCAGTGCGGCGAGCCCCTCGGCCTACATAATGCTCGACCTGGTTAAAATCGTTATCGTAGATTGTGGCATTTATCACGTTGTTATAAGGCTCCAGCCGCAACAACACAATACTCAGCGCAAAGCTGTCCCGTTCAGTCTGCTCCATAAAGGGCACTAAATCATTAGCCATATTCCGGGTTAACGCAAACAGGTTATTCTTCTGCGATTCGAGAAACAGCTTTTCATGTTCAGCAACAGCGAGCCATAGCACCCATGTTGATGATGTCATCACAACGATGCTCAATATCACGGCCATTGCCGTTCGGATACTACTGAACATTATAAGGTTTATCTCATCGTTATCTTATTGCGTGGATTGCGCTTCCAGCTTCGCCTTAATGAAACGGCTGTGAGGTATATAGAGCAAGTCGGCAATCTTACGTATTATATATTCTTCGTCCGGGCTCAGCGTTGCATCTGCGTAAGCAATCTGCCACAACCCTCTCATCACCCGCTCCTTGTGTTCAGCACTCATTCCATCATTCAATGCTTTGGTAAACTGAACTAAATCTACCGCTTCTTCTGAACGCTTTTCACCAACGCTGACAATATTTGTTATCTCTTCTTCAGTCAGATCAAAGTTTTCGCGGATTAACTGTGTAAGTGTAGCCAATTCTCGGTCATCAGACAGGCTGTCTGCTCTGACCACTTCACTCAGTAGCGCCGCGGTGGCAATTTCCAGTTGATGCGGACTCTGGCTGTCGCCTGGTGAATCTTTAAACAGATTCAGGATGGATTTCAACATGCTTTACTCCACTTTGCTATTGTCCATTAGTTTCAATAATTGGACCGCGCCTCACACCAGGAAATCTATCGTTAATCTTACAATTTGTAACACTGAACCTATTCTGGAATATCGGTATCATCTACGGTTGGCATCAGGGACATGATGATCTTAATCTGTTTACCTGAGTCGGAAATCTGCAAGGACTCACATAACTCTCTGATTAATACAAATCCCCTTCCGAAGGTCTGATCCTCGGAGCTTTGCAGCACAGAAACATCAAACCCTGGCCCACTGTCCTGCATACAAATTTCCAGCACGTTGTCTGGCATCAGTCGCTGAACGGTGATCCAAATGTCGCCTTGCTGCAGGTTTTCAATGCCTTCCCGGCGGCGTTCATAATATTCAATGAATCCTTCCGGTTCGGCTTTCAGATCAGACGATAAGCCCAGAATGCCATGTTCTATGGCGTTGTTGGTGAGCTCCGTTATCACGGTAAAAAGTTCTGAACGTATAGCCGCTAAGCCCGGAATGCTGTTTACGATAGCCACCACCTGATCGATCACATAAACATCTTTAATATGCTCTGCGGTTAAGTGAAAAGACAAATTAAAAGGCACTGGTTTTGCCAGCAGCTCCGGCGGCTTAAACTGGAAAGGACGACACTGAAAAAGCGCAATGGTGATATCATCATCAGCGGCTTCTCCCGCACGATATAACTCGGCCTTATCGACCAGTAATTGTGCACTGACCTGCTGATTCATCGTGAACCACTTTTCCACTCCCTCTTCGCCAAGCATGCCTAACTCTTTATGATGACTTTCCATCAGGCCGTCGGTGTAGAGTAGTAGAGTATCGCCCCACTCGGTTTCGAAGTATTGTGTTTGATTATCAAACTCATGCTCTTCGAGGATACCCAGTGGCATATGTTGCGGGTCAATAAGCAGGCGAATCTGTTGCTCAGGGGTTTTCACCGCCAGTCTTGGTAAGCCGCCACTCCACACCGTAAAGTTTTTACCATTAGCGTTAATCTCCAGAATGCTTGCGACGCAAAACATATCGGCGGGTAACAAATTTACCAGCAAGCGGTTAATCCTGCTGGCCATTTCACCCACCGCAAGGCCCTTTAGGGTCATAGCGGTAAATAGCTGGGCTACCGGAATAGCGCCAATCGCCGACGCCAGGCCATGACCGGTGAAATCGCCGATAAACACATAAACCCCGCCGGAAGGACTTTGTTCGCACAAAAACAGATCGCCGTTAAATTGCGCTTCAGGCTGGGTGTAAAAATCGAAATAATCGACCGCTATCGAATTCTGACCAATAGCATTATCGAAAATATGCTCAACAATGCGATGGTTTCTTTCAACCTCCAGTTGAAAATACGTCAGAGAGCGGTTTTTATCCTGAATTTCCAGGCTCAGTTGCCGGGTTCGCTCGTGTGCTTTTAACTTGGCATGCAGAATGATTTTTTCAAAGGGTTTGGAGATAAAGTCATCTCCGCCACTTGCCAGACACCTGACCAGGCTTTGTTCATCGTCGAGACTGGTGATAAACAATATCGGTAAATAACAATCCGGTGATGATGCTTTAATGTGCGGTGCAGCCTCGGTACCGGACATTCCCGGCATTATCACATCAAGCAACACAATATCCGGTTTATGACGACAGGCTAACTCCACCGCTTCCAGGCCATTTCCCGCTTCTATAAAATCACTGTAGCCAGCCTCACTGAGCATTTCCCGCAACATAATGCGGTTGATTTCTTCATCATCAACAATCAGGATTTTTACCATGCAGAAGGGTTCGCCTGTGGCTATTGAATATCGAATTTTTTATTAAATCGCGAAATTTGCAGGATCCGGGCAATTTGAGGCCGGGTATTAAGAATACGGTAGGTGAGATGACGGTCTGCCAGTACTTTCTGCATGTTAAGCAGCATCCCCAGAGCAGAGCTGTCCATATATTGTGTGGCCGATAAATCAATATCAATTTGTTTTACTTTGGGGTCCAGATCTTCATACGTGTTACGAAAATCAGTCACCAGCGAAAAGTCGAACCTTTCGCCAATTTGAATAGTGAAGGTCGAATCATTGACAACTTCAGTTTTTATACTCATTTGTGCTCCCACTCACAACTGGCGTTTGCTACTATTAATACTAGCAACGCATTAATTTATCCACTACAGAATAAGTTGTTATAACCACTTCGGCTTATTTGATTGTAGTCCAGTTTTAAAGAGTTACAGCAAAGTATGCAAAATTCGAGACTCGTTTACAGTACTGATGGCGGAAAAGTTGATCTGTCCCGGGAATCTAATGATACCCGCTCGGTAAATAAAGATGGCATCGCCCGTATACAACGGGAAACTAAAGGTCGCAAAGGCAAGGGGGTATCTATTGTTACCGGGCTTGACCAAAGCGCTGATGATCTAAAAGCGCTGTGTACCGTGCTAAAGAAAAAGTGTGGCTGTGGCGGTGCGGTAAAAGCCGGCACCATAGAGCTGCAAACCGACGACCGCAGCAAAATTCAGCAGTTACTTGAACAACAGGGTATAAAGTCCAAAGTAGCCGGTGGTTAGTATAAGCCTCATACTCAACAGAATAACAATTAGAATAAACAACTAAGAGAAATTGAATGGAAAAGTTATCAATCTCAGACCTGAATATCGTGTTGGTCGAACCTTCTGATACCCAGCGTAAGATTATTTCCGGCATGCTCACCAAAGAAAATGTGAAGCAAATCGACTCGGCAGCCAATATCGCTGAGGCCCGAAAGCTGGTAGACCTTCACGGTGCCGACCTGATTGTCAGCGCTATGTACTTTGAAGACGGCACGGCGCTGGATTTACTGAAGTTTACTAAAGAACATCCGTCGTTTAAGCATATTCCGTTTATGCTGGTTTCCAGTGAATCACGCACCAGTAAGCTTGAAGAGTTTAAACAAGCCGGTGTCGCTGCTATTTTGCCTAAACCCTTTGAAACCATTCATTTGCACAGGGCGCTGAATGCCAGTTTGGATTTACTGAATACCGACGAACTGGAACTCGACCTGTTTGATGTACACGAAGTGCGTGTGTTGCTGGTAGATGACAGCAAACTGGCCAGAAATCATATCCGCCGCGTCCTGGAAGGGATGGGACTGCAAAAAATTAAAGAAGCCGAAAACGGTGCGATGGCGCTAACATTAATTAAAGACGAGTCCTTTGATTTGGTGGTCACCGATTACAACATGCCGGAAATGGACGGCCGTGAGCTGTCGGAGTTTATCCGCTTCAATCCGGAAACCTCACATATTCCGATTATTATGGTCACGTCAGAGGCGGCTAACAGCGTTCATATGGCAAACATTCAGCAAACCGGTGTGAATGCGCTATGTGATAAACCCTTTGAACCGGCTGAAGTCAGAACCATGTTGGCGGCATTGTTGAGTGACTAATAATGTCAAGTACACACCAGCAATAATGTCGACTCTGGCGTAAAAATGAGTTGACAGCGAGGCACTGGCGAAATAAAGTACCGGTATGAAATTATGTAATCTAAATATCATCGCTCGCTTCTTCGTGTTTATTACCTTCATCTGAGGGAGGATACGTAGCGCGTGCGAATAAACCTCCCTACGGGAGGTTTTTTTTTGCCTGAAGTGTTAAGAGAGAATGTATGTCTGCCCCTGAATTAGATCAAATTAGAGAGCGCATTACTGCGCTGGATACCGAGCTACTCAGCCTGTTATCTGAACGTCGTGGCCTGACCAATCAGGTTGCTGAAACGAAAATTAAGCACCATATTCCGGTCCGCGATCAGGCCCGCGAAGAGCAGTTGCTCATTCGGCTGATTAAAGAAGGCCAGCAAAGGGGTCTCGATGCTCACTACATCACGCAAATTTTTCACGTGATTATTGAAGACTCGGTGTTAAACCAGCAAGCAATGCTCGCTGAACGCGCCAACCCAGGCAGTGCCCTGCCCCTCAATCGCGTAGCATTTTTAGGCGATCGAGGATCATACAGCTATCTGGCGACTCAGAAATATTTTTCCCGCCGCCCGGGCGATTTGCTGGAGCTTGGCTGTCAGAGTTTCCGTGAAGTGGTGGGTAAAGTTGAAAGTAACGAAGCAGATTACGCCGTACTACCGGTCGAAAACACCACTTCGGGCAGTATTAACGAAGTCTACGACCAGTTACAAAATACTGAACTAAGCATTATTGGCGAACTGACTCATGCCATTAAACATTCGTTGCTGGTAGCCAAAGAAACGACGCTGGCAAACATTAAAACCCTTTATGCGCACCCGCAGGTTTTCACCCAGTGCAGCCACTTCCTGGCAGAGTTGGGTAACGTAGAAGTAAAAACTATGGATGCCACGTCTTCGGCCATGCTGAAAGTCAGTGAACTGAACCGTGATGACGTAGCCGCCATAGGCAGTGAAGCCGGTGGTAACCTGTATGGGTTGTTTGCGATTAAATCTAACCTGGCTAACCAGAAAGAAAATCACAGTCGCTTCATCGTCGTGGCCAAACAACCGGTGGTTGTGCCATTGCAGGTACCGGCCAAAACGACCTTTGTTATGTCAACGGTGCAAAAACCCGGCGCGCTGGTAGAGGCCCTGATGGTACTCAAAGAAAACAACATCAATATGACCAAGCTGGAATCCCGTCCGATCCCGGGCAATCCCTGGGAAGAGTTGTTTTATATTGACGTGGAAGGGAATACTCAGGATGGCCCGGTGCAAAGCGCATTAATTGAGCTTAAGCGCATTACCCGTTATCTGAAAGTATTGGGTTGCTACCCCAGTGAAGAAATTAACCCCACTAAGGTTGCCGCCTCCAAGGCGCTGACAGCCGGCTAACGTCTTTCATTAACAAAGCACTCTGCTCCAGCAGAGTGCTCTGATTAATGTCTGATTACACTTTAAAGCGCGACACCATGGTGCGGGTATGACTGGCAATACTGGCCAGTTCCAGTGACGCACTGCTGATTTGCGCCGCACCGCTGCGTACTTCCGTAGACAAAGCATTGACCTTACTAACACTGCCAAGCACCATACGCGAGGTCTGGTCCTGCTCTTCTGTGGCCTGGGCAACAAGATCGGCCATTTCCTGCACCTGTTCTATCGTTGTGCTTAACTCCTTCATGGCTTTGGTCACCAGCTCTACAAGGTGAATACCGCCACTGGCTGCGGCTTCGGCTTTTTCCATCGCCTGCACCGACTTCACCGATGAAAGATTCATTTTCTCTACCAGGCGGCCGATCTCCACGGTGCTTTCCTGAGAACGGTTGGCCAGCGCGCGAACTTCATCGGCCACCACTGAGAAGCCCCTGCCAGCTTCGCCAGCCCGCGCGGCCTCAATAGCAGCGTTAAGCGCCAGCAGGTTGGTCTGGTCGGCAATGCTGGTGATCACATTAAGTAAATCTGTAATCTGACCCACTTCATCTTTCAACGAGCTAATAACGTGGGAGGAGTCTTTGATAAGCTTCACTAACAGCTGAATATTATCGGCTACATAATCCGCTCGCTCCTGGTTTTCCGTCAGGCTGGACGTGGCCTGTACGCCGTGGTCGCGGCTTTTAGCCGTTGACTTGGCCACTTCGCCTACCGAAGTGGATAACTGTGAAATAGCCTCATCCACCAGCTCGGTTTGCTTAACCTGGTCCACCGCATTTTGCTCTGATTGCTGCGTTACGGCGCTCAATTCTTCAGCCGCCGAGGCCAGTGAATCAGCATCGTCTTTGACCTGCGCAACAATAGTGCGGATCTGGCCGATAAAATGATTAAACGGCTCAATGATCCGGTTAATCTCAGGAATATTGGATTTGTCCAGTACGATGGTTAAATCCCCTTCACCAGAGGCTAAAGCTGCGCAGGTGTCCCCCACTTTATTGAGCGGTTTCACCAGGCGTCCTGCTAGCCAGATGGCCAGCACCGCTGCCAAACCAGCAATCATTATCACCGCAAACACCGTTCCGCTAATTAATTTATTGCGCAGTGAAACGGCTGGCAGCAGAGCCTCTTCAACATCAATCTCTGCTAGCAGAGCATAACTGTATTCGCCAATGTTAACCGTAGAGTAGTAAGAAAAGACTTCAACACCACGGTAATCGCTGATCCTGTCGAAGCCTGACTCTCCAGCGAGCGCTTTGTTCACAACCGGTGTTGTGACAGGCTGAATCCCCACGGTGGTACCAGACTGTTTTACCTGTTGCGCTACTTGAGGCAGGCTGGTTTTCAGCGCAGCGAAATAACCTTCAGGGTCTTCCAGAAAGAAACGGCTTTCGGTGACCAGCGTACTTTGCTTTGACACAATGTAAGTTTCACCCGATGTGCCAAGACCGGCGCTCTGCCAGGTTTCGCCATGTGTCATGATATGACTGATAACATCCAGAGGAATTTGATAAATCAGCACCGCAATGGTCTTGCCGCCCGCATCCACGACAGGCGATGAAACAAACCCCGCCATCGCATCGTATGAGGGTAAGTAACTGTCTAGACTACTGTGCTTGACGCTATCTGCTGAGTTAGCCTGAAGCGCCTTTTGAAACGCGTTACCAATTCCGGTGTCCGCGTACGGCCCGGTTTTCACGCTGGTTGCAAAGTCGAGCTCTTTATACACCGAGTAAACGATGTTACCGGTTTGCGCGTCAGCGATAAAAATATCGTAGTAGCCAAATTCCTTCAGAAAGGTTCTGAAATAATCGTGGTACTGCTCGTGCAGCTTCGCATAATCGGTGGTATTACCGAGGTTGTACAAACTGTCTTTTTCACCAATCGGAAATGAGGAACCAGCAATAAAATCATACTGTAACGTTTTGGCGGTAACGGGCAATGACTCCACCAGCGATAACGGACGCGGTAACACCTGGTTATTACGTTGCTCATAAAGTCCGGCAAAGTCTTCACTATAATAAGCATTGAGTTTAGCCAGCTGTGCCGGGGTTAATGACCCACGCTGAGCACTGTATTGATTATAAGCGCTGATAAACGCGCTGGCGGCAGCCTCTACCTGAGATTCCGAAGACATTATCCGAACCTGGCTGTCTACGGTGTCGATGTAACGCCTGATAGCTTCGCTGGTCTGGCGATTTTCAATACTGAGCTTTTCTTCAGCAACAGTTGTTAGTGCCTGCTGTGATTCACTGACTCCAAGTTGAAGCGCGACAACGGCCATAATGAGGATACCGGCAACTACCAGCGGAATAATACTCAGTAATAAACGTAACTTTAGGGTCATGGCGAACACATCCACTTAAACAATTATTCAGTGCTTTATAATCTTTCGCCGGCCAGAGTGCTGCTGCTACGCTGCCTGTAATCAGGTTCTCAGCATTTGGTCATCATCCGCTTTAAGCAAAAGGCGTTTACTATCTATCAGGCAAGTTTTTGCGTAATCACCGAACCATTCACCAATGTCGTTAAACTGGCGGATAAATTCGGCTTTGTCTCCTGAATCCAAAACGGATAAAGCTTCCCCAAAACGTTGGTGGAAACGTTTCAATAATAAGAAGTTTTCAGGATTATTAAAAATAATATCGGCATAAAGTTGGGGAGATTGAGCAAAAAGTCGTCCAACCATTGCCAGTTCCAGCCGATAAATCGGTGAACTCAGTTGTGTTAGCAAATTAAGATTCGGGTTTTCACCGGCTAAATGGGCACCATAAACAAAGGTATTGAAGTGGCGCATAACCTGAATGAAGGCCATGGCTTTATCGTGTTCCTGCGCCGACACTTCAAACAGCGTCGCCCCCCAGGTTTGCATTTGCTCCAGTAACCAACCGTAATGCGAGACTCCCCGTCCGTGACACACCACCACAACCTGCTTAATCATGCCCGGCGCGTCTGGCCCAAACATTGGGTGCAGCCCCACAACCGGCCCCTTGTGAGCCTCCATCATGGCATCCAGCGGTTTATGCTTAATACTGGTGATGTCGGCAAGAATACAGTCGTCAGGTAAACCCTTGAGTTTAGCGACTACATCGACAGTGAGATTAATGGGTACCGATACCAACACCAGGCTGGCTTGTGCAAACAGACTGTCGGCCCGGCTCCAGTCTTCTTTTTCGAGTATTTCCACGTGGTAACCACTGCGCTCAAACAGCCCGACAAACACTTTACCCAGTGCCCCGGCGCCACCGATAATGACGACTTGTTTGATCCCCGGATTAATACAACGATAGCGATTATTTTGAATATGGTAGGATTCGCGCATAATACGGCGCATAAGATCTTCAACCAGAGATCCGGACACACCATGACTGGCGGCCTGTTCCTGGCGCTTCTCCAGCATTTGCGCTTCGCGTTCCGGCACATAAATTGGCATGCCGGTTTTCGCTTTCACTTCACCCACCTTACTGGTGAGCGCCGCTCGTTTTGCGAGAAGTTCGATGAGCTGGGTATCCAGCTCATCAATGCCATGGCGTAATTCACTCAGTTGCTGAGCAAACTGTTCCTGGTCGTTTTGTGACATAGATTAGGCTAATTCCGTACGCTTATTTTGACGCAATGGTAGCACAGTAATCAATTTGTCACGCATCTGATCTAACAGGCTTTCCGTGGTTTCCCAGTCAATACAGCCGTCGGTAATCGATACGCCGTATTCCAGATCTTTAAAATCCACGCCGTCAGATTTCTGGTTACCTTCTTTCAGATGGCTTTCCAGCATGATACCGATGATTGACTGATTTCCCTCAAGGATCTGGTTTACCACATTCTTAGCCACCAGCGGCTGGCGACGATAATCCTTGTTAGAGTTTGCATGGGAGCAATCCACTACCAAGCCCGCGGTAAGGCCGGCTTTATCCATCCATTCCTCGCATTCAGAAACACAAACCGAATCGTAGTTAGGTTGCTTACCGCCGCGCAGAATAATGTGACCATCAGGGTTGCCGGCAGTTTCGATAACACTCACCTGCCCCTGTTTGTTGATCCCCATAAAACGATGAGAAGAGGCAGCTGAACGTAATGCGTTCACGGCAATATCGAGGCTACCATCCGTGCCATTTTTAAAGCCCACCGGCATCGATAACCCACTGGCCATTTCACGGTGAGTTTGCGACTCAGACGTGCGCGCACCAATGGCACTCCAACTGAACAGTTCAGCCAGATATTGCGGACTGATTGGATCCAGCGCCTCAGTAGCCACAGGTAACTCCAGTTCGGCCAGCCAGATAAGCAATTCACGGGCTTTGCGCAAACCGGTTTCGATATCAAAAGTATCGTTAATATGCGGGTCGTTAATCAGCCCTTTCCAGCCGGTAGTCGTTCTGGGTTTCTCAAAATATACCCGCATCACGATAT
The DNA here is from genome assembly GCF_057547795.1 of Alteromonas sp. 4NH20-0104. Taxonomy (NCBI): domain Bacteria; kingdom Pseudomonadati; phylum Pseudomonadota; class Gammaproteobacteria; order Alteromonadales; family Alteromonadaceae; genus Alteromonas; species Alteromonas sp. 4NH20-0104. Next base: position 19,294 of record NZ_BAAJLP010000012.1, on the reverse strand, counting down.
ACAGGGTGTCTTTATAACACTCATGAAGTTCTTTCAGGCGCAGCGCATAATCTTTCGCCGCTTCAATATCGTGAATAGAGCACGGGCCGCATACAACCAGTAAGCGATGATCACGACGGTGAATAATGTCAGAAATGATCTGACGGGATTGTCTGATAACGTCCAGTGCCCGTTCTGAGGCAGGAAGTTCCGCCGCCAGCGCGTCTGGCGTTACCAGTACCTTTTCTGCGCTAACGTGAATATTGTTAATAGTGTCCTTAATCATAGGGTCGCTCTTATTTGGTGAAAAGTCATTTCAGTGCCGCTTCAACAGGGCATCAGCCTTGTTATTAATTAAAGCAGAGCCAGGCAAAAAATACAGATGTACACTTATATTTACAATGAAATATTACTACATTGTTTTCAGGCGTTGACTTTTTACCAAGATTCTATAAGCGAAGCAAGTGAAAGTTCCAATTTTATACTTATTTGTAACGAACTGTTACCAGAGCTCATGTGGCGAATTTATTGGGTTGTATGAGAACACAGACACCACTAAAGTAGCATTCCGATGTCTGAGAATCTTATCCAGGACACAATAAAAATGAGCGAAGACAGATGATTACACTCAAGGATATTCGTAAGAGTTTTACCAATGGTGAAGAAACCATTGTCGCACTCAACGATGTTTCTTTATCCATTCAGGAAAATGAATTTGTTGCCTTTATGGGCAGTTCGGGGTCTGGTAAATCTACCATGATGAATATCCTGGGCTGTCTCGATACGCCCGACAGCGGTGAGTATTTGTTAAATGGTAATGCGGTAAACCAGTTAAGCGATGAAGCACTGTCGAAAATTCGCAACGAACATATTGGCTTTATTTTTCAGACTTTCCACCTGCTCCCCAAGTTGGATGCTGTCGGGAATGTCAAGTTGCCGCTGCGCTACAGTGATGTATCTGATGATGAAGCCACTCAGCGAGCACAGGCGCTGCTGGAAAAAGTAGGCCTTGGTCATCGTATGCACCACCGCCCTTTTGAAATGTCTGGCGGCCAGCGTCAGCGGGTGGCCATCGCCCGTGCCTTAATTAACCGCCCCACTATGATTCTGGCAGATGAACCGACCGGTAACCTCGATAGTAAGACGTCTGACGATATTATGGCTTTACTGACTGAGTTACACCAACAGGGCCAAACCATAGTCATGGTGACCCACGAAGAAAATATTGCCGAGTTCGCGCAAAAAGTGATCACCATGAAAGACGGTCAAATCATCAGCGAGAAAACCAACTCATGAAACAGTCTATTGTTTGTTTATTGATGTGCAGCGTGAGCCTGGCAGCCGCTGTTGCCAAAGCCGACAGCACAGAAAGCCAGCTTATTGTTACCGGTAAGATTACCTCATCCAATGTGCAGGTTGTAACAGCGCCCCGCACCGACCGCTGGAATATACAAATCCAGTGGATGGTGGATGAGGGCAGTATTGTTGAACCCGGCGATACCATTGCGTTATTTGACTCAGGCAGTGTTGATGCCCAATTGGAACAAAATGAAGATTCACTCAATACCCAGACGCTTGAAATGGAAAGTAAGCGGGTGGAATTGGATCAAGCGGTTGCCGATGCCCGCAGCGCTTTAAAAATTGCCAACCTTGAAGTAGAAAAAGCCCGCATTGAAGCCGAAATTGAAAGTAAAGACGTTAGCGAATACGACAAAGGTCAGTACAAGCTGGCACTGGAACGAGCGCTGGTTGAACAGTTTAAGGCCCAGCAAGCACTGGAACAAAAGCTGATAGAGCAAGAGAACACACTGCAAAAACAGCAGATCGAAATTACCAAACTGGAAGAGAACATCAATTACCAGCGTTATCAGCTCACCCGGTTAAAAGTGCAGTCAGCTATTACCGGCGTGGTCAGCCATATGTACCACCCGTGGACCAATGAGAAAATTACTGCCGGTACAACATTGCAGGCAGCCATGAAAGTTATGGAGGTGCAGGACATTGATGGATTTAAAGTGGATGCCTGGGTACACGAGATAGATGCTGATCGTGTTGCTGTTGGCCAGCAGGCACTGGTCTCGCTGGATGCCTATCCGGGAGTCAGTTATGCCGCCACTGTCACCAGTGAAGTGTCTCAGCCAGAGAAAAAAGCCGGCTGGGGAGATAGCGCCTATTATCAGATAGAACTGTCATTCAGCGACATCCCCAACAAAAAACTGTTGCCTGGTATGAGTGTCCGGGTGGTGATCCCTGCTGCAAAGGAGTTAAGTCATGCACGTTAAATGTTCTGTTTTGCTATGTGCCGCATTGATGCTCGGCGCCTGCAGCAATGATAAAACGGTTGAGCAGTCATCCGACAAAACGCTGAGTGCGCCGCTTACCGCATCCGGTGAAATTGTTTCGCTCGACAGTGCCAGTGTGTCGCCGCCTTCCATTCGCGGCATGTGGCAAATGAAGGTGCAGTTTCTGGTGCCGGAAAATACCAATGTGAAAGAAGGCGATATGCTGCTCAAGTTTGATGGTCAGCAATTGCAAACCAAGCTAATTGAGCAACAAAGTGAGCTGGATGCCGAGAAAAAGAATTTTGAAAAAGAACTGCTCGAAAATGAAGCCCGGGCGGAAGAATTAAAACTCGCGCTAGCCGAAGCACAAATGAACTATGAAAAGGAAAAGCGGCTCGCCGAAATTGTTGATATTTCTACCAAACGGGTAGAAAAAGAAAAGCAGCAAAAAGAGTTTGAAATCGCGAAGGCAAAACTGAGTCAGGCCACTCAGCAGGCCAAACAATTTGCCGAAACCCGCGAGCTTAATGAGCAACTGGCGCAGAGCAAAATAAACCGTCTGCAATCCAAGCTAGGACAAACCCAGCGCGACATTGCCAAACTTACCGTACAGTCACCTAAGCCGGGCTTAATAATGTATAAAGCGGCGCCGGATGGCGAAAAAGTGGCGGTGGGCGATTCCGTTTTTATGGGCCGGACCATACTGACCATTCCCTCGCTGGATAAGCTGGCGGTTAAAGCTCAGTTTGACGAAGCCGACACGGCCAAACTCAGTATTGGATCGAAGGTAAAAGTGACTTTGGATGCCTATCCGGAAGTCCCTTACGCCGGTAAAATCGTATCCCTTGGTGAAGCCTATAAGGAAAAGTCCTCAACCAATTTGAGTATTGTGTTTGACGTACAAATTGAACTGGAAAAAATCGATCCGACAAGGATGCGTCCTGGTATGAAAGCAAATATTGAAGTACAGGAGGATAACTTATCATGATGCCTAAATGGTTCTCCTGCCTTGTGGCAGCCACACTGATTAGCGGTTGCGGCGAAACAGAACAAACAACCCCCACCTATCAGGTTGAACGTCAGCCGTTTGAACTGATGGTGCCGGTAAAAGGTGAACTGGAAGCCGCCAGTGCCACCGCCATTGGCGCATCAAGTCGCCGTCCCATGACCATTGCATGGCTGGAAAAAGAATACACCAATGTAAAAAAAGGCCAGTTAATCGCCCGTTTTGATGCCGAGCAGCTCAACCTCGACATGCGCAAAGAAATGCTGGCAATGATGCTGTTAGAGGAAGACATGAAGCTGAACCGCTCTACCCTGACACAGGAAGAGCGTGATGTGGAAATGGACAAAGCCCTGGTGGTCAAGGAATTTGCCTTTGCAGATGAATTTACCATTGATGATTTGCGGGTGTATTCACGCATCGAAATTATCGAAAACATGCAGAATAAAGAATATCTGGGAGCCAAAGACAACTACCTGGATTGGAAAAAAGAAAGTGTGGTGGAACAAAACTCCAGTGCCATAGATGTGCTGAGCATTCGCAAGAAAGGCAGTGAACAAAAGTATAACCAGATTAAATCAGCCATTGAAACACTGGAAATCCATGCCCCTTACGACGGTTTGCTGGTGTATGAGTCCAACTGGCGAGGTGAAAAGCCTTCGGTAGGTGAAACGGTTTTTCCGGGCCGCCCCATTGCTAAACTACCGGATTTGTCGAAAATGCAGGCTAAAGGCTATGTGCTGGATAAGCAGGCCATTGGTCTTGCTCCTGGCCAGCGTGTAACCATTTCACTGGAGGCGTATCCCAATAAAGTATTTACCGGCTCCTTAAAGCAAGTCTCCGGCTTTTCCAGAACCATTTCCCGCTCCGATCCGACCAAATATTTTGAAGTCACCATTGATATTGATGATCAGGACTCCCCTATCCTCTCGCCGGGGCGTAAATTAAATGCCCGCATTGAGGTGTCTAAAGGTGAGAGTAAATTACTGGTGCCGATTCAGGCCATCTATAACGAACAGGGGATCAACTACGTTTTCCGTGAGGATGGCAGTGGTTTTAGTCGCCAGCAAATTGAAATTGGTCAGAAAAACCTGCACTTCGTGGAAGTGACCAATGGCCTTAAAGAGGGCGATAATATTGCCCTGTCATACCGGGAGCTCATTTAATGTTAAACCAACTCACACTAACCAAAACCCGGTTGCTGGTCGGTGACGCTCTGCATGAATTGCTGGCGCAAAAACTGCGTACTTTTTTAACCCTGCTGGGCATGATATTTGGCGTTGGAGCGGTTATCGCCATGCTCAATATAGGTAAAGGCGCCGAACAGGAAGCGCTGAAGATGATTGGTTCCATGGGGCTGCAAAACCTGATTGTGGAATCAAAAAGCTATACCGCTGAAGAACTAAAGGATATTCGCGAAGAGTCGCTGGGGCTCAATATTGCCGATGTGGAAGCGGCTATGTCCACACTGCCCTTTATCACGCATTACAGCGGCGAGAAGCAAATTAAATTGTTTGCACTATACAGCGATTATGCCAAAGCCGATGCCTCGGCAGTTGGTGTAACCAGCAGCTACTTTGACCTTGCCAGTATGACCCCCGCCCAAGGCCGATTGCTCAGCGATGATGATGAATTGCACGTATCACAGGTTGCCGTGCTGGGCGCCGATGTGGCCAACACCCTGTTTCCGGATGACGAGCCGCTGGGTCAGTTTTTAAAGATCAACCATGTTTGGTTTGAGGTGGTGGGCGTAATTGCGGCCCCGCAATTCAATAAAGAAGCCTTTCAGGGCGTTAAAATTAATGGTGACAGAAACCGCGTATTTATTCCGTTATCCACCAGCCAGAAAAAACTCAACATGGAACCCCTCGCCAGTGAACTGGACGTAGTGAAGTTTGAAGTGAAAGAGGATTATTCAACGGTGCTGGCTGCGAAAGCAGTTACCCAGTTGCTTGCTCAGCGCCACGGGGGCGTTGACGATTACAGCCTGATCATTCCTGTGGAGTTGTTGGCTCAACAGGAAAACACTCAACGCATATTCAATATCGTTATGGCGTGTGTGGCCGGCATCTCTTTGTTGGTGGGCGGCATCGGTATTATGAACATTATGCTGGCAAACGTACTGGAGCGAACCAAGGAAATTGGCTTACTGCGCGCGGTAGGTGCCACTCAGCAGGATATTAAATTGCAGTTTATCGCCGAGAGTTTTGTGATTTCAGTGATAGGCGGCCTGCTGGGCATTTTCTTCGGTCTGGTATTATCCGAAATTATCGGTTTTTACTCAGACTGGGCGGTTAGCTGGTCGCTGACAGCAATTGTCTTATCTGTATCGATTTGTTTATTGGTAGGCGTAGGCTTTGGAGTATTCCCGGCCATAAAAGCCTCAAAACTAAACCCAATAGACGCCCTCCATTCAGACTAAAACCGGACAAAGTCCGGTTTTATCCCGGAAACACCGTAAGGGGTTATCCGGGATCTCCCCTTATCAAAGTCCGGTTTTATCCCGGAAACACCGTAAGGGGTTATCCGGGATCTCCTCTATTACATAGTCCGGTTTTATCCCGGAAACACCGAAGGGGGTTATCCGGGATCTCCTCTATTACAAAGTCCGGTTTTATCCCGGAAACTCCGTAAGGGGTTATCCCATCGAGCTAGCCTTAACACGTCATGCCGGAAGCGGCAATAGCCGCTATCCGGTATCTCCTGAAAAGTTTTACTCCCACAATAAGACTATTGCCTTCATAGAAGAATCTGCATCGGAGGCCGATGTGTAGACTCTTAAACAAGTTTACTCAGTAAAAGATACTGATTGATAACGCTGGCACTCTCCACATTTTGTCGGGGTGCCGACAAAAAGTAGAGATTACCTTGGGGTTTCAAAAGAAACTTTAACCGCGTCAGCCTGTTAAGAAGATCCCGGCTAGAAGGCCGGGATGACGTGATAGGGCTATCCCTGAGGGCAACCCTTAGGGCGTTCCCGGCTTACAAACCGGACGGATTAAACTCATAACTACCTATCTCCCAACTCGACCAGATACCAATGTCATAGCCGTAATAAAGGTCGACAGAGATAGCATCTTTACCCCTGGCGTCGGGATAATTCGCTAACACTTTTTCAGCAAACTCCCTGGCATATTCCCTGTCATTCACCCGATCTGAATCAATGTATATCTGCAGATCCACACTCGTCTGTGAATTCTTTGCCTGGTCCTCGGGATCGGCGTAGTAGCTGGTTGAGCTGGCCATGATCCCTACGGTATTAACACCTGGCTCCTGCATTAATGCGGCCCGCGTTACGAGCATCTGTTCAAACTCGCCGGAGGAAAAAACTATGAAGATAAATCTAGGGCTGATAAAACCAATTATGAACAACAGTGCAACGATTACCAGGTGTGGCTTCCACACCTCTCTGACTTCCTCCTGTTGTGCACCGGCATAAACCACATATGTACCAACGACAAGGTCGTGCAGGGATTGCCGTGTTCGACGGTTAAACACGTACAAATACAGTATCGAGAAGGAACCGCCTATAAGTAGTGCCCCTATCGGATACAGGACCCAGAAAAAAGTACCGTCTGCCGGCAGAAAATCAACCTGTAAAGCAATAGGGATACCATAAACACAATATCTCAGCAGTGAACGACCCAGCGAGATAGTCTGGTTATTACCGTCGACAACCCGAATACCCAGAAGCTTTTTACCCAATGTTTGGCCCTCAGCGTAGCGACTGTTCATCACGCCGAAATAACCAAGTGAGATAAAGAAGCCTATGAATACCGACCAGCTACCCATTTGTATAAACACCGATTCGAGCACTACCCCCAGTGCAAATCCCCCCAACGCCAGTAATATTGAGTCGACAATCAGTGCGACAATTCGCCGCCAGAATCCGGATATCCAGGGTAAATCAGGTTGCTGCGTCATTTTCCATTCCTTATGTGCTTTGACTGACTTGTTGGGCGCATTAAATGCCTGAGAAGCCGCTGCCCGATAATATTGTTATTCGCTTTGCTTAACCAATATAGCAAGCATAATCAAAATGTTAAGCAAAAAACCGCCAATAAAACACCTTGTTACAAAGGTTGCTGGCAATCCATCACAACTAGCCGTAATCTGTTTGCTATTCTCCTAATCACACAGACTCACGGCAATGAAACGTAGAACCGTTAATGCCTTACGGATACTGGCACTGGTTGTCGCAGTAACCTGTATAGCGTTATTCGCACCACTTAATGCCCTGTTCATTTATCTGGCGCCGCAATCCGAAACGATACAGACAGAGCTTAATCGCGCGGTAGAGCACGGCATTGCGGGGATGGTTGTTTATGTGGATGAAGGCAACGATGCGCCAGCGAAAAGCTATGCCGCAGGCTGGCATAACAAGCAAACCGGGCAGCCAGCGCAGTCCGACGCACTGTTTAAAATAGCCAGTGTGAGTAAGCTTTATGTGGCAGCAGCCGTTACCCGACTGGCAGCCAGGGGGCAGTTGAATCTCGATACCACATTGCTTGAGTATTTGCCCGAGCAAGCCGCCCGTATAACCCATGCCGGAGAAGTTACTTTGCGCATGCTGGTTCAGCACCGTAGCGGTATTGTTAATTACACAGATGATCCGGCTTATGACTGGTTTGCCCCGTTTGATAGTGCCAGTGTAACCCACAAAAGCCTGGCTTTGGTTTATGACAAACCGGCACTGTTCGCCCCCGGTGAAGACTACGCCTATTCAAACACCAACTATTTATTGCTTGGGCGTATCATGGACAAAACCCTGGGTTACCGTTACCAGGATTACATCAGAACCGAATTCCTTACTCCGCTGGGACTGAAAAACACCTTTGATGACTTAAGCCAGGTTTCATCACAGCGGCTGATGAGTGGCTATGTTTCAGGTTACGACGAGGATCTTAAACGCCTTGCTTTTGTCAGTCCCGCCGGCGCCATGGTCGCTACCGCGAAAGATGTAGCGGCCTTTCTCAGAGCACTCAATAACGGGTCTCTGTTTACCGCTGAGGAACAAGCGTTATACACCACCCTGTACGTCAACAGTCACGATGGCTGGTTACCCGGTTATTTAAGCTTTGCGCGTTATCATGAACCAAGTGATACTGTAGTCGTGATTTTTGCCAGCACCAGCGGGGATTCGCAATGGCTGATTGGCGATATTATTTATCGCCGTATTATTAATATGTTAGAGGAAAGCAGGTGAGACGCTTACCCAGGTCTACAATGATCTGTTTTTGCTTCTGAACGCTATTAATTGTACAGAGCCTGTGTGTTCACCCTAAAAAAAACCAAACGGGGAAAGTATGATTAACCTTAAAAACAATAAAATTTTGCTGACTGTAGTCACGGTACTGATAGCCATTGCCTTATGGTTTGCGTTCTTTAGCAGAGTTACCCCACCCGACTTCTCACAATACCCCGCCGGGCCTGAACGTAAAACCGCATTTTTCACCTATTTTGAACCGCTGGTAGCCGACGTAAACAGTGAAATTCAGGCCGACAGAGCCGAAGTGCAGGATGTTTGTAAAAAAAATGCAGAAAATAACGCAGACCTGTCTGACCTGGCAGTGAAATACCGGGTAGATAAAACAGATATTGAGGCTGAGTCGCTGTGCACAGTATTACTGCGCAGAGTGGATATCGTGCCGGCGTCGCTGGCGCTGGCTCAGGCTGCTAACGAAAGCGCCTGGGGCACCTCACGCTTTGCCCAGCTGGGCAATAATTTCTTTGGTCAGTGGTGTTTTGTAAAAGGCTGCGGCATCGTGCCTAACGATCGCGGTCAGGACCAGGTGCATGAAGTGGCTGACTTTCGTTCACCAAAAGACTCGGTAGCCAGCTACATGATGAACCTTAATAGTCATGATGCATACCGCTCGTTAAGAAACATCCGTCAGACATTACGTAAGCAGGATGCGAATATTACTGGCATTGAACTCAGCCACGGGTTAAACAGTTATTCAGAGCGCGGCGAGGAATACGGCAGAGAGCTCAGAGCCATGATTAACTTTAATAAACTCACGCAGTACGACTAACACCACAAACCGCTTCAGCCGCAAACTACCGGGTAACCACTTTACCCGGTTCGATAACCGTGCCAGCCGGGATGACGACGCCCGGAAGAACTGTGCAACCTGCGGATAAAACAACGTCATCGCCAATTTCAATCGATTGTGCCTGCTGCCAGCCTGCTTTACGTTTTGCCGCTTCCAGCGGGTGTGTGAGCGACGCAATGACAACGCCGTCCTCAATGCTAACGTTTGCCCCAAAAGACACGGGCGCCGCATCCAGGATCACTACCCTGTCGCCCATAGTAACGTGATCCCCGGCATGAATATTAAATCCGTAGTCACAGGCAAAATCACTGCCTATACCTATATGTGCTGCGTTGGGTAAGAGCTGGCTGAGAAGCACCTGGCGCTTTGCCTCTTCGCTTACCGGCAGTTGGTTGAGCTGAACGCATAGCCGCTTAGCGTGATCACGCGCTGCAATTAGCTGCGGATGCTGGGTCTGATACCACTGGCCGCTGTAAACCTGCTGCCAGATAGCTTCTTGCGGTTGGGTCATGATAGTGTTGTCTGGTGAATGTCTTACCGATAGTAAGCCACAAAAAAGCCCGCAACAATAGCGGGCTTTTCGAAGTTAACAGTAACGCAAGGATTAGTAATCTTAGTTAAGCTTTTCTTTGATACGTGCAGATTTACCTGAACGCTCACGCAGATAGTAAAGCTTGGCGCGACGCACTGCACCGCGACGTTTCACTTCAATAGAAGATACCGCCGGGCTGTGTGTTTGGAACACACGCTCTACGCCTTCGCCACTTGAAATTTTACGTACTGTAAAAGACGAGTGAAGACCACGGTTACGCTTAGCGATAACAACACCTTCGTATGCCTGAAGACGTTCTTTGTCACCTTCAGTTACACGAACTTTAACAATCACTGTGTCACCTGGGCCGAACGCAGGAACATCAGCTTTAAGCTGTGCTTGCTCAATTTTTTTGATGATATCTTGACTGACTTTGCTCATCATATCCTCTCATCCTAGTTAACTGTCATCTTGCTGCAACGACGCCTGAAAAGCTTCCAGTAACCGTTGTTGCTCCTCAGTCAGAGCTAGGTCGTTAAATAACTCAGGGCGGCGCAGCATAGTTCTACCTAAAGATTGCTGCAGTCGCCACTGTCTGATTTTTTCGTGATCACCACTTAGTAACACACCTGGTACCGCTTTACCGTCGAGTACTTCCGGGCGAGTGTAGTGTGGACAATCCAGCAAACCATGAGTAAATGAATCTTCAATTGCTGAGTCGCTGTGACCGAGTACTCCCGGCACTAACCGTGCAATTGCGTCCATCATCACCATGGCAGGCAGTTCGCCACCACTTAACACGTAATCACCAATTGACCATTCTTCGTCAACATGGCTTTCAATTACGCGCTCATCAACCCCTTCATACCGGCCACATAACAAGATTAACTTGTTGTTGGCTGCCAGCGACTTAACGCCAGCCTGGGTTAGCGGTTTACCCTGTGGAGACAGGTAAATCACTTTACTGTTTTCACCACCTGCCTGTTTGGCGGCGGCAATTGCGTCAGTGAGCGGTTTAACCATCATTAACATGCCAGGACCACCACCATAAGGGCGATCATCGACAGTGCGATGACGATCGTGTGTAAAGTCTCTTGGGTTAAAATGCTCTACTGCCAGTGTGCCGTTCTTCACTGCCCGCCCTATTACTCCTTGTTGAGTAAAGGGAGCGAACATTTCAGGAAACAAACTGATAATGCCGAACCATTTTTCCGCGGTCACTTAAAACCCCGGATCCCATTCAACCGTAATCACCCGCTCGGTTTTATCTACTGTTTGTACGACTGAGTCGAATACAAACGGTAATAGTCTTTCTTTTTGACCAAAAGCGTCGTTTGCCTTTGCCTTAACGCGAATCACGTCGTTGGCGCCGGTATTAAACACTTCTTTAACCACACCCAGTTGATAACCTTGCGTAGTTACCACCTGCATGCCGCTAAGCTCACGCCAGTAAACCTCATCGTCACCCAGTTCAGGGAGTTGCTCAGCCTCAATAACAATATCCAGGTTTTTAATGCGCTCGGCATCATCCCGGCTATCAATATCAACCAGCTTTGCTACGATGGCTTTACCATGCGGTCGCCATTGATCAATCTGGTATTCTCTGTCATCAGCCAGTAACCACGGGCTGTAGTCGAAAATACCTTCTGGCACCTCGGTATAGCTGTTGATCTTGACCCAACCTTTCACTCCGTATGGAGCACCGATTTTGCCAATAACCACTTTGTCAGACGCTTGACTCATCTAAACCTACCAGAATTAAGGACAGCTTATGCTGCCGCTTTTTTAGCTTCTTTTACCAAGCTGTTAACGCGCTCAGATAAGCTTGCGCCAACACCAACCCAGTACTCTACACGTTCCAGGTCTAAACGCAGACGTTCTGCCTGACCTTGTGCAGTTGGGTTAAAGAAACCGACGTTTTCAATGAAACGACCGTTTCTTGCACGGCTGCTGTCTGCAACCACTACTTGATAAAATGGACGCTTTTTGGCGCCACCACGCTGTAAACGAATAGTAACCATAAATGCCTCAAACTCGTTGTAGCGTTACCGTTAACTTACCTTTTCAAACCCTGAATGAAATACAGACAAGGCGAAAGGCCGCGGAATTATACGTATACGCTATTAAATTGCAAGGCTTATCAGCAATTAAATGGTAGTGAAACGAAGCGGAATAGGCAGGCCAAAGTAACCTGGCTGGTCCTTTACACTTCTTAACTCATCTTAACTGGGCATTAATGACTCTCTCACTCATAATGCCACTCACTAATGAACCACTTCCCGGCAACGCCCTTGATATTAACCAAAGACGTACTCAAATGGCTGGGCCAGTTGCTCTGGCCATACAAATTAAAAGTCGCCTGCGCGGTTACCGCGCTAACCATTGCGGCGGCGGCCTGGTTGCTGCTCGGCCAGGGCATAAAGCTGACGGTTGATGAAGGGCTCAGTGCGGGCAACATTAACCGACTGGATGCAGCGATTGGCTGGGTTATTTTGTTTGCCGTGGTTGGTTGCCTGGCAACGTATTTTCGATTCTACCTGATGACCTGGCTTGGCGAACGGATTAGCGCCGACATCCGCATTCAGGTTTATCATCACCTGCTCACTCTCACGCCGGGCTTTTTTGCTGAAACCCGCACCGGAGAAGTGATTTCCCGGTTTACCAACGACACCAGTGTGATTCAAACCGTTGTGGGTATGAGCTTGTCGATGGCGCTGCGCTCGCTGGTGGGGTTTGTTGGTGCCATTATTTTAATGACCTTCACCAGCCCTATGCTAACGCTATGCGTGTTAATTGCGGTACCTTTTATACTGGTGCCACTGAAAATAATAGCACCGAAGGTGCGCCATTATTCCCGCCAGAGTCAGGATCGTATCGCCGACATGGGTTCACAAATAGACGAAACCCTGCACGAGATAATGGTGGTTCAGGCCTTTAATGCGGTTTCCAGTGAGCAACAAAAGTTTAGTCAAAAAGTCAGCTCAGCGTTACAGGCCGCCTCACGTCGTATTCATTATCGTTCCATGTTAATTGGCGTCATCATGCTGGTGAGCATGTTATCGGTAATCGGTATCGGCTGGCTGGGGATTCGCCAGGTCATGACAGACCAGATAAGTGCCGGGCAATTATCCGCCTTTTTATTTTATGCGGTGCTGGCCGGCAGCAGTATTGCTACCATCAGCGAAGTACTCGGTGAGATCCAACGCGGAGTGGGCGCCAGCGAACGTTTACTTGAGCTTCTGGCCACTACCGCCAATAATAATACCGGCCAGCTGGCCATCGCGCCGCTGGACAAGCCGCCCCTGATCGCATTCGAGCAGGTCAATTTTGGCTACACCGAACACGCCAGATTATTTGAAAACTTCTCATTACAGGTGACCCCGGGAGAATGTGTTGCCCTGGTAGGCCCCAGCGGGGCTGGCAAATCATCGTTATTCCAGTTATTGCAGCACTTTTATCCGATTCAGGGCGGTGACATTAAACTGAATGATACCCCGGTCACCGAGCTCACTCTGGACAGTCTGCGTCAACAAATTGCCCTGGTGCCTCAGGAGCCGGTTATTTTCGCCAGTACCGTGATAGAGAATATCCGCTATGGCCGGCCCACCGCGAACGAAGCAGAGGTAATTGAAGCCGCAAAACAGGCCTTTGCGGATGACTTTATTAACGAATTAAGCGACGGCTATTATACCCAGCTCGGTGAACGCGGGGTTAAACTCTCCGGCGGACAACGCCAGCGCATTGCTATTGCCCGGGCATTCCTCGCCGACCGCCCGGTATTGCTGCTTGACGAAGCCACCAGCGCGCTTGACGCAGTGAGTGAGCACAAAGTACAGCAAGCGCTGAAGTACCTCATTAAAGGCCGCACAACTCTGGTTATCGCTCACCGTTTGGCCACGGTACAAATGTGTGACCGCATCGTAGTAATGGATAACGGCGCTGTGCGGGCATCGGGAAAACATGAAGAATTAATAAAAAGCGACACCTTGTATAAGGAGTACGCCGAGTTGCAACTCATTCCCTAGCCCGCCATCACACCTTTAGCGATAATACGAATTATTAACAATAAAATAATAATGCTCCCTCTTTGTGTTAACTACGTAGCAGTTGATGATAGAGGTATTCAGGAAGCGACATGATAAAAAATTTGAAAAGAATGCTTTGTATAGGTGCCCTGGCACACCTGGTGTTAATGACAGCGCCAGCCTCAGCACAGAGCTGGGGCGGCAGGGGCAACAGTGCCAAGCTGGTAGTGCTCAATAAAATTGAGTTTATGCACGAACAAAAAAACGTAGAAGCCGTGGGCACAGCGGAAGCCGTTAAATCTGTTACGCTCTATCCGGCAGTAGCCGATGAAGTAACAGCGGTAAACTTTACTCCCGGTCAGAAGGTCAATAAAGGTGATGTTTTACTGACCCTGGACGATCGCCGTCAGGTAGTTGCGGTGCGCCGTGCTGAATTACAGCTTGAGGATACTGAGCGGGCGCTCAAGCGCCTGGTCGATAGCCGCGACCGGGGCGCAGTGGCAGAAAGCGAAATCGACATCGCCCGCACTGCTCGCGACCTGGCTAAAGTCACCCTCGATGAAGCTAAAGCCGATCTGGAAGACCGCCACATTACCGCGCCTTTTTCCGGCTATGTAGGCTTAACCGATGTGGAGGTCGGCGACCGTATTACCACCACAACGGTTATCACCACCCTCGATGACCGCACCAGCCTGTATGTTAATTTCCGGGCGCCGGAGTCTGCCGTGTCTCTGTTAATGTCTGAGACCTCGGTGACTTTGCAGCCCTGGTCTTCCCGCGATGTATCGCTGACCGCTGACATTGCCCAGTTAGATTCCCGTATCAACAACACCGATCGCACTATGGCGGCCAGAGCTCTATTACCCAACGAACGTGATATCTACCGCCCTGGCATGAGCTTTCGGGTGAAACTCAATCTGCAGGGTGAGCGTTACGCAGCAATCCCTGAAGCCGCCCTATTGTGGGGCGCTACCGGCGCGTATATTTACACCGCGGTGGATAACAAAGCCAAACGTGTGGATGTGAGCGTGCATCAGCGCCTGCGCGGAACAATTTTAGTAAGTGGCGATTTAACCGACGGCGATCTGCTGGTTGCAGAAGGTATTCAATCACTGCGTGAAGGCCAGTCTATTACTACCTCATTGGCGCGGAGAGACAGCAATGAGTAACCTTGCTGACAATCATAACGACCTGCCTTCGTTATCGATTCGCCGTCCGGTACTTATTATTGTTTTAAACCTGCTGATTGCCATCGCAGGTTATGCAGCCTTAAACGGGCTGGAAGTTCGGGAATTGCCGGATGTGGATACCCCCACCATTACGGTCAGCGCGCAGTATCCCAATGCATCACCTGAAACCGTGGATGCAGAAGTTACCGCTCACCTTGAAGGTGCAGTCGCCCGGGTTAGTGGCGTGAAAAACATCTACGCGCAAAGTGAAGAGAACTCTGCCCGGGTACGGGTGGAGTTTCGCCCCGGCATCAATCTTGACGATGCCGCCAACGAAACCCGTGAATCAGTCAGCCGTGTACAACGGCAATTACCCGATGAAGTGGAACAGGTTTCTATTATCAAGGCAGACAACGATGCTCAGGCCGTTGTCAGCCTGGCCATTTCCAGTGAAACACTGGATGCCGAAACCCTTACCGAACGGGTAGATACCGATTTAGCGCCGTTATTTTTAAGTATTCCTGGTGTGGCGGATGTCACCCTCAATGGCGACCGCGAACGGGTGCTGCGGGTATCGGTAGACCCGTTACGACTCACCAGCTTTGGTTTGTCGATGACAGACGTAGCCAATGTACTGCGCACTGCCCCGTTTGACGTACCAGCTGGCAGTATCCAGTCAAGCGATCAGATGCTTATCGTGCGGGCCGATGCTACCTCGCTTACCGCCGAAGACATCAAAGACATTGTGATCACCGGCGATACCCGTATTGGTGATGTGGCCAGTGTGTACTTTGGCCCGGCCGACTCCACCAGCGCGGTGCGCCTGGACGGCAAACCGGTTATTGGTATTGGCGTTATCCGTCAGGCCAGCTCAAACACCATTGAGATTTCTGATGAAATTCTGGCCATGGTCGACACCTTCGATGAGCGCTTTCCTGAAATGCAAATTCAGGTTACCTCCGACGACGCCGAATTTATTCGTGATTCGGTAGAGGAAGTTGCGTTTTCATTAGGCCTCACCATTATGCTGGTGATCTTTACCCTGTTGTTTTTCATCGGTTCATGGCGCGCAACCATTGTACCGGCGTTATCCATTCCGGTCTCTCTGACCGGTGCCCTGGCAATTATCTGGCTGCTCGGCTTTTCAGTAAATATTCTGACCCTGCTGGCGCTGGTACTGGCCACCGGTATGATTGTAGATGATGCTATCGTGGTATCAGAAAACATTCAGCGTCGCCGTGCTATGGGCTTAGGTGCCAGAGCTGCTGCGGTAATTGGTACACGGGAAGTATTTTTCGCAGTTATCGCGACTACGGCGGTGCTAGCGTCGGTATTTATCCCGATTGCTTTTCTGCCCTCAACAGCCGGGCGATTATTCCGTGAGTTTGGCGGTGTACTGGCCGGCTCAGTGATCATCTCCTCTTTTGTGGCCTTGTCACTGGTGCCCGCGCTAACCGCCCGATTGCCGGTAAAATCACAAAAAGCCAATAAACGCAGTTTGTTTGATGCCACGCTGGGCCGACTCGGTCACTATTGCCTGCAGTTTTATAAAACCACATTGGTATGGTCTTTAAAATACGCCTGGTTAGTGCTGGTTCTGTGTTTGCTGGCAGCTGGTGGCGCTTACTTTACGTCACAGAGCATTGAAAACGAGTTACTGCCCAGCGAAGACCGCGGCACCATTCGGATATTTGCCCGCGGACCGGATGGTGTGGGCCGCAACTTTATGGACCGCCAGGCCATGAGTATGGAAAGCCTGCTGATGCCTTATGTGGAAAGCGAGGAAATCGCTTCTATTTACACCGTGGTAGGCAGCTGGGATCCGAATATCGTATTTATCACCGCCGATTTAAAACACTGGGATGAGCGTGACAAATCAGTTCAGGAAATCATCGGTGAAATACGCCCTAAGCTGCAATCAGTGCCAGGCGCACCAGGTAATGCCTTTGGTGGCAACAGCCTTAACCTGCGCGGACAGAGCGGCGGCCTTGAGCTAGCGCTTACTGGTGACACCTACGAGCGTATTTACGATGCTGCACTCATTTATGCTGCCGCCATTGAAGAGCAAATGCCGGAACTGGGTGCGCCCCGAATCAGCTATAAACCCACCCAGCCACAACTGCGGGTTAACATCGACCGTCGCCGGGCTGATGAGTTGGGTGTACCACTTAGTGACATCTCCTCAACTCTACGAGCCGCTATTGGTGGTAATGACATCATTGATTTGAATATTGGCGATCAGGCTATCCCTATTATTCTGCAAACCAATGACAGAAATACCAGCGATCCGTCTGACCTTACCAACCTGTATGTGAAGTCGGATAACGGCAGTCTTATCCCATTATCCAGCGTCGCCTATATTACTGAAGAAGGTGTGGCAGCGGAGCTAGAGCGACAGGCCCAACGCCGCGCAATTAAGCTCGACATGAGCATGCCGGAAGATATCACCATCAATGATGCCGTAACGAAGCTACGAGACATTGGCGATGACGTACTACCGGAAGGCATTGGTACCATTTTCCTCGGTGAGGCACAGGCCTATGAGGAAACCTCACAGCAGGTCGCCATGACTTATATCCTGGCGTTTGTCATTGTCTTTTTAGTACTGGCCGCGCAATTCGAAAGTGTTAACAGCGCCGTGGTTGTTATGCTGACCGTACCTTTTGGGATCGCCGCTGCGATTTATGCCCTTTACCTTACTAACACGTCAATTAATGTGTATTCGCAGATTGGTCTGGTAATGCTGATTGGCCTGCTGGCCAAGAATGCCATCCTGCTGGTTGAATTTGCCGACCAGTTGCGTGACCGTGGCTACGGTGTTTACGACGCGATCGTTGAAGCCGGTAAGGTTCGCCTGCGCCCGATTATGATGACGCTGGTGTCCACCATTCTGGGAGGCTTACCGCTTATCTTATCCAGCGGTGCCGGCGCCGAAGCCCGTAACGCCATTGGTTGGGTTGTCTTTGGCGGACTTGGTATTGCGGTAATCTTTACACTTTACCTAACGCCGGTTATCTACCTTGGTCTTGCGCGTTTTACCAAACCAAGAGCCGATGAAACAAGACAGCTTGAAGATGAACTGGCCGCTGCCGAAGTATAAAGCCGTGTATTAACCATTAAACAGCCCGCTTAATGCGGGCTGTTTTTATTAGGGCAGTAAATAATTTAGCCAATTTTCCAGAACGGCTAAAATCGAATAGCAGAAATATACGATGGCGAAAATGCTCACTTCTAATTTCTCATAGCGGACCTTCTCAATTCGTACTCATATCCCATCACATTAGTTGAAACTACGTTAATTCATTTCTTCCGGAATTACTGAGAATTCTTAGTAACACGCATTGTAAAACTATAGAAATTTGCATGGAGGCAGCACCAATGTAGGGGTTTGGTATAAAACAGAGCTGGGATTAATGAGACTTCTCAGTAGATACATGCAATCAGGCTAAGTATTAGCTAGGCTATTGTTTTAAAAAAACTTTACTTAATATGAGTGCAGTTATTACTGAGAATTCACAGTAACACTCAAATAAACCATTGGAAAATGGCTCATAATCAGGTGTAAGGTATTGTTATCAATAAATTATGTAGGGAGTTCAGGGATGAGTAAGACTGCGTGTTACTGTGAAATCTCTATAATAAGATGTTAGGCAAAAATAGTATATGGATGATTTAGCAGAAGTTTTCAAAGATGGACCGCATGAAAAAGGAAGCTTCTTGTCCAGAGTTTTCGGCATCTTCAACGAAGAAATTGTACGAATTTGGGCAAGAGATATCCGAAGTCCTTATAATATTAACGAAACTCGACCAACTCTGTATGATAAGAACAACAAACCATACACGCTCGATTTCTTGTTCGAAAAAAATGGTAAGTATTATGTTTCCGAGATGAAATGTGAAATTCAGTACAATAATTATCGATTTTGGAGACTCGAAAGCCCAAAGCAATTAGAACATCATAAAAAGAATGCATTTAAGCTATTTCTAGAAATCGCCAAAGAACCCAATTCGGTAAAAGTTAAAGCAGGTTCATTTGTTGATCCATCCGGTACGATTTTAGTTTGGGGAGCTGCATGTGATGAGGGAGTTCGATCTGTAAAAGAAAAATATGGGTTCTCAGATATTCTGACTGTCGAAAATTGCATTCGTGATTTAGTCGAGTGGTCAAATTCTGAATATGTTGATTTATTAGAAAAATATGAGTCTTGGTGCGGTGCATTGTTCGGTGCTCTGAAGGGGGCCTCTGCC
>NZ_BAAJLP010000011.1:0-141385 GCF_057547795.1 Alteromonas sp. 4NH20-0104 | reverse complement strand
CCTGCATAAGCAGGCCTTTCAGGTACGAACGAGCCGTGATTTATGCAGAGCGACGACGACGAGCCGCGAGCAGAGAACCACCAATAATCAGCAACAGCGAGGCAGGCGCTGAAGCCGGTGTAGTTGGCGGAAGGCTGTCTTGATCTAACAGTGCATAACGAACCTGGCCACCAGCAACCAGATATTCACCAATACCATTACCCCAGAACGACACCTCAGTAAACTCATCACTGTCATCAAACGCGGCTACGAATATTTCAAATACGTTGCTTGCCGGATTAGTTTGTGATGGGAAAAGACCTTCAGCACCCGTTGACGCAGAAGCCACTAAAATTGGTGCACCACCGTCAAATGAGATAAACAGGTCAGTCGTTGGATCGGTACAACACGTCGCCCAGTCACCTACTTCAAAACCAACCGCGTTTACCGCGCTGTCGAAGGTGAAGGTAATGCCGCTACCAAAGTAATCCATTGGATCCGTACGTGGAAGTGAACCACCACCCGCCGGGTTGATACCAATTGCAGTACCAGTTAATGAACCATAGGTTGTACCGGATGCAGAGCCGCCATCGTTTTGGGTGATAACGTAATCACCACGGTCGATTGAAGCGCCTGATAAAATCGTATCCCAAACATCAACACCAACAGTACCGCCAGCACCCGTTACAGTGCTGTCGAAATCGGCTACACCGTCAGTAATACCATCGAATACGGTTAGAATAGTTGCGTTGGCAGCAGTAGCAGATGCCAACAGTACACCGGCGAGACCGCCAGCAAACAGTTTCTTTGCTTTCATGTATAAAGTCCTTCTTCAATAAACGTCCGTAGTACCACAGATTCTCTACGTTTTTATTTGCAGTATATAAAGCATGATTAAAAATTAAGCATACCTAGCGTTTCAGTAGCAAAGAAGAGGCCAGATCGTTCAATTTTTAGATAATCATTTGAATAACTGACAATTTTTGGTTTTGAGGGCTCTTTAGGTAAATCTGCGGACCGTCGATTTGTAAAAAAAAGTGACATTATACTTTAGTTCAATGTAACGAAGTGAACAGGGCTGCTAATACAGCCCTGTTAGTGGCTCAGAGGTTGTACCCGCGCTCTTCGTGGCTACTGATATCGAGCCCCTGCTGTTCCTGCTCAGCAGTCACCCGAATTCCTTTAGTGAGCATGTCGACTAGCTTAAGTAGCACCAGGCTTACCACTGCGGTATACACAAATGTGGCAAAAATACCGACCATCTGCACGCCTAGTTGCTCACCGATGGAGGTGTTATCGCCTCCGAATCCATAGCCGCTGAAAATGCCCAGATCGGGAGAGCAGAAAATACCCGCCAGGAAAGTCCCCAGAATACCGCCAATACCGTGAACCGGGAACACGTCCAGTGAGTCGTCAATTTTCCACTTCTGTTTGATAAGGTTAGTGAAATAAAAACAAACGCAACCGGCGGTAAGGCCAATAACCAACGCCGCAGCCGGACCAACATAGCCCGAGGCCGGAGTGATGGTTCCCAGTCCTGCTACCATGCCGGTTACAATGCCCAGCACTGAGGGCTTACCGTATTTAACCCACTCAATGGTCATCCAGGCCAGTGAGCCTGCCGCGGCTGATACATGAGTAACCAGCATGGCCATCGCAGCATCACCATTGGCAGCTACTGCACTACCACCGTTAAAGCCAAACCAGCCAACCCAAAGCATACCGGCACCGCCGACTGTCATAGTCAGGTTATGAGGGATCATAGACGCACTGCCGTAACCGTGGCGGTTTTTGATATACATGGCTGCCACCAGCGCCCCCACTCCGGCAGTAATGTGCACCACCGTACCACCAGCGAAGTCCAGCAAGCCAATTTGCGCCAGCCAGCCGCCGCCCCACACCCAGTGACAAACAGGCAGGTAGACCAGTACCAACCAGGCCAGTGAGAACACTAAAACGGAAGAGAATTTCATACGCTCAGCAAACCCGCCCACCATCAGTGCGGGCGTAATGATGGCAAACGTCATCTGAAACATGAAAAACAGCGGTTCCGGGAGTGTACCGGATAACGAGGACTTATCCGTATTGGCTAGAAACATGTTTGAGAAATCGCCGATAAAGGCGTTACCTTCGCCAAATGCCAGGCTGTAACCCGCAATTAGCCAGATCAGCGACGCTCCGCAGGCAATCGCAAAGCACTGCATAAGCACTGAGAGTGCGTTTTTGCTGCGTACCAGGCCGCCGTAAAAGAACGACAAGCCAGGTAAGGTCATGAATAGCACTAAAGCCGTAGCGGTTAAGATCCAGGCGGTGTCGCCGGAATCAGCACCCGCTTCAGCCAATGCAAAGCCCGGCATAAAAGCCAGGCCGATAAGCCAGTTTCGCATATGTGTGTCCTGTTGATTCTCAAATGTGTTGTATTAAATTGCGTCGGAGTTTGTTTCTGATGTTCTTATTCGGATAACCTTTTCGACATCTGTTATAAATAATTTTCCGTCGCCTACCTTGCCTGTCCTGGCACTCTGAATAATCGCCTCGCAAACGCGTTCTGCGTTTTCATCGGCTACCACCAGCTCCAATTGTGTTTTGGGTACATAATCAATTTGGTATTCGGCACCACGGTATAACTCACTGTGGCCCTTTTGACGTCCAAACCCTTTTACTTCGCTAACCGTTAAGCCGTTTATGCCGACGTCAGCCAGGGCCTGACGTACTTCTTCGATGCGAAATGGTTTTATAATCGCAGTTATTTTTTTCATTTTTCCGGGCTTCTTTCGGGCAAGGTGTACTTTATTTTCTCCGAACAGTAGTATTTTTACCACTTTTTTTACCAAAACCTTATTATTCAATAGTAGCGTTGCCGGGCTTGTGCATTGGCTGTTTCGTCGCAATATATAGCGCCACGGGACGTTTCATTATCTAATTGCGGTAATAAGTTAAAGGCGGAAGGTGCTATCCTCTGCACTTTATTTTCCCGGTCGGAATTCAAAAAGGAGATGTGTTTATATGAAAAAATTGCTTGCTGCGTTAGCTGTTGTTTCTGTTGGTATGTTATCCGGATGTACGTCACTCCCTTCTGAACAGGAAATCAGTGATGCCGACTACGGCACCTATCCCGACGATTACGAAAATATCGTCAAGACCTATTATGGCTATCACCTCACGCATCCTAACTCCGTGGAGTACGGCAAAATAACCAAGCCGAAACGCTACTGGGTGGGCAATGAACTGGACGATGTGTATTACGGTTATCTTGTCTGCGCAACCGTGAATTACCGCAATATGGTTGGCAAGGACACCGGATTTAATACCCATGCCCTATTGATTAATAACGGACTGGTGGTTAAATACGTGGAAGACGGCGAGTGGTGGGGCAAGCCGCTCTGTAATTAAGAGCTTGGAAAACGGCGGGAAGTTATGTGGTATCGCGGGTTGCTATTACTGTTATTAATTACCTTTAATACTCACGCTGCCAAACAACTCAAGTCGGCAGTCTCTGGTAATTTCCCGAATGGACTTCACGCTCGCTTTATTGAGTATTTCAGCAACCAGTTGGGTGTTGAGGCAGACATCGTCCAGATGCCTTATGCCCGGCGGTTATTAGAACTGGATGACGGTAGTATTGAGCTGATGGTTGGTGTGTCAGGCACTGCGCCCATTGGCAACCAGACCATTTTGCTACACCCTGCTTACGATACCCTCAACATCGGCCTTTTTGTACTGGCAGGCAATGAGACCCTGTTTTCAGAAGCTGAGGATATGCGTAAGCACTTACTTAGCATTACGAGACATGCCAACAGCGATGCCATATTAACCGCAATACCAATAGAGCACATAATACCTGCCCGCTCACTTGAACAAAAAATTGAGATGCTGCGCAAAGGGCGCATAGACGGCTTTTTGCATGTAGCACAAAGTACGGACCTGCGACTTGAAGAACTTGGCCTTCGCCATGAAATTGTGTCCGCGAGTTACCAGCCACAGCAGGTTTATCAGCAGTTTGTTGCCATTAACACCCAGTCCTGGCTGTTTGAACACAAGGCCAAACTAGAAGCGATTATTGTTCGCGGCCTTGCCAGCGGGGATTTTAAAAACATCCGCCGAGATTACTACGCTCACACACACTAACCACTGCCGTTTCACCGTTCATTCACTGCTCGACTTCGTATCCTTTTGTAGTGTATATTTTCTTTGTTGATAAAGGATTGATTAATAAAACAAGGAAATTCAATGAAGTATGCTTTGTTGCTGGTTTTGCTGCTTGCCCCTTTGCGTGTATTCGCAGCCGTCTCCGAATGGGTGGACTTCACCCTTCACAATGGCCACGTATATTTGCCCATTACCGTTGAGGGCATTGAAACCCATGTATTACTCGACTCCGGCTCACAGGTGCATGCCATAAATAAGGCGTTTGTGGGTAAGCATAATCTGGACCTAGCCACCGGCGCGAAAATGCGCATCAAAGGCGTTCACGACACCGAAGAGCGAACCACCTACAACAATGTTGAGGTAGGTCTGTTTGGCTCTGAGTTTGAGCTCGATAAAGTAGTGGAATTTAACTTAGGTCACCATACCAGCGGCATGTTGCTGGGAGCGGGCTTTTTCAATCCGTTCATTATTCAGATTAACTACCCCGAAAAGAAAATGCGCATACTCACCCGTGACAGTGTGGACATGAACGAAGCATCCAATGTGAGATCCATGGACAATCGCGGTAACGGCATGCCAATCGCTGAGATAGGCATTAATGGCGAAAACTTCTGGTTTTTAGTGGATACCGGCAGCTCCAGCAGTATCTTTATGGAGCGTCGCTTTGCATCGCAGGCAGGCTTACTCGACAAAGTCGAAGGTTCTTCCTCTTCTTCCGGGGTTAACAGTACCGGCGTCCAGGACGTTGCTAATGCAGATACTGTGCAATTTGGTCCGTTTGAAATTGCCGATGTAAAAGTGAGTTTTCCCGCACCGGGCGAAACCACTAACCTGGAAAGTCAGTTTTCAGAAACCCGCAGCCGCATTAAAGGTAAACGCATCGTCGGCATTATTGGCTACGGCTTATTTCAGCATTTCCTGCTCACCATGGATTATAAAACCGGCAAAATCCACGTTTCGCTGCCACCCGAGAAATAAACCGCACAACGCCGGGCATGCCCGGCGTTGTTTCCTATGATGGATTACCAGGGTAACTCATCGCCGTTGCTGTGCCAGAACCCACCGCTATTATCGCAGTTTAATTCGTCCATACGTGCCAGTAATCCGGCCGCCGCTTCTTCTGGTTCAATAAGCCCGTTAAAGTTTACCATCTCGGTATTTACCCACCCCGGATGCAATAAGGCCACCGCTATCCCCTGCTTATTGAGATCAACAGCCAGGGATTTACCTGCTGCGTTAAGCGCCGTTTTTGACATCCGGTAACCGTAACTGCCGCCTGAATCATTATCGGCGATTGAGCCCATCCGGCTGGTAACAAGACCCACTTTGCTGCCTTCTTGCAGAGTCGCCTTTATGGTGGCAACAACCCGTAGCGGGCCAAGCGCGTTTACCTCAAATTGCTCTCTAATCTGGTCGTAGTTCAAATCGTCCAGGTTGTTCTTACGCATAATGCCCGCGTTACTAATAAGCACATCGATAGTCCTGCCGCCAAGCTGAATGAGCAATTTATCCAGGTCGTCCTGTTGGCTGACATCCACCTGTTCAATCACCTCAGCGCCACTTCGCTCTAGCGCTTCGGATGAATTACGACAAACCCCGATAACACTATCGCCACGTTTCAGGTAGGCCTGAACTAGCGCCAGCCCAATTCCCCGGTTCGCTCCTGTAATTAAAATAGTCGCCACCATAAACCTCCTGGCTCATTGTAAAATTATCCGATAGTTGAGACATGGGGAGGTTATGGTATTTTTAAAGGTTAGCGCGCCAGTTGAAGTCGTCGTATACCACCTTTACTAATCTGGCTCCCCGTGACAGGGAAATTCGTACTCACTGGGTAACACACCGTAAACCTGTTTGAAGCAACGACTGTAGTAAGCGCCTGAGCCAAACCCCACTTCAAATGCAATCTGGGTTATCTGTAGCCCCTGTTCCAGCAAGGGCATGCTTTTCTCCAGGCGGTACTTTTTCAGAAACATGGTTAAATTATCCGGTAACAATTTCGACAAGGTCCGGTTTAACTGCCTTTCACTCATTGCCAACAGCGCCGCAGCACGGCTTCGGTTAAACCTCTCATCCTGATAATTACTCTCTATGATATCTAAGAACTTAACTATGAATTTTCGATCTTTCTCATTGTCGCACCGGGGTAATATCGCTTTAACATATGCAGAGTTATTTTCCGCTTCTTCATCGACGTCTCTCCCTGCATTATGCCGATGAGCAAGCCGGGTATAGGTGAGGTTGCTTTCAATTCTTGATATCAGCTCGTCCCGCTCTACCGGCTTAACCAAATAGTCATTTACCGAAGCCTTAAAGCTCTTCAGTTTCGAGGTATAATCACTGGCCGCGGTTAATATCATCACGGGCACATCGGCAAAATGATTCTGCTCCCGAAGTCTTTCGGTAAACGTCACGCCGGAAATATCCAGAATATTTAATTCTGAGAGCACAATATCCGGCTGCAGAACCGGTATAAGCTCCAGTGCCTGAACGCCACTTTGCGTTGAGTAGCAATTAAAGCTTTCTCCCAATAAATTGATTATATACTCGCATGCTTCATGGCTACGTTCGATAACCAGTATTACCGGCAGGTTACTCTGGCGATACTGAGCAGACTGCTCAGCAACCATTCTGTCAGGCTCGTTAACCACTTCAATAGCTTCACTTTTTTCAATGGCTAGCGCCGGGTTAAACGGCAAATGTACCGAGACCTCAGTGCCTGTTTCGGGCTCACTCTTAATTTCCAGCCAACCATCATTGGCCAGTGCCAATGCGTTCGCCAGGTTCAGGCCAATACCGGTGTTAGTACTGCCATTATAATTCGGCCCTTTACCAAACCGGGCGATTACGAACTCCAGTTGATGCTCTGACATCCCAGGTCCATTATCCTTAATACTGAGGATGAATTGATCAGCTTGTCTGGTGCCCCTAATTCGCACCTGCCCGCCCGGCTGGGTGTAGGCAATGGCATTCATCAGGATGTAATTGAGGAGCGCCTCAAGCGAGTCCTGAATCAGCAGCACCGGTTGTTTGAGATCGCAGTCGCAACTGAGTACGAGCTGTTTTTTTGCGGCTTCCGGACGCCAGGTTTCCACCAGAAACTCCAACGTATTACTGATATCGTATCGTTGTAGTATTTGCTCGCTAATATGCTCAATTCGCTCCACTGCAGCTAGTTGGTCGGTGAGCAGCCTGAGGCGGCCAGCATTGTCGTAAACGAGGTCTATTTTATGTCTGATAGCCGCGGTTAAAGGACTTCCGCGTAGCTCTGTCAGCGGGTTTAAGATTCGCATCACCGGAGTTTTTATCTCATTCGCCAGATTGCTGAAGATCTTCTCCTTTTTGTTCAACAATTCAGTAATCGAGCGGTTACTTTCTAATAACGCAGACTGTTTTTGCTCAATGACAGCAGCCAACACACGACTTCTCTCTGCCATATGCCGCTTGATCAACAACACTATGAGCCAGATACTTAAGATAAGGGCAAACACATACAGCAAATACGCTTGCCAGGTGAACCAGAATGGCCGGGCAATTTTAAAGGGGTAGCGACTAATGGGTTGAGGCACCTGACTTTTGCTATCCACCACTCGCACCTGAAAGTTAAAAGACCCAAAACTTAGTCCGGAGTAGGCGACTGTACCAATATTAGCAGGCAGTTCCTGCCAATCTTCATGAAAGCCCTTCAGGCGGTATTCAAGCTTATGCAAATGGGGATAAACGTAATCGGCCGATGCAAATTCAAAAATCATTTCATCGGGGGCAGAGTCTATAGTTTCACTAAATAAGCTATCGGGAAAATGAGTTACCCGCTCACTTCCGTCAATCAACTGAAGATTAAATACACTAGCGACCGACTCATAGTCTCCGCGGTTCTCAACATAGCCAGCAAGCTGTTCCGTATCAATCAAATAGCTCATCTGGTCACCAACCAATACGAAGCTAGACCTGTTGACAGGCATAAGTCCCTGATGATTAAAGTCGGAATCTATAACACCATCACTACTGTCAAATTGGTAATAAGACTCGCCATTGGTAAAAAATAATCCCTTATTTGTTGCCAGCCAATGATTACCACTATCGTCTATGAAGCCATCCCTGATAAATCGTGGCAGCTTCAGCTTGTCGAATGCACTTTTCAACTGCCTTGTAGACATGTCGTATTTTTTTAGACCACCTCCAGAGGTACACAAATAGATATCGTCAACAGACGGGCTTGAATACATACAATAAACAAAGAATCGCTGCATATCGACGGCTTCATGTTTTATCCATACTCCAGGTTCCTCCATAGAAAACAGTCTATTTTTCTTGTCTAAAACTACGAGTAAGTCATGACTCTCGGCACTAATAAAGCGGATGCCTTTCGGAGCATTCACGTAGTGTTTTAATTTGTTTTCGACTAGTTGAACAAAGCCCGCATGCGAATCTGTTTCGTAGTAAATATAGAAGTCGTCCCCTTTTTGATAAAAGACAGGCTTTATGTACTGACAGTAATTGGCAGGGTCACTAACACTTGTCACTACTTCGAAAGTCACATCACTCTGTTGTACTAATGAACAAGTATTATTAGTAACAAATAACCCACTTGGCGTTGCAATAGGTTCCGACTCAAACCTAGTCAACGGCAATTCAGTTAGCTTTCCATTGTTCGAATTTAGCAGAAACCAATTATCTGATGTGCCGACCAACGCCTGTGATTGATTCATGTAACTCAGCGACTGGATATCTTTACGATAAGGAAAATCTGTTTCATGAAGATACCTTATCCCGGTATCAATGGAATGTATGGGTAAAAGACCCAGTTGGCTAGAAGCGACTACGACCTCTCCATTCTCCAATTCAGATATCGCACTAATGGTTTTTATTTGCTCGACTGAGTATTTTGGCTGACCTTGCTCAAGCTCTGAGATGACGTTTTTTTCTGTATTTAGGTAGTATAAGCCTATTGCCGCGATCCAGATTCGTTCCGTGGCACCTACAAATATCTGATCGACATCGTTTAAATTGACTCCCGGGTCTTCGAACGGATAATGGATAGCAGCGCTGATGGTATCCCAAAGGTAGATACCTCCCCGTCCCCCCACTAACAAGTTATCAGCGTGTACTGAAACCGATGTAACCGAATCAAGTTTCGGAAAGTATTTTTCTTTTGCATAAAATGTTGTCTTCCCTGAAACCGGCTCATGGACCACAAGACCACCAGATTCCGGAAATACAAACCCAACATTAGTTAAATATTCAGCCCCGTAAATTCGTCTTAACCGTCCTGCCTCGTGAACTTTATCAATGACCTTATACTCACGGGTGCTCAGATCATAAATTAGAATTTGATTGATCAGGCTAATCCCGAGGAATGAGTCTGCAACAGCCAGAGCCCAAGACGACTTTGCAAGCTCCATGGGTAAAGGGAACTGATTCAGGGATCGATCTTCGGGTCTAAAAACATACACTCCAGAACCAAATTGTGAAATCCATATATTCCCCTCACCGTCCGGGCTGAGATCAGATATATAACCCTCTGAAAGAGCTGAGTTGTCAGGGGAGTAAAATGTTGAGGTTTCACCCACAAGGTCTAAGAATCCATTTTCTGCGCCTAGATAGAGGTGATTATCTTGAGCAATTATTGCTCTGACAACGCCACTGGGTTCACCATTAAATTTAGTTTTCCCGACCCATGCAGGTTCAACGCAGTAAGCATGTAAGGACCAAAACAGACAGAAAAAGCCAACGCCTATATAAGTCCTAAATTTTTGTTTTTTTGTCCTAAACATTCGTTCATCTCCGTATCTCTTTCCCTAGATTTACTTCATGCAACTCCCTACAACAAATGAGGACTTCATTGTGAATATAGTACAAAATTTAACCGCCATCGAGCTTTCAGAGCAGGACTGTCTGTTGGTACAGGGCGGTAACATGCCATTAGTTAACGATTGGAGCAGTTTAGAAAGTTCACCTGGTAATCTGAGCGATAGAGTAGAGAAGCCCGACCTGAATAGGGCCATCACAAGAGTTAACACTCAACCTTAGGCAAATGCCGCCAGTTAGTCGTGTATTGCGGTGACAGGTATTCGCGCTTCATGCCCCATTCCGGGTGAATACCTTTTGCTGCCGCGCCTATGGTCTGGCTGCCATAGCGGTTGTTAATCGCATCCATGCATTGCATGAGTTTAGGGTTGTGAGCAAGTTCTGCGAACATATCGCTCTGCTCGTGGGCAGTTTCGATAATCTCTATTGCGCCAACACCGCACTTGTGTAATTTAATATTGGCTTTGTACAGTGTGTGACTGGCATTAGACGCAGCCTGAACCAGCGCTCTGGTATCGTTAGTTGGCTGCGCAAAGCGATGCTGAATAGCCTTGTGGTATTGCTCTGTATCAGCAAAGGGATTGGCATGAGTGAATAGGGTGAGTAACCAGGTTTTACTTTGCTGACGGCGTAATTTTTCTGCCACTTTTTCGGCATGCCAGCAAAGGCTTTCACGCAAAAACTGTTCACTGGTAACAGGTTGCCCGAACGCGCGCGTTGAGTATATTTGCTGCTTCTTAGCCCGCTCCTCGTCCCACTTTATACATACGGTACCGTTAAGCTCTCTTACCGTTCTTTCCAGTTCTACTGAAAACTGCTTGCGTAGCGCCTTGGGGTCGAATTGTGCCAGTTGCCAGGCGTTTGAAACGCCCTGATCGCGCAGCCGGGCAGCAATACGTTTACCGATGCCCCACACATCCTGAACATCCATCTGGACAAGCACCTGCCGACAAGCTTCGGGGGTATCAAGCACCGCAATACCCGATTTATCACCGAGTTTTTTTCCGGCGAAGCTGGCGACCTTAGCCAGAGTAGGCGTAGCGCCAACCCCCACTCCTACGGGTAAGCGGAGTTGTTGCCAAACATCATCCTGTATACGTTTAGCATAAGCTTGCCAGTGTTCGGCAGGCTTCCAGCCATCGAAAAACAAAAAGCACTCGTCAATCGAGTAAATGTGCTGATCGGGCGCGTACTGCCCTACCACCTGCATCATCTTATTCGACAGATAATCGTAAAGCTCATAATTAGACGAACGGATTACCGCATTGTGCTGTGCCAGCAGCTTTTTAACTTTGTAGTAAGGGCCAAATTTTTTTACGCCCAGCTGCTTGGCATACTCACAGAGCGCACAAATACAGCCGTCATTATTGGTCAGCACCACCACCGGGCGTTGGCGGATAGCCGGATCGAATACTTTCTCGGCCGACGCATAAAAACTATTGGCATCAACTAGCGCATACATTGGCTGAGCCACCTGACGTAGCGATGCATGCGAACCGAACGCACCACGACCCCCTCAACTTCAAACAAGTCGGCATCGCCAAGGGCGTAGGGCTTGTGATCAAGCCCGGGAGATAGCAGTACCTGAGCCTTTCGATCGTAAAGTTTACACACAAAATTACCGTTTAGATTAGCCACAACCACATCCAGTGAAGTGGGGTGTGCTGCGCGGTCGACGATAAGTAAATCACCGTCAAAAATCCCTACGCCTGTCATGGAGTCGCCCTGTGCCTGACCTATAAACGTGGCGGTAGGATGTTCTATGAGTAGTTCATCGAGATCCAGTGCCAGCTGTTTATATTCGGCTGCCGGTGACTCAAAACCACTGATGCCAGCTTGTGCTGCAACGGGTATAACCTGAAGCATTGTTAACTTTACCACTTGTTAAATAATACTGTTTATTTATACAGTAAATTACGATACAGTGACAAGGAATTTCACAACAACGGAGTTACACAATGGCTATCACAACACAATATGTGGTCTCTCATAAAGGGGTAGAAAAGTTGGTTACTACCGATAAAAAAGCAGCAGATCAATACGATAAAATGCTCGATGTGGCGGATAACCTGGCCGTTTACATTGAAGCGAAAGGGATAAAGCTTGATGAAGCAATTGCTGAAGAGTTATCCATTATGCTGGCCAAGAACAAAGATAACGTTGGCAAGCTGCTTAAAGGCACCGATGCCGATACGCTTTTGTCCAGCGAGAGCGCTGAAGTGGTAAAGCTAAAAGCCAACGGTTAAAAAGCTAAACGCCGTTGGAATGATGTAGCGAAGCTACCAGGCTCAGCATTGTTACCGAGCCTGGTGACGCTATTTTTTGCCAATTTCTTTTTCGATATTGAAGCGTTTTATAACGCCATTCACTTCGGCGATAGTGGTGTGCAGATGGTCGCTGGCTTCCAGCGAGCGTTCGGAGCTGCGCTGGGTATCAGCAGCGCCATCGGCAATTTCAACGATTTGCTGATTGATATGCTCGGCCACCGCGCTTTGCTGCTCTACCGCTGCTGACATTTCGATAGTCATTTCAGAAATACCCTGTACCGCCGTATTAATGTCAGACAGAGCCTGGCGGGTATCCTGCACAATACTGGCGCCGCGTTCTGCAGACTCCAGGCCGTTTTTAGAAACCTTTACAGCGCGCTCACTTCGGGTGGCGAGTACCTGAATTATATTATGGATGCGGTCGGTGGATTCCCGCGTTTTAGACGCCAGTGCGCGTACTTCGTCTGCAACCACTGCAAAGCCACGCCCTTGCTCTCCGGCCCGAGCAGCTTCGATTGCGGCATTGAGTGCCAGCAAATTCGTTTGTTCGGCGATCGACGAGATGATACTCGCGGCTTCACCAATATCACTGGTACTCTGGTCCAGCTCAGTCACTGTTGCGGAAATGGTTTCCACAACCCCTTTCAGTTCATCAATGGCTGCGGCTGCCGATTGTGCGGTTTGATTACCGGTTTCCACATTTCTGGCTGCAGACCGGGCGGTATCGGCATTTTGCTCTACCCGCTCTGCCACTTCCTGAATTGACTGTGACATCTGCGTCACGGCAGACGCAATTTGCTGGGTAGCCTGATTTTGCTGTACCACTGCAGTAGACGTTATTGCCGCTTGTTCGTGAGTAGTATTGGCAATGTCCTCTAAGGAAGACGCCGCGTCTTTTATACGAGTTAAAGCCGTGCGGCTGCGAGCAAGCTCACACCCAAGCACCAGTTTAGCTCTGGCTGAGGCACCAAAATCGTCAAAATACGTTTGCGAAACCACGGCGCTATCGTAGGAGTCAGGGCTAAGACTGATTAACTCCTGCCAGCGTTTTTCGCTCAATGAATGCTGCCAGATAGCCATTACCACAAGTGCGGCAGCGGTAACCAGCGTTGGCACTAACCCGGCAAACACGCCAAGAAAGATTAACAGTGGGATCCCCGCTCCCCAGAAAACACTGAGCTTTTTGGCCATGTAGAGGTAAATTTCACTTGCCTTTGCCGCCGACTGACCATTACGAATA
This sequence comes from Alteromonas sp. 4NH20-0104, assembly GCF_057547795.1. Classification (NCBI taxonomy): domain Bacteria; kingdom Pseudomonadati; phylum Pseudomonadota; class Gammaproteobacteria; order Alteromonadales; family Alteromonadaceae; genus Alteromonas; species Alteromonas sp. 4NH20-0104. Next base: position 127,942 of record NZ_BAAJLP010000011.1, on the reverse strand, counting down.
CGCTCATAACGTGAAGTAGCACGGATAATTTCATGGTCGAGTGCCGGTACCCGAACCGACTCGTAGCCAACAATTTCGTTGTTCTCGTACACCGGCGTTACAAACGCAGACACCCAGTAGTGATCGCCGTTTTTACGCCGGTTTTTGACTAACCCCATCCAGATCCGGCCAGCTTGCAGCGTTTGCCACATTTCTTTGAACACGACTTCGGGCATATCCGGATGGCGTACCAGATTATGTTTTTTATTAATTAACTCTTCCCTGTCAAAACCGCTCACTTCAACAAACGCGTCATTACAGTAGGTAATAATGCCGCGCTTGTCGGTAGAGGAAATCAGCCGGTAATGCGTCGGAAATTTATATTCTTTTTGTGTAACGGGCTGGTTATTACGCATCGGGTGTGAAGCTCCCTTCTTGCTCCTGATGATGAATAGCAAGGTTCGCCCTTTATGTGAAAATAAATGCGAATTCCGGGCGCACTGACTATCTCTATAGATTTAAAAATAGACCATTAAATACGCAACCACCAATAAACAGTGGTGAAAATTTGAATGAGAGATTAGTGCTAAAAACAACAGGATAGTAAAGGCAGCGGCTCATTGTGAGCCGCCTCCGATAAACCTTTACAGTTTTGCGGTGTGGGAAAGGTTATCCAGTAAGGTTGTCACCTCCTGGCTGGCGGCTTCCATTTCCCTGAGCAATTGTTCGCATTCCACATTGTTGCCATTCAGATGAGCTTTAATCGCACTTACCCCCGCCTTATGTACCCCGGCATGAGGCCGATCGAGGCGTTTGAAGGCGTCGAGCTTCGCCATGTCTGACGTTGCACTGCCCTTATACCATTTACCCAGACGACAGGACGTATGGTCGGCTAAATCATGCTCTGACTTACTCGAACGTCCACACAGTACCGCGTAAACCTCAGATTTCCATACCACGTGGTCGAGTTTTACGGTCTGGATAAACGTTTGCAGGCTCGCCGAACGGATGGTGTTTTCCATGATATCGCAGTGTTCAATCATGCCAGCATAGTTACTGTTAAGTGAACTGATGCCTTCAGAGAGCTTACCATTGTTAGTTTGTAACTCCCCCACTGAAGAGACCGCAACCTGAGTGGATTGAATAATACTTTTTACCAGCTCCGACACTTCACTTGCTGACTTATTAGTTTCATTTGCCAGTGAGCGCACTTCGTCAGCGACCACACTGAATCCCCGTCCGGCATCACCGGCACGCGCGGCTTCAATGGCGGCATTGAGTGCCAGCAGGTTGGTTTGATCTGAAATACTGGTAATGGTGGTGACAAATTTATTAATGTTACCGGCCGTTTCAGAGAGCCCTTCAATACTGACACTCATGGCCGACATCATGGTACTCAGGCCACTCATATCACCTACAATTTGCTTTAATGACTCACTGGACTGTGCAAAGAGGCGGTGGTTTTCGGTAATTTTATCGGTTTGTTCGCTGATGTCTTCAAATGAGGAGAGGACGGTCTGGCGGATACCTTCCACCTGATTTAACGAGTCAAGCATGCTGTCGGTCAGGCCCGGCATAGCCGGGTCGTTACTTTCAGTTTCACTTAACTGTGTTTTAAGGGCCTGATTTTCAGCTTCGAGTGACGCCAACTGTGCAGTAAGGCGTTCATTTTCTCTCTGTAAAGCAGAGACTTTCCCCTGCGCCTGGTCAAATGTAGTGCGTAATACAAACAAAAGATGTCTCCTGAACAAAGCTGTGACGTCCTACCATAACTGGTAGTAACCTTGGAGGATTCTAAAAGCTGGTTATAAATAATCCAGTTATTTACTGCTCCGGACTGCTCGTCGTACCTCTTAGAATCAGTCGAGGGCTAAGAATGTGCTGATATTCGTGCCGGGTGTGACCATAAACACGTTCAAGCACCCAGTGCGCCGCCATGGTACCAATCTTCTGCACCGGATAATCAATAGTGGTTAAACCCGGTGAAAGATAGCTGGCAAAGTCCACATTATCGAAGCCGATTACCGAGACATCTTCAGGCACTCTGCGCCCCAACTCGCGCAAGGCAATCATGGCACCCGAGGCCATTTCATCGTTAGCGCAGGCGACAGCGGTAAACCTGGCGCCGCGGGCAACCAGAGCACGAATCCCCTCTGTGCCGGATTTGGCCTGGAAATTACCTTCGTAGGTAAGGTTATCAGTGTACTCAACGCCCATGTCTCTGAGCGCCTGTTGATGGCCGGTTAAACGGTTTTTACCATCCGCTTTGAATAGCGAACCGGCAAGGTAAGCAATTTTTGTGTGGCCAATGTCGAGTAAGTGGCGGGAAGCGAGGTAGCCGCCTTTAATATTGTCGAGGCTAATACAATTATCGCCAATTTCTTCTATATAGCGGTTCACTACCACAAGCTCAACGCCTTGCTGAACCAGATTCACCAGATAATCATCGCTAACGGCTTCCACGTGCAGGATCAGAGCGTCGCATCGGCGGCTTAAGAGCGCATCGATTTGCTCTTTCTCGATATCCGCATCGGAGTGTCCGGTGGCAATAAGCATATGTTTTTTGGCTTGTCTCAATGCCTGCTCGGTGCCGCCCATCATTGCACCAAAGAACGAGCCGTGCAGCTCCGGTACAACATAGCCGATGGTATGAGTTTTATTGGATGCCAGCGATGCGGCCACGACGTTATGCCGGTAACCCAGTTCAGCCATGGCCGACATTACCAGTTCACGGGTTTTCTCTTTTACCGTGCCCGTATTATTGATAACTCTGGATACGGTGGCAGATGACACACCGGCTTTTTCGCTGACTTGTTTTATTGTGACCATGTTAACTTCGCTATGTGTTGTCCTGCTGGGTTAGCCTAGTGGTTTTAAGGGCATTATGAATCTCATCCACACGCTGGCTGTCCAGTTTATACCAGCGCATCATTAACACCACCAGTAAAGACATGGCAGCCGGGATTAAACAAAAAGACAAGGTAATACCGTGGCTTACCCTTTCATCAATGTTATTGGCCTGATAACCATAGTAAGCCAGTGCCCAACCTGCCAGCGCACTGCCCAGAGCAATGCCTAACTTAATAAAGAATACAATGGTAGAAAAGGTCATGGCCGTTAAGCGGGTACCGGTTTGCAACTCACCATAATCGGTCACATCGCCCATTTTCGACCATAACAGAGGGGACGTCATTTGCAGCACAAATCCCCACAGAAAATGCACAATCAAAGCACCTAGCCACATGGAGGCCGGCAATAAATAGTTAATCAAACAAAGGCCGGCGCAAAGAAGCTGAAGCACTTTGTACAGCCTCACTTTATCGCAACACTTTGTCACCGGGTGAGCCGAGGCTGCCCCCAGAATACCGCCCACCATCGCCAGCGACACAAACAAAGTGACATCGTCGGGACGCTGTAAAACGTATTTCACATAATAAATAGCCAGTGCATTGCGCAGTACAATGCCGGTTAGCAACACCATGCTAACCACACACAGGATGCGGCACTGGTCGTTATGCCAGACTGCTTTCAACTGCTCCCGGACCGGTGAAGGCGGCCCTTCGGCGGGTAATACACGCTCTTTGGTTCCGGCAAAGCAGAGTAAAAACAGTACCATGCCTACCAGTCCCATGGTCAGCATAGTGAGCTGGTAACCGCGGGCTTCATTGCCTGCGCCAAACCAGTTCACCATGGGTAACGTACACAACGACACAATCAATCCGCCAAGCATCGCAAATACAAAGCGATAGGATTGCACCGAGACCCGCTCAAGGGGACTGGCGGTAATCACGCCGCCGAGTGCAGAATAGGGAATATTAATCGCGGTATACATCAGCATTAACAGCACATAGCTGGCTATCGCGTAAGCCAGCTTACCGTTGTAGTCGGTATCGGGCGTGGTAAAGGCCAGTACACTGATGATGGCAAAAGGCAGGGCCATCCACAGCAGATAAGGCCGGTATGCCCCCCATCGCGTGCGGGTTTTATCGGCCAGCGAGCCCATCAGCGGATCGGTTACCGCATCAATCAGGCGCACCAGCAGGAAAATACTCCCAACCGTTGCCGGGTTTAAACCAACCACGTCGGTGTAGTAGAAAGTGAGGAATAAAATAACCGTTTGAAAGACAAAGTTGCTTGCTGTATCGCCTAGCCCGTATGCAACTTTTTCTTTTACACTGATCATTTAATGTCCAAACAGCTATGGAGTTTAGCGGCGTTGTTTAAGCCATTCACTGAGTTTAAGGGCGCTTTGTTTGGGTAGCCGCTGTTGTGTGTCGAAATCCACATGCACTATACCAAACCGCTTAAGATACCCTTCGGCCCATTCAAAATTATCCAGCAGGCTCCACACAAAATAACCTCTGACATCCACCCCATGCTCCATTGCTTCGGCAACGGCCTGCATGTGGTGCTGCAAATAATTCACGCGCACCTTATCATGCACCTGGCCATTTTGTACCACGTCATCCTCGGCCATGCCATTCTCGGTGATAAAAAGTGGCGGTAAATCATACTCATTATGCAGTTGCAGCAATAAATCACGCAATCCCTGCGGGTAAATTTCCCAATTCATGGCCGTAACAGGTACGTTGTCTGCGGGCGGCAGGATTTCAAAGTGCCCCCCCGGACAGGCCTGCACCAGAGCTCTGGTGTAATAGTTAACCCCGAGGTACGCCATAGGCGCGGATATTATTGCCATATCACCCGGTTCGATGACTGGCCTTTCGGCCGCGGGCAGACTTTCCAGCAAAGGCGGGTATTGCCCGGTGAGTGCCGGGCTGGCATACCAGTCGTTAAAGTGCGCTTTTGCCAGTAGCGTGGCCTGCTTGTCTGCGTCGCTTTGGGTAGCCGGATAGTAGGTGGTAAAATTGAGCACCAGACCACTGGGAATATCAGGGCAGATATCGGTGAGTACCTGCATGGCAAGGCCATGAGCAAGAAGCAGGTGATGGGCGGCTTTTTTGCCGTACTGCTTGCCAACTTTACCCGGCGCATGCACACCTATTTCGTAACCTAAAAAGGCGCTGCAATACGGTTCATTCAGTGTAGTGTAAGCACTCACTTTATCACCAAAGGCCGTGGCTACAACGCGGGCATAGTCAGCAAATGCGTAAGCTGTTTCGCGGTTAAGCCAGCCCCCTTCATCTTCCAGGAATTGCGGCAACTCCCAGTGATAGAGGGTGACGTAGGCTTTAATTCCACGTCTTTGCAACTCATTTAATATCGCCAGATAAAACGACAGGCCTTGTTGATTAACGCTGCCATCAGCGCAGATTATTCGCGGCCAGCATACTGAAAACCGGTAGGCGTCAAACCCCAGCTCATCAATCAGAGCAATATCCTGCTGCCATAAATGATAATGATCGCAGGCTGTCCGCCCATCAGAACTATCTTTGACTGCCCCGGGCACCTGACAAAATGTGTCCCATATACAGGGCTCGCGCAATTCGCTGGCACCCTCGATCTGAAACGAAGAAGTGGCCACTCCCATAGTAAAGTCCGCGCCACTGAGCACTTTGTTGAGTGTAAAACTTTTAGTCATTTTGCACTTACGCACCTAACGCACTGAGTTTCGTCAGCGTACGACAGCTCCTCGTATAATTATAGCAATAACATAACCAGACCTAATTGTAAGCGCTTTCATTTTTTATACAAGTTATTTACATTTTAATTGATCAAAGCGGTTATTCACTGTTGTATAACCATCGTCAACACCCTACTCTGCATCATAGCGCCCTGTTGCAATACATTGGCTATGTTCGCCCACTGCGGCGTTTTTTAAGCCCCATCATAGCCAACCAGCATTCGTTATTCTATGCAGCGAACCACCAGGCAAGCCAGCTAGCCGTATAAGTGAAAAAGTTACTTAAGTAAACGGGGTTAATCGTTACGCTTAAAAATAAGCTCTGCTAGTGGGACTTCCCATTGCAACAACAACCATGTAAACGCTTTCAAATTTGCACTCTACAGCTTAATACATCTGCAGATAAGAACATAAAAGGCAGGCATAAACGCGTATTATTCGCTACTCAACGGGGCTTAATACAACGGTTACCGCCATCCGCTGACTTTTTCATGCAATTCCCACCCTCATAAATGTAAGCGCTTGCATTTTCAAAATTTCCCCATATACTCTCACAACAAATTATTAACATTCGCTCATTGGTTTCGCAGTGCTTTGGCATTCGCAGGGGTAATAATCCGGAGAATAATAATGAAATCATTTACATTGTCAGTCGCTGCAGCAGCCATCGGGGTTGCAGCCTTAACCGCTTGCAGCACATCAGAGACTGACAGTCAGTCTGCTAATACAGTGTCTGTTCCGGATTACTGGCCACAAATACAATCGCCTATTGCGAATAAAGCAGCGGTTGAAGAGAAAGTTGAAGCCTTACTTGCCGGCATGACCATAGAACAAAAAGTCGCGCAGCTTATTCAACCCGAAATCCGCGACGTTACCGTTGAAGACATGCGCCGTTATGGTTTTGGCTCTTATCTCAACGGCGGCGGCTCATTTCCAGGGGCTAACAAACAGGCGACCCCGCAGGAATGGATAGATCTGGCCGAAGCCATGTATCAGGCATCAATAGACGACTCACTGGACGGTAGCACCATTCCAACCATGTGGGGCACCGATGCCGTGCACGGTCACAATAACGTTATTGGTGCCACGCTGTTTCCTCACAATATCGGTCTGGGCGCCATGCGTGACCCGGGCTTAATTGAAAAAATTGCTACCGCAACGGCCAAAGAAGTTCGGGCCACGGGGATAGACTGGATATTTGCACCTACCGTAGCCGTTGTGCGTGACGATCGCTGGGGGCGGACATATGAGAGTTACTCAGAAGATCCCGCCATCGTAGGTGACTATGCGCGCGCAATCGTTACGGGCCTGCAAGGGGATATCAGTGATGGCAATATCGATGACCAGCATGTCATTTCCACAGTTAAACATTTTGTTGGCGATGGTGGCACCGACAAAGGCGACGATCAGGGCAACAACCTGGCCAGCGAAAGAGACCTTTTCGACATTCATGCCCAGGGTTATGTTCAAGGTTTAAACGCCGGTTCTCAGTCGGTCATGGCCTCCTTCAACAGCTGGCATGGCGAAAAATTACACGGTAGCAAATACTTACTTACCGATGTATTAAAGAACAAAATGGGCTTCGATGGTTTCGTGGTTGGTGACTGGAACGGTCATGGCCAGATCCCGGGTTGCAGTAACGATAATTGTCCACAAGCACTGTTAGCTGGCCTGGATGTTTATATGGCCCCCACTCCAACCTGGAAACCTTTACTGGAAAACCTGGTTGCTCAGGTGAATAGTGGTGAGATCCCCATGACACGCCTTGACGATGCCGTAAGCCGGGTACTGCGGGTTAAATTGCGTGTAGGTTTATTTGACCTGCCCTCTCCGGCCAACCGCAGTCTGTCCGGTGACATGTCGGTCATCGGGGCCGATGCGCATCGTCAAATAGCCCGTGAAGCGGTTCGGAAGTCATTAGTAATGCTTAAAAACAACCAGCAACTCTTACCGCTTGCCCCAGCAAGTCGCGTTTTGGTTGCTGGTGATGGCGCACATAATATTGGTAAGCAATCCGGCGGCTGGACTATTACCTGGCAAGGTACCGGTAATGAAAACAGTGACTTCCCGGGAGCCACTTCTATTTTTACAGGCATTGAACAAACCGTTGAGGCTGCGGGCGGCGAGGCCGAATTAAGCGTTGACGGCAGCTACTCAGAGAAGCCGGATGTTGCCATAGTCGTGTTTGGTGAAACGCCCTACGCCGAAGGTAACGGTGATATTGCCAATGTGGAGTATCAGCGCGGTGACAAGCAGGATCTGGCGTTACTTAAATCGTTAAAAGCACAAGGCATTCCGGTTGTAGCCGTATTCATTACCGGGCGTCCCTTGTGGATCACGCCAGAGCTGAACGCATCTGATGCGTTTGTGGTTGCCTGGTTGCCCGGCTCCGAGGGGGGCGGTGTCGCCGATGTGCTATTCAGCAAGCCCGACGGCACAGTGAATTACCCTATGCGCGGTAAGCTATCGTTCTCATGGCCCGCCGATCCATTCCAGAATCCCGTTAACAAGGGCGACGGTAAGCAGCCACTGTTTGCCTACGATTACGGCCTTACCTATGAGGATAGCGGCAACCTTGGAGCACTTGATGAGTCGGTAAACAGTGCCGCCAATGCGGCCGGTGATGCGGTAATTTTCCAGCAGAGCGTTCAACAACCGTGGTCACTCATCGCCTCCAGCGATGGTCAGCAAGGTACAATGAATAGCAATGTACTTAGTGTCAATTCGCTTAATATTCGCACCGCTGACCGCCGTGTTCAGGAAGATACCCTGCAGGTAGAGTTTGGTAGCAGTGAAGACAGCATTCGTTTTTTCTCTCCCTTTCCAGAGGACTTGCTCGATTACGCTATTCCTACCGGCGTGCTCGCCTTCGATATCCAGCGCTCATCGGCAACAGGTATAACCGTTTCCATGTCATGTGGTGAGGGCTGTGAAGCTGAGCTGGCACTGGATGACTTTACTTCCTCTGACAACGACTGGCAGCGTGTGGCCACCCCACTTACTTGCTTTGTCGATAAGGGCGTTAACTTACGCGAGATATATGTGCCTATGGCATTGTCTGCAGACGCGGCAACCAGCTTTAAACTGTCAGATATTCGCTTTACCCGGGTAGAAACGCCTGTCGCCTGCCCTGGCTCCTGAGTGTGTGTGCCCTGTGGCCGGGACCATACTGTATGGCGCGGCCCCCCTCCGGAGGGCTTTATCGCCCCTGTTAAAGTTTGTCCCGACAATTTTCGCCAGGCATTTCCAGTTCAATAGTAGTGTGATCCAGATTAAACGGTGCCAGCACCTCGGCAATTTGTTGTTTTAACTTTCCCACCGAGGCAACATCAAAGTGAGTTTCAACCACCACATGCGCAGTAAGCACATGACTGGCGCCGTCCAGCGACCAAAAATGCACATGGTGAAGCTCTTTTACCTGTTCAAGCCCGGTAAGTGCAGCTTGAATGGCCAGTTGCTTATCGGTATCGGGATTCGCTTGCAGAAACAGCTTTACGGTATGAATAACGTGCTTGACCACATTAAACAAAATAAACAGTGTAAAAATAACAGACAGCAGCGGATCCAGCACCGGCCAGTTCACAAACTGTAAAATAATGGCGACAATCAGCACCGCAACCCACCCGAGTAAGTCTTCGAGCAGGTGCCAGTTGAGCACCTTTTCATTGAGCGTTTCACCGCCATGCAGCTTGTAAGCGGCAAAGCCATTGGCTGCGATCCCAAGGACGGCTAACAGAATCATGCCTTCTGTAACCGGCATTTCAGGTGACCATAAGCGCGGGATCGCTTCAGTTAAAACCCATACCGAGCCCACAACCAGAATCAGGCCGTTGATTAATGCGCCCAGCAGGCTCAGACGTTTAAAACCATAAGAATATTGCTCGGTGGCATCCCGCTTACCCACCTTACTCAAATACCAGGCCAGACCAATCGACAGTGAGTCGCCGAGGTCGTGCACGGCATCGGCCATAATCGCTACGCTGTTGGTGAGCCAGCCGCCGATAAATTCGATAATTGTGAAGATGAAATTCAGCCAGAAAGCCCAACTGATGCGGTCTTCGGCGATATCATGGTGATGATGGTGCCCGGGGTGATGCTCGTGACTGTGGTCATGAGCGTGAGAATGTTGGGGCTGACCATGCCGGTGGCCGTGTTCGCTCATAGGGAAAACTCTGCAAAAGGATTGAATTTTAATAAGCTCACAGCATAGCCATTACCCGGCTATCGGATCAACGGGTTTATCGGCTCATAGCGAAACGTCGTTGCTTTGTCATCCGCTTGCGGGCAGCTTGGGCGAAGCCCATCCGGCCCTAACAACAACCAGTCCTCACGATGTGCTCGCCCCATAATAATCCCTTTAGTGAGGTCCAGACAGGTTGACTCCCGACTGACGGGCAACAACAGATACCCGCCCGGATTGGCCTTTAACCACTGCCATGCAGCGTAGATTTCGGTTGCAGGCGGCGTATGATAGCCAAAGTGTACGATGGGACGACGGGCAAACAACATAAACTGCTCCCCGGTATCCAGTAAGGCAATCTCACTTTCCTCTCCTGCCGTCTCATCAATAGCTTGCCAAATCGCGGCCGGCGTACGCAGCGGGTTTAACATGCTGGCAAAGCCAGTACTGTAACTGCACCACAGCACCAGCATCGTAGCTCCCCAGGCCTGCCAGCCAGCACGGCGGTGGAGCAGTACTAACACCATCAGTACAACTATTCCGGTGGTCAGCAGCAAACCACTGCCATCGACCTCGTAACGCTCGGTCAGCTTGGCCATCGGGCCGGTATCGAGTATCCCCAGCCATCCTGTTACTGTCAGACTGGCGCCAATCAGTGTGGTTAACGCCCAAAATATTCGCGACAGCCACTTTTTACCGGCTATATGAGGCATGGCTGGCGCCATAGCCAGTGCCAGCATTGGCAAAGCGGGCAGAATATACACCCCACGTTTACCCGGACTCAGGCTGAAAAATAACAGCACCAGTAGCACAAAACCAAGGGGCATTAGGATCCGTGCATCGTTGCTTTGCCAGGCGGTACGCCAGTGAGGCCATTGCCAGGGCAGCAACACTACCAGTGGCAACCAGGCCCAGGGCACAACATTCAGCACAAAATACCAGAACGGCTTAATGTGATGCCAGGAGTTGGCATAGCGGGTGACCGTTTGTTTCATCAGGATATTATCGCGGTAAGCACTGTAGGCCGGGTCCAGCCGGCCATCAACCGCCAGTAGCATGGGTAAAAGCCAGAGCAGCAGGGTCATCAGCATAGCCAGAACCCCTGCTGCCCACCATCCCCAACAGTAACGCTTCGGCAAGGTTTGCACAGCAGATTGACGCCATACTGACATGCCGTAAGGTAAAAGCATCAGCAAAGGTAAAAATCCAACCCCTTTGGTCATTATACCTAACCCCATGGCAACACAACCGCCCAACCACCACAAGGCATAGCCATCTTCACACAATGTCGCTCGCAACAGTCCATAGCAACCAAGGGTAACCCACATGCACACACTGGCATCAATTTGTGCGCTTTTCGCCTGCAGCACAAACTGCACACTGGCAAGCAGTAACCCTGCGGCCCACCAGGCCTCACGACTCCCCCATAAGCGGCGACCAATATCAAAAACCGCCAGAACGGTTACCGTACCGGCAATAGCCGACGGCAGTAAAAAAGCGATATGGAGCGATCCGGTAAGGGCATAAAAAAGGGCGATAGACCACATAAACAAGGGCGGCTTATCCGGATAAAGTTCATTACCACGCATGGGAAACAACCATTGTCCGGTCTCTACCATGTCTTTGGCAATTAACGCAAAACGGGGCTCATCTGCCGGCCAGGGGGCACGCAAACCAATCCCCATCGCCAGCAGGAAAAAGGTAATCAAACCCAGCCAGATCAGGTCCGTACGCTGATAACAGCTGAAAGAAGGCCACTTAGTCATAGTTAATCAGGGGGTAGAAATGGAGTCGGCAGGTTGCTGCTGATACCAACGGTAGAGGTGAGCGCCTAACAAAACCGAACACACCAGCAAGCTCAGACTGACACTTATCTGCCACGACGACATCTGTTCCATGCCCTGCCCCATAAGGGCAAACGTGAGCATTTGTGGTATGTAACCAAGCGCTGAGGCACTGACAAAAGCGCGGCCTCGAATCGTACTAGCGCCGGCCACGATGTTGGTTATAGCGTTGCTTCCAATCGGTAACAATCTAATCGCCAGGGTCGCCGTGTAGGGTTTACCGGCCAGTAACGGGTGGAGTTTTGCAATCACGCCGGGAAAGCGGCGTTTCACCCAGTCCTGCAAAAAATAACGGGACATCAGGAAAGTGGTGGCGCAAGCTATCGCTGCCATACCGGTAGACAGTAAAGTGCCGGCCGTAACGCCCAGCAAACCGCCACCAATAAAGGCCACAATCTGGCGAGGAAACCCCACCAACATCAGCAGCACACCAGACAATATCAGCAAAGGCCAGCCGAGGGCGCCCTGCTCTGTTAACCACTGCTCAATGGCTACCGGGTCGGCATATTCACCAAGGCTCGCCATTTTGAAAATAAAGGCTATAACCACACAGGCCAGTACAGGTTTTAACAACCCTCTGAGGCTGGCCTGCAGGCGCTTTTCACTCGTCGCTTTACGCATTAATCAGTGACTTCCTGAGGGTGGGGACATTTGGCCCGTCTAAGTAACCATATAACACCGAACAAATCTACAATGCCGACACCAAGTCGGCTCAACATAGTGTAATTAGAAATGCCGCAATGGCGGTCCCGATGATTAACTTCCACTACCAACACACGGCCTTCCAGGCGTTTTACCAGAGCGGGTAAAAACCGGTGCATATGATCAAAATAAGGCAACGATAAAAAGGTACGGCGAGGGATCAGCTTTAAGCCACAGCCGGTATCGGGGGTTTCATCATGCAATAAACGCTGGCGAACCCGGTTGGCAATGCGTGACTGAAAACGCTTCCAGGCGGTATCCTTACGGTTTTTGCGATAGCCAGCCACGCAAAAATCCGCCCCCACAGGCTGCTGCGCTGCAACGTCAATAAAACGTGGAATGTCGGCCGGATCATTCTGACCATCTGCATCCAGCGTCATAATCCATTCGTTACGCGCGTAACGAACCCCCGTCATAATAGCGGTAGACTGCCCCATGGATTTTTCATGCTGTACCACACGTAACCGCACCGGCAATTCACCTGCAAGCTCACGAATTTCGCTGAGCGTGCCATCAGAGCTGCCGTCGTCAACGTAGATAATTTCGAACCCTACACCTTTTGGCGTATGTTGAATAATTTCGCTCACCAACGGCCTGATATTACCCTGTTCATTTTTTGCAGGGACTACAAATGAAACGTTCACAATTCACCACATGTTATTGTTTTCACAATAAGCTACCTAAGTTTTCTTAAGGAAACCTTAAGCCATACCGGGCGGTTAAATAATGCCCGTGTCAATCACCGGTGTCACCCAATAGCGAATGCGATGCTGTAAGGATAATCCCGCCAGCGCCGCAGTAAGATTATCCAGCTCAATACACTGCAAGCGAATGTCCAGGCGGCAAACTGAGCGATGGCCCGCTACCTGCTCACCCACGGTGTAATTCGCATGCTCTTTGCTGTAGCCCTCAATACGGTGCATAGAAAAACCGCTGACAAAAGACTGGCATAATAAACAATCCACCACGCTATCGACTGTTTCCGGATCCACAAAGCAGCTAAAAATACATTGGTCAGTCATGATGTTTACGCTCCATGGTGAAATACAGGATTGGCAGAATGATCAGTGTTACCAATGTGGATGATAGCAGGCCACCAATCACCACAATGGCCAGTGGCTTTTGAATCTCTGAACCCGGACCGGTGGCAAACGCCAACGGCATTAACCCGAATATGGCCGTTGTCGCCGTCATCAGGATTGGCCGCAGACGGTCTTTCGCCCCCTGAATAATGAGCTCTTTGAAGTCCCCGGCAAGCTTGGCCAGTTGCTGAAAATGCGACAGCATTACAACACCGTTGAGCACCGCTACACCAAGCAGGGCGATAAAACCTACCGAAGCCGGTACCGACAGATATTCACCGGTAAACCACAGGGCAAACACACCACCGACCAGCGCAAACGGAATGTTAGCCAGAATAAGTAACGCCAGCTTAAGCTCTTTTAGCTGGGTAAATAGGATAATCAGGATGACGCCCAGCACCAGCGGAATAATGGTTAGCAGGTTATTGGTAGCGCGGATCTGATTCTCAAACTCCCCGCCGTAGCTGACCGTATAGCCAGTCGGCAGCGACACGCTGCGGCCGACTTCGCCAGCCACCTCTTCAACAAAAGAGGCCAGGTCGCGATTTTCCACATTGGCGCTCACCATCACATAACGCAAAGCATCTTCACGCTCAATCACCGCCGGGCCGGCAACACGTTCGAGCTCGGCAACCTGAGACAAAGCCAGTAACGTGCCATCGGGCAGTTGAATTGGCAGACTTGCCAGTTCAATATCGCTGCCAATCGCAGCGATACCGTCGCGTTGATGGGAAAACATCAGCGGTGTAATAATTCGGCCATTGATAATATCGGTCACCTGTACGCCGTTAACCTGCATTTGCAAATAATCAGACAGCTCGGTGAGTGACATATCAAACATCAGGGCAATATCCATTTTGGGTTTGATACGTAAATAATCGCCGCCTTCCATCAGCGTTTTATTCACATCCACAGCCCCCTCTATGCCCTCAGTTACTTGTGCAACCTGACTGGCCACTTCGGTAAGCTGGACAATGTCGTCGCCAAAAATCTTAATGCTCACCATGCCGGTACTACCGGTTAGCATTTCAGACACGCGCATCTGAATGGGCTGGGTAAACCCATAATTAATGCCCGGAAAACCTTTTAATACGTCGCGAATCGCATTGGCAAGCTCTGCCTTGGTGTCGAAACGCCACTCATCGGTTGGCGCGAGCTGCATAAACACATCGGTTTCGTTCAGACTCATGGGATCCAGACCCAGTTCGTCGGAACCGGTACGCGCCACAATTTGCTTAATCTCCGGCACTTCAGCCAGCAAAGCTTCTTCAATTTGCTTATCCAGTGCTAACGATGCAGACAAAGACAGCGTGGGCGATTTTTCCAGCTGCACTATCAGGTCGCCTTCATCCAGAGTCGGCATAAACGTTTTTCCTAACTGTGTAAAAGCCAGCACAGTGAGGGCCAGGGTAACAGCCATAGCAATAAACAGGGTTTTCGGCACCCCAATGGCTTTGCGAAGTGCGCTCTCAAAGCCATTTTGTAACGCCTGCAAGTAGCCTGGCAATTGTTGCGGCGCCTTACTGACAAAAAACGATGCCAGCACCGGGATGATGGTAAAGGCACTCACCAGAGCCACCGCCATGGCAAACATAATGGTCATGGCGACCGGGCTAAACAGTTTTCCCTCCAGGCCGGTGAGCGTGAGCAGCGGGGTAAACACTACCAGCACAATCAGTGTACCGGCGATAACCGGCGTGGCAACCGCTTTGGCAGAGCGATAAATCACATGTAAACGTGGCAACGGGACCCCACGGGAGAGTTGCGAAACGATATTCTCAACTACCACCACTGAGGCATCGACCAGCATACCAATGGCAATTACCATTCCGCCAAGACTCATCAGATTGGCAGTGAGGTGGGTTATGCTCATTAAATAAAAGGTGATGAGTACCGCTACGGGGATCACGCACGCAACCACAAAGGAAGCCCCTATCTGGCCAAGGAATACCGCCAGCAACACCACCACAATCACAATCGCCTGTCCCAGTGCACTGGTAATGGTGCCCACCGCGGTATCGATAAGGTTTTTACGGTTGTAAAAGACATTCACTTCAGTGCCTGCAGGTAAACCAGGCTCAATTTGCGCCAGCTTTGCCTGCACGGCTTCCACTACCTCAGCGGTATTGCTGTTTTTCAATGCCACAATCAGCGCTTCAGTAGTTTCTTCGCCATCTTTGGTTACCCCGCCATAACGGGCGAGACTGCCTACAGACAGCCGTCCAATATCATCGAGCCGGATAGCACCGCCGTTTTTAATCGCGATCACCCGTTCAGCCACATCTTCCAATCGGGTAAAACGCCCTTCACTGCGAACAATTAAGGTATCGTTTCCTATTTCAATGCGGCCAATACTACCGTTTACGTTAGACCGGGTCAGTGCATCAGCCACTTCAGGCAGCGTGAGCCCCATGGCGCTCATACGCTGTATATCCGGCGTAAACTGCACGGTTTTGGTATAGCCTCCCAGAACGTTCACCTCGGCCACACCGGCAACCGTGCGTAATGCAGGCCGGATTTGCCAGTCGAGTAAATGCTTGCGTTCCATTAATGACAGATTCGGATTCTCGAGCGTTAGCATAAACATTTCGCTCAGCGGTGTGCTCATCGGCGCAATGCCACCATCTATTGTGGGCGGCAGTTCGCTCCACAAATTATTCAGCCGCTCCGCCACCTGTTGACGCGCCCAGTAAATATCGGTGCCCTCGACAAAATCCAGAGTAATCGACGTAATGGCATACTTAGTGGTTGAGCGCAGCACCGCTTTGTCGGGAATGCCCAGTAACTCGGTTTCCAGTGGCTGGGTGATTTGCGCTTCAATTTCTTCAGCGGTCATCCCCGGTGCTTTAATAATCACGTTTACCTGAGTGGGAGAAATATCCGGAAACGCATCGACCGGCAGCTTCAGCCAGGCATTCACTCCCGCCGCCAGGGCAACGGTAAACATCGCCAGCACGAAAATGCGCTGGCTTAGAGAAAATTGGATCCAGCGGGCAATCATCTATTCGCCTCCCAGACCCAGTAACAGACCTTGCACAGCACTTACCGAGGAGGTCAGCACCTGCGAGTTTTTCAGCGCCATGTTGTCGGCAATCAACAACTGACCTTCATGACGTCCCAACACAGTTACCGCAACAGGCAACAACTCTGCCCCGTCTTTTGCCAGAGCGTAATACTGATCTTCAAAGAAATAGACACTTGAAGCAGGGATAGCCAGGCCCGCCTGCTCAATCACCGGCGTCACCATCATCGAGTCTGCATACATCAGTTCACATTCGTCGTTAGCGGTGACAGAGGCACTCCACAAACGGCTGACAAGCCCTTTATTCAGGCGCTCGCGGTAGGCCACCTCGAGGTGACAGGAGCCTACTGTTAATGCAGATATTTTATCGGCGAGCTGAGACGGCAGTTGCACTTTCAGGCGCAATGCGTCCTGCTCAATGACCTCACCATAGACAAAAGCCTCAGTGTCGAGTTGTTCACCGGCCGGAATAAAAACCCCTGCCACTGGCGATATCAATAAGGCCGCATCGTCATCGTTGGCACTTTGCAGCAACTCTTTGGCATGCTCAAGATGGCCCAGCTCCAGCTTGCTGGCAAAGTAATGGTCGGTAATCGCCTGCCAGGATTGCTGGTTGATGGATTTGCTTTTAAATAACGGCAGATTTTGTTGGTACCGCTGCTCTGCCTGACGGTACATCTCCTTTTGGGCTCTAAGCATTTCGTAGAAATGATGAACTTCGCTGCCAGTTAGTTTAACCAGCGGGGTATTGGCCGCTACAGAGGATTGTGGCGCTACCAGGTATTGCTGCTGTAATACCCGAAACGGCAATACCAGTTGATAACCATTGCCCGGCAGATAGCTTACTTCACCGCTTACCGCGGGGGTTGGCACAGCAGGCACAATCTGTGGTGCTGCAAAATTCAGTGACAGGCGACCCAGAGATTCAAGGGGGATCCGCTGGTTTTGCGCTGTCGCAGTAGAGACTGTCAGCACTAACAAAAGAAAAGAGAAAAACGATTTCATAGCACTTGCCCTGCCAGTTGATTAATTTGAGCAACCCGTTGTTGTTGAGAAAGTTTGAGCTGATCCAGTTGATAGGTGCGGTCGCGCTGTTCCAGCAACGATTGCAGCCAGTTGCTTTGCTCCAGCTCGCTGCTCTGCTTTAGCTGCGCCAGTTGCTTAACAATTTGTTCGCCTATGGCAACTTGCTGCTCGCCAATGGCAATTTGTTCTTCCAGCGATGTCAGGCTGGCCAAATTGGTGCTGACCTGCTGCTGCAAGGTAATTCGCAGGTTCATCAGAGATTGTGAAAGTGCCAAATCGGTTTGCTGCCATGCCTGCAAATTCTGCGGGTTGGCAGGCATCTCAAGGGCCAGCGGGATGCCTACCGCAATACCTACCTGATTCTCATCGCCCATCACGCTTTGTAAGCGGCGCGCCACCAGCGCAACATCCCAGTTGCTCTGACTTTGCCGGCCATACTGATAAGCCGCCCCGGCATACTGTTTTTGCAAACTCAGCAGCTTCAGTTCGGGATGACTATTCAGTGCACTATCAAGGCTGGCGGGCACCGTTTCATGTAAATCGGCGGGTAACTGCTTCGCTCCGGTGAGTTCGGTATAAGCTCCCATCGCAGCGGCTAAATCCGCTTTGGCGACCACCAAAGCCTGTTGTACATCGAGTTGTTGCTGTTGCCATTGCAGATAAGCCAGACGAGCCAGCTCTCCGGCTTCAAAGCGTTGGGTTAACTGTTTGCCCAACTTTGCCAGCCATACCTGTTTATCACTCAACGCTTTGACCTGTTGGTGCGCTATCGCCGCCGCCCAGGCTCGTTGCCTGACCAGGCCAGAAACCAACAATGCCTGCTGGCGCTGCTGTGCAACAAGTATGGCCTCGTTAATCTGTTCCATCTGATCAAACAAATCAAGGTTGTCCGGACGTTGAATTTGCACGCCAAGCCGTACTTCGATTTCATCAGTGCCGGTGGCCTGATTTGACTGCAAAGCGGAGATTTCCAGCGTTGGGGCACCAATGAGCCAGCGACTCAGGGACGAACTTTGCTGCGCCATCCACGGTGAAGAATACTCCCGCTCTATACGCTGTTGAGCTTTGATTCTTAGCGCTGATAATTCGGTTGCCTCAACCGTCTCTGAGGCCACAAGGTAAGAAGAGAAACAGCCACACAGTAAAGCGATGATACTGGTGGTGAAAAAAACAAACACACGTTGAAAATACATAGCAATAGTCCCTGTAAGAGGGAGTCAAGATGCCAGATTGTGCGCCCAAAGCCTATCGGGCATCTGGCCCATAGAGGCTCAAGGCATTGATTTAAAATAAAAAAATTAATGGAGGTGTTGAGCCTGAAAAGTGCGATTTTGATATGTTAAAAGTACCCCATCGAGGTCAACACCGGCCCTGTCGCCCGCCAGCTTTATCTCTTGTTGGCTAAGCCCCTGAGCCAAACGCGCCAGAGCCCACAAATGTAATACCCGCGTACCGGTACGACATATTGCATGCACCCGCCCTTTTGCTTTAAGCAGGATTTGACCAAAAGTCGCCACTTCCTGTTCGTTATAGTTACCGCTTATAACTGGCACAAAGTAGTAATCCAACCCGGCTTCCCGGGCCCATCCCTGCAAGATGGCATCTGGTAATTGGTCGGGCTCCTCATAATCCGGACGGCCGTTAATTAAGGTGGTTACGCCGGCCTCTGCGAGGGCATCCATGTCGTCCCTGGTTAACACTCCTGAAACACTAAAATGATGATTTATCGTGCGAATATTCATACTGGTACCTCCACGAAGTGCATAGCGTATAAAGAGGAAAGAAAAATAAAGCTACCCATCACAACCAACATCACGCCAAAGCCTTTTTTCAGTTGCGGCTGTGGCAGGTGTCCTCCCAGTTTCGTACCGAGCAGAGAGCCAGCGGCGCCAATCCCCACCATCAGTGCAATGAGCTGGAAATCAAAGGGCAGTGCGCCCTGTTGACTGAATAGATAAAAGTATTTGCCAAACCCCACCACCGACTGCAGCACAATGATAGCCAGACTGGTGCCAACCGCCTCGCGCATAGACACACCACCCAGGGCCAATAGGGCCGGCACAATTAAAAAGCCGCCGCCAACACCAACCAAACCGGCAATAACGCCCACCACCAGCGCTGCGGGGATTAGCTTGACCAATGACACCCCATCACTGGCCTTTACACTGATAGGTTTAAGCATAAAACGGCTGGCCAGCAGCATAATGACAGCGAATAACACCAACTGCGCCAGACCACTTAAATACTGCGATAACAACGCGCCAAAGTAGGTGCCCACCATACTGGGTAAACCAAAGCTCGCCACTTTTTGCCAGGCCACCTGACCAGCTTGCTGCTGACGCCAAACGCCGACCAGAGCGATCCCACCGACAATCAACAAGGATTCAGCAATGGCCACTTTCGGTGGACGTTCAACGATATAAGTCAACAGAGGCACAGTAAGAATGGAGCCACCTGACCCCAGTAAGCCCAGGCTTACACCAATTACAATGGCGCCGATAAAAGTGAAAATCATAGTTATGACTTAATCGTCAGCGGGATTTTAAGGTAACACTTGCCATTGTCTTCCGCCGGCGGCATCTGGCCAGCTCTGACATTGACCTGAATAGCCGGGAACAACAGCTTAGGCACCGCCAGCGTTGCATCCCGTGCTTCCCGCATGGCCACAAAGTCGGCCTGACTCACGCCGTCTTTCACATGGATATTGTTGCGACGCTGTTCAATAACCGAGGTTTCCCAGGCGAAATCATCGCGTGTTGCGCTTTTATAGTCGTGGCCAACAAACATCCGGGTGGGCTCTGGCAGGGCGAGAATTTTGCGAATAGACTGATATAACGTTTGCGCACTGCCATTGGGGAAATCTGCCCTGGCTGTACCATAGTCGGGCATAAAAAGGGTATCGCCAACAAACACGGCATCTTCAATGTAGTAAGAGACACAGGCCGGGGTATGCCCGGGGGTATGCAGCACTTCCATATCTAGGTGACCCAGCGTTATCACCTCACCATCAACAAACAGCTGATCAAACTGACTCCCATCAGTCAGAAACGTGCTTTCCAGGTTATAAATCGTTTTGAAAGTGGATTGTACGCGGCGAATGTGATCGCCTACACCAATCAGACCACCCAGCTTGTCTTTAATGTAGGGCGCGGCAGTCAGATGATCGGCATGGGCGTGGGTTTCCAGGATCCACTCCAGCGTTAAGCCATTTTTGTCAACGTAACTGACAACTTTGTCAGCAAACTCATGGGAAACGGCCCCGGCGGCAGCATCATAGTCAAGCACCGGATCGATAATAGCGCAGCTGTTAGTGGCGCGGTCAGTCACCACGTAGGTCACGGTAAACGTGGGCTCATGGAAAAATGGCGTGATTTGAATTTTGCTCATTTGCCGGTTCTCTGTATCAAAGTAAAATAGGTCATTACGTTGATACAGCAAAAGCTTTGCCAGCTGGCAGGCCTTAACCTTATAGAGCCTAAACCCACCTTCATTAAACCAAGCAAAATATTGATTTACGTGAATTTATTTTATTTATGGTTTTTCAGTTTTGGTGGCATAATTCACATTCTGTAGTGAAGAGTGGGTACCCTCTGCCTGCCTTCCAGATGATTTTTTCTTACCCTTATGCGTTAGCTCGCAAACCCAGCTAATCACTGGTTGTTTTGCACATAGTGTGGAGCAGTTATATGTTGTCTTGTGTGGATTGTGGTGCCTGTTGCGCCACCTTTCGGGTGTCTTTTTACTGGGCTGAGTCCGATCCCTTTGCCGGTGGTTCGGTGCCGGCAGAACTGACCACTAAAATTTCACCTAATTTAGTTTCCATGGCCGGTACTAATCAACCCAACCCCAGGTGCGTAGCCCTGACAGGGGAAATTGGCACACAGGTGAGTTACAGTATCTACGCGCAACGCTCCTCTACCTGCCGGGAATTCGAGGCCGGTTCAGCCGATTGTTTAAAAGCCCGGTTTAAACATAGGATCACCGATGATGTGATCCCTATCCGCGTAGCCTGATAGAATTAGCTTACAGGACTTAGTATCAGCGTGTCTTTACATTGCAGTTCAGCCGGATACACGTGACTGGCAATAATGATAAGACGCGTTGCAGCGTCCTGTTGTAACAGGCTAACCAGCTGACTAACCGCTGCTCCATCGAGCCCCTCAAAGGGTTCATCCAGCAGCCACACCGGTGAGTGGATAAGCATTGCTCGTGCTATGCCTAAGCGCTTGCGCTCGCCGCCTGATAATACACGGCCACCCGGGCCGAGCCACTCACCCAGGTCGTTAAGCTGAGCCAGGCCAACTTTGCTCAGTACGTCATTAAGCTGCGTAGCCGAAAAGTCCCGGCCCAGGGTCAGGTTATGTCTGAGCGTGGCGGCGAGGATCACCGGTTGCTGCTCCAGATATAGCCAGCCTTCAATCAGGCCCTCCCCCGGCGCTTCATCATCACAAAGACGTTGCCCATGGCTGGCTACCAACCCGCTGATAGCCTGCAATAACTGGGACTTGCCTGCGCCGCTTGGTCCGCCAACCAGGTAAAGACCGCAGACATCAAACTCCGCCGTCACTTTTTGTTCGGGTAGGTTCACAGAACCAAAGTCTGTCAGTTTGAGCGTGTCAGACAGTGGTACGGCGTCTGTCAGTTGCAGAGGCTCTACTGGTAGTGTTTTAAGTGCCTGTTTGCCCTGCACATAACGGTTCAGCGCGGGCTGACCATTGAAGGAACGGCCCAGCCAGTCACCGGCGCTGAGCAACAGCATGGGCACCACCAGCAACAGCGGGTTACCGCCGTCACCTTCAAGCTGAGTATGGATAGCCAGATAAATAATCATCAGCATCAGCGCCCAGGCAAGCCCCTGAAACACCCACATACTCTGCAAAGTAAGCCGCTGCTGACTGGTTTCAGTCTGCCACAACGTTTGTGCGGAGGGTAACTGCGCTAACTGCTCTTGCACTGTTTTTAAATGCCAGATGGCCACACTTCTGAGCACCACATCGGATTGCTCTCTGAAATTATGCTCCTGAAGCACCTGAACCTTAGCTAAAGTAAGCCCTTGCATACAGAGTACAGCCATGATCATCAGCCATATAACGCCAAGTGCTATTGTCCAGCCAGCAAAAGGGAAATCCAGCACCAGCAGCGTTACTGCGCTCACCATCAGCATGAGTACAGCTGAGGCCTGCTGAGAAACCCAGCCGACCCACACCGCAGCAATAGCCTCGGTATGACTGGCCAGCGCTTCGACTTCCTCACTGCGCTGGCGGATCTGCGCGGCAAACAGCCGTTCAAATAGTTGCACGCGAAGCAACGAGGTAAGTTGCAGTAAGTGCTTGTGACCTACCCACATATGAGCATAGCCACTACCAATGCGTAACAGCGCCAGGGCTCTGATCACTACCGCCGGCAGCATATAGTTAAAATTCACCGGAGCCACAGCGCAGGCGGCAATAAACCAGGAAGAAACCATTAAAATCGCCAGCCCGGCACCGCCGTGCAGCACTGCCAGTAACACGGTAATAAAGGCTTTCACGAAATTGCCTCCCCGTGCGTTTGCTGCACCCTGCGGTTTTCCACCTGCCAGGTTCGGTTAAACCAGTCATCCGGTAACGCCTTGTGGGAAACCCATAACACGGTTCGCCCGTGCCCCAGGGAATGAATAAGCTGACTAAGACTGTGATGCTGCGCTTCGGGTAGATGCGCAGTGGGCTCATCGAGCAGCCACACCGGCGCGTCAGACAGTAACAAGCGCGCAAGAGCCAGACGCTGCGCCTGTCCGCCCGAGATAGCAGGCACTTCCGCCAGCGGCGTATCGAGCCCGGCCGGCAGCGAGTCCAGCCATGGCTTAAGCTCCACTTCACTAAGTGCCTGTTCCAGTCTGGCGGTGGTAAAAGTGCGCTGATAATTAAGATTTTCCCGCAGCGTGGCGGGTAACAATACCGGGTGCTGAGTAAGCATAGCCACCCGACAAGGCAGACGATAATCCCCCGCCCGCTGGCCAGCCAAGGCTTCCAGTAACAGGGTTTTACCACTGCCAGACGGCCCGGTTACGGCTACCCAGTCTCCAGGCAGCAACGTTAATGACTGGCTGGCAAGCAGGTTATCCGCCAGTTGTAAGCTAAACTGCTGCGGCTCGGTGAGTTCGTTAGCCGGTTCATCCAGCTGCCCGGCATCCAGCGTCGCAAGCCAGTCGCCAGCCGCATCGCGCGCAGCTTCAGCCTCGGCCTTCTGATGGTAAAACTGCCCCAGCGCTTTAAGTTCAGAAAACAGCAATGGCGCGGTAAGTAACAACCATAAGCCAGAATGCAGCGTAAGCACCGGGCCTAACGAGAACTCGCCCAATAAACTAAAGCCAATAAACACCGCAATTAAGGCAACGGCGATTGTCGAAAAGAAATCCAGTACGGTATTGGATAAAAACGCCACGCCAACCACTTTCATGGTGCGTTCGTTCAGGTCGTCACTGGCTTGTTTTAAAATCTTTTGTTCAATCTGATGGGTGCGAAAACTGGCCAGTAACCCCAGCGCCGTGAGGCGATCAACAAACAGGCTGCCGAGCCGGGTGAGGGCAACAAAGTGTTTCCGCTGAAGCGCCGCAGCGCCCTTACCCACCAAAATCATAAACAGCGGGATGAGCGGCAATGTGATTAGCAGGCTGCCCCCCACCACCGGGTTAACCACCAGAATAAACAGCAGCGCGAAAAACGGCGTAAGCACCGCCACGTATTGTTGCACCTGATAGTCGTAGCGCCAGTGAACCAGCGCGCTGATGTGGCGGGTCCATACCGATTGCCAGAAGTAAGCCGAATGGGTGCTGACTAACGAGGTTTGCTCTGCCACCAAACGCTCGGCAAAGCGCTTTTCAAGGCCATTAAGTAAATCGGTTTTAGCCTGCAAGGTGCGCCGATAAGCATTGCCCTGCAGTAGCCAGGCCAGTAATAACGCAGCCGCCAGACCCAGCCAGTCACTCATATCCGGCTGCTGAGCCAGCACCACCCAATCGTGCATCATCGCGGCAAACAGCCAGTAACCGGCAATTAAACACAGGAGTCGGGTGGTTTTTATGGCCACCAATAAAAACAAGGTGCTGCGCGATGCAACACCCTGTTTAATGACGGTGGCATTAAACCACCGTGGCAGGGACGGGTTCTCGTTCACTACTGATCTTCTGAGTCTTCAGGACGATCCAAATTCTCAGTCGATTCTAACCACATGGCATTAATAATGCCAAATGAACAAGCCAGCAACACACCTAATATCCAGGTAAAATACCACATGTTCTGTTCTCCTTAATAAATCGCGTGAGATGAGTCTAAGTCGCTGTTTTTAATGCGACCACGCATTACATAAAAGCCGTATGCGGTATAGCTCAGTACAATAGGAACAAATACACAGGCGACACCAAACATAATTTTCAGGGTCATTTCACTGGATGTTGCATCCCACACGGTTAAGCTTGCCACCGGCATGGTAGTGCTTGGCATCAGGAATGGGAACATTGAGAAGCCCGCAGTCAGAATAATCCCGGTCATCATCAGCGCGCTGCTCACAAACGCCCAGCCACCGCGGCCTGCTTTGGAGAAGAAAGCGCAGGCTAATCCTGCACCAATACCTAACAGAGGCGCCACTACCATCCAGGGGTATTTGCTGTAATTAGCCATCCATGCACCGGCCTCAACCGCTACTTCCTTTCTAAGCGGGTTAGACGTAGCCATAGTATCCACTACAGAAGTCACCACAAAACCATCCAGACCAAAGGCAACCCAAAGGCCAGCCAGTATAAACAGCACGACCGTTACCAGAGACAGAATGACGGAGACGGCCCGAGCCCGAACCTCAATAAAGCTATCGGTTTTCATTTGCAGCCAGGTGGCACCATGGTTAAGGATCATCGCCACTGACACCAACCCAGCGACCAGTGCAAACGGGGTAAGCAAACCAAAGAATGAACCGGTGTAAGTCGCTTTTAGGTTACCATCCAGCTCGAAAGGCACGCCCAACAGCAAATTACCAAAGGCAACGCCAAAGATTAACGCAGGGACAAAGCCCGAAGTAAACAATGCCCAGTCCCAGCTGGTACGCCAGCGTTTGTCCGCCAGCTTGCTGCGAAAATCAAAACCCAGCGGACGCATCCATAAGGCGATCAGCACCAGCGCCAAAGCCAGATAGAACCCCGAAAAAGCAGTCGCGTAAATCATTGGCCACGCAGCAAAAATAGCACCGCCAGCGGTGATAAACCAAACCTGATTACCATCCCAGTGTGGACCCACCGTGTTGATCATTACCCGGCGTTCGTCGTCGGTTTTGCCAATCAGGGTAAGCAGTGCGCCAACCCCCAAATCAAATCCATCAGTAATGGCAAAGCCTATCAGCAATACGCCAACCAGCACCCACCAAATTACTCGTAGTACTTCATAATCAATCATGCGTTTGCTCCTTGAGTGCCCAGGCCAATTGCATCGTCCAGTTTAGTGTCATCTTCCGGTGGGACCGGTCCTTTTTTGGCGTATTTTTTCATCAGATAGAAGCCAATCACGAACATCGTTGCATAGAACAGAGTGTAAGCCACCAGCGTAGTCACCACGTCTGAAACAGACAGGTTGGACACTGCGGTGTGCACCGGTAACACTTCGGCGATAGACCAGGGCTGACGGCCATATTCAGCCACAAACCAACCCGCTTCAGAGGCAATCCACGGCAGCGGTAAAGCCCACAGGGCCGATTTCAGCAACCACCGGGGCTTAGTGATCTGGTGCTTAGTGCTGTAATAGAAAGCTGCGATAAAGAGTGCCAGCATCAGAAAACCCGCCAGAACCATTAAACGAAATCCGTAAAACAAGGGAGCAACCGGCGGAATGCTGTAATTCACGGCTTTCTCCAGCGCCTCTGGGGTTGGCTGAGTGATGTCATCGGCAAATGGCTCGAGTAACAAGGCATAACCCAGGTCGTCTTTATTCCGCTCAAACATATCCAGCTCAGCAGGTGTCGCGGTGCCGTTTTTGACCTTTTCGAGCTGTTTTTGCGCCTGCACGCCAGATAAAATGCGAACCCGGTGGATCTCTTTGAGATCCTTGATACCAGTCACTTCCTCATCCAGTGAACGGGTAGCAATGATGCCCATTAACCATGGAATTTGGACGGCGTAATCCATTTTCTCCCCTTCATCATCGGGAATACCTAAAATGGTAAAGGGAGCCGGAGCGTGATGAGTTTCATATTCAGCTTCAACCGCGGCCAGTTTAACTTTCTGCACGTCACCAATTTCGTAGCCGCTTTCATCACCCAGCACAATCACAGACAGCGTGGCGGCCAGACCAAAACTCGCCGCAATCGCAAAGGAGCGACGGGCAAAGGCGATATGTTTATGCTTAAGCAAATAGTAGCTGGAGATGGCCAGTATGAAGATTGCGCCGGTCACATAGCCTGCCGAGACAGTGTGAACAAATTTCACCTGTGCCACGGGGTTAAAAATCACTTCGCTAAAGCTGGTCATTTCCATCCGCATGGATTCGGTATTAAATGTGGCGCCTACCGGATTTTGCATCCAGCCATTGGCGATTAAAATCCACAACGCCGAGAAGTTAGACCCAATCGCTACCAGCCAGGTGGCCATTAAGTGCTTCACCTTTGACATCTTGTCCCAACCAAAGAAGAACAAGCCCACAAAAGTGGATTCCAAAAAGAACGCCATTAAGCCTTCAATGGCCAGCGGCGCGCCAAAGATATCGCCCACGTAGTGAGAATAATAAGACCAGTTCATACCGAACTGGAACTCCATCGTAAGCCCGGTTGCAACGCCAATAGCAAAATTGATCCCAAACAATTTGCCCCAGAACTGGGTCATTTGTTTGTAGATTTCTTTACCGGTCATCACATATACCGACTCCATGATGGCTAACAGAAACGTTAACCCCAGGGTTAGCGGGACAAAGATAAAGTGGAACATTGCTGTTAAAGCAAATTGTAACCGCGATAGTTCTATCAACGTATCGCTCATGAGACTCTCCTTTGATATTTCAAAATAAAAACTGGGGGTGACCACCAACAGAATGACAACAAGTCGTGCTGACAAGCTGAATCCGGCTCGATATTTAAGGCGCGGCGGTCCTGATGTTCATCACTTTGCATAACTTGCGCCAACCACGAAAAACCAAACAACCCATTGATATAAATGGATTTAATTAAATTCATTTAAATGTGTGGTGGAAATTTACTAAGCAAATTGACACCGGCCTGCCATATTTGTCAGTTAGCTGTCATAACTGGCAAGCCTGATCATCAGAGAAGTGCAATGAAGATACTGTAAACCGGGAGGTTAATAATTGATCGCGGTCAAGCAACTGAGCCGACTAATATTTTGCCGAAATCTGGTGTGAGTAAGCGGGCAAACTGCCCGCTTACTCACGGTGGTATCGGGGGGAAATTACTGAATAGCAAAAGTGCGATGACAGGCATTACACACGCGCATTAAATCCACCGCATGCTGACGAACTTCTTCCTCACTCAGGTCCGGGTTTTGAATTGCCTGCCAGTGAGGTCGCATGCTTTGCGCCATAGCACGAAATGCTGGCGGTATTTGCTTGCCCAACCCCTTAGGGCGATTCGCCTGCTCACGGGTTTGCAGGTTCGCGATACGCTGGCGAAGCTCCTCCCGCTTGCCTTCCAATAGCAATTGCTGGGTATCGGTTAGCGCTTCAAGCATGTCGCGCATATGACCCAGCACAAACGATTTTTGCTCCTCGTTAAGCGTTACAGCCATACGCTCATCAGCGGCCAGCGCATTTGCCGCTGGCCATGTCAGGCAAAGTGTCACCAGCAGCGCACTAAGAGAGCCCTTTGCCATGTTATTCTCCAGCCTGATAGGTCACCGTAAAAGCACCGCGTAAATCTCCCGCGGCAAAGCCGGTTGCCTCATCATCCGGGTATTGCTGTTTGATGGCTTCCTTCACTGGTTCTGCCAGCGACACGCCATGACAGTTGAGGCATAAGCCGCCAGTCATAATTGGCGCCATAAAACGATATTTACCGGCTGCTTCATCAACATGAACTGTTGCCAGGGCGCCGGGCTCCAAACCCTCCTCCAGCCCTTTCACCATGGCCATCAGCGATGATTTCTCCCAGCTGTCTGCCCGGTTTTGCGGGTTGCGTACTTTCAACGCGGTGCGCCCTACCTGCCAGCCATCGGTGCTGAGTTGTGCTGCTATAGCCGGCGCGATGTCCTTACACACCTGAACACCATTCGGTAACCCGCCGGCTTTTACCGCCTGCTGCAGGTTTTGTTTCAGCGTTTTGCCCAGTTGCATGGCCTTCTGCTTCGCCTGCGTTTTAAACTCTGCTTCGCTAAGCTGTTGGGCCTGAGCGGCCAGGGGGAGCAATAAGCACCCCATTAACACTGCTTTCTTAGTGAGTCTGATCATTTGTCATCCTGCTCCAGTCTTTCGATACCCAGTGCCTTCAACACGTATTTCTCGTATACAGGTTCGCTGGTACCGGTTTTCATCTTACGCATGAAATATTTTTCAAAGGCAATCTTAGCCAGATGCACCCATTTACCCTTTTTAAACCAGGTAACGTTACGCGGCGGAATTTGCGGCATAGCTACAAATGCGGCACCGGTGTCGCCCATATCAGCCAAACAAATTGCATGCCAGGTGCCTTTGGTTGAAGGCGGTTTATCGTCCACAATGATGGACTTCATATTATGTGCAATGGCCGTCATCATGGTTTCAATCATATACCCGGTTTTCGGCGTGCCGGTAGGCACCGGTGTTGCTTCTACCGGCGGAATTGCAACACAAACACCCCCTGAGAAAATATTCGGGTACTTCGGTGAGCGCTGGAACTCATCAGTGATCACAAACCCTTTGGGGTTACACAACCCTTCCACATTGGCTACCGCGGGCACCCCGCCGAACGGCGGGATCAACATGGAATGATTGAAAGGTTCTTCATAAGTATATTCCACCTCGCCCTTACGGTTGAGCTCAGAGACGTGCATCATCCCCTCTTCCACCTTGTCGACCTGAGCGTTACAAATCCACTTGATATTACGGTTGCGCAATTCCGATTCGAGCATCGATTTAGAATCGCCCACGCCGCCCAGGCCAAGGTGACCAATGTAGGGTTCACTGGTCACAAAAGTCATCGGCACTTTATGACGGATCTTCGCGTCGCGCAGGGCCTTATCCAGAATAAAAGCATACTCATAAGCCGGGCCAAAACAGCTAGCCCCCTGAAACGAGCCCACCACCACCGGGCCGGGATTAGCCACCAGCTTTTCAAAGTCGGCATAACACTGTTCAGCATGATCCAGCGTACACACTGACTGAGTGAACCCTTGCGGACCCGCACCTTCAATCTGGTCGAAGGCCAGACGCGGACCCGTGGCGATAATAAGGTAATCATAGTCAATGATTTCGCCTTCGCCGGTGACCAGCTGATTAGTATCAGCATCAATCTTATCGACCCGGGCACACTTGAAACCGATTTTCTTTTTCGCCAGATATTTTTCGATTGGCATGGTAACCGCCCCGGCTTCCCGCCAGCCTACGGCAACCCAGGGGTTAGAAGGTACGAACCGGAATTCCTGCCGTTCGTTTACCACCATTACCTCATGCTCTGCACCTAACGCTTCCTTTACTTCGTAGGCCGCTGGCATGCCACCGGTTCCTGCACCTAACACCACTATTTTTGCCATAATCATTCTCTTTTATCGTTATTGACTCTGCTAGCATTGCCGCACTATTGACTAACAAAACCGTTGAACAAACCTGTCTGTTAACAAGTTATTTACCAATATTCGTGCCATTGTGGTGTAAACATAGTAGGATGATGTTTTATATTAGATTTTTAATATATTAATAAACAAAACGGCTTGTTAAGCACTTTAAGCTGTGTCAGATTTGACAAACAAGCGCAGCGTTGAGCTGCCATATTTGTCTCAGGAGAGGGTTGTTATGAACGCGTCGCTTATTCAGTCAATGATTAACGCCATTGATAAACCGGCGATATTCATTACTAACGATTACATTATTCAGGCCGTAAATGACGCCTACCGTGAGACCTATGATACGGAAGTCATTGTTGGTAACAGTACCTGTTATGCGGTTTCCCATCGCAACGATGCGCCGTGCGATAAGCGCGGTGAAGAATGCCCGCTGTCACAGTGTCAGCAAACCCACCGCCCCAGCAGCGTAGTCCATATACATAACACTAAAGACGGCAAAACCTACTGCGATATTTTAATGAAGCCGGTGCGGGATGAAGATGGCATGACCATCGGATACCTGGAAATCCTCGATCGCATCAGCTATGCCGCTGCCGACTCTCAGAAAAACAAAATGATTGGCGGCTCCGACAATTTCAAGCAAATGCTTAACCGCATTAACCGCGCTGCGCAATCAGAGATCGCCGTGCTACTGCAGGGTGAAACCGGAGCCGGTAAGGAATTGGTAGCCCAGGCCGTGCATCAATCCAGTCGTCGCAAAGACAAACCCTTTGTGGTGATTGAATGTACCGGCCTCAATGAAAGCCTGTTTGAGTCGGAACTGTTTGGCTATGAAAAAGGCGCTTTCACCGGCGCAACCAACAGCAAAAAAGGCCTGATTGAAGTGGCCAACGGCGGTACCGTGTTTTTTGACGAGATTGGTGATGTGCCACTTAACATGCAGGTAAAACTGCTGCGCTTACTGGAAACTCAGTGTTACCGGCCGGTTGGTGGATTAAAACAGAAAAAGGCGGACTTCCGCCTGGTATGTGCCAGCCACAAAAACCTGCTGGCCATGGTGGAAAAGGGCGAGTTTCGCCAGGATCTGTATTTCCGTATTGCCGGTTTTCCTATCTACCTTCCCGCCCTACGTGAGCGAAAATCAGATATCCCTTTGCTATGTAAACATTTTCTCGCTGGCAGCGAACATCGCCACAAGCATTTTAGCGAACGCACCTTACAAACCCTGTCGCAGTATAGTTTTCCGGGCAATATCCGCGAGCTCAAGAGTATTGTGGAGCAAGCCGCGCTCATGTCGAACGATGACGACATCCTGGTGAGCGATCTGCCGCCGCAAATTCTTGGCGTTGGCCCAACTGAAACTCAGGCCGTGGCAGAAGATATAATGCCGCTTGAACAGGCCGAACAGGTATATCTGGAGAAAATTTGCAAACACTTCGATGGCAGCCCCGACGAGCTGGCCAACAAATTAGATGTGAGTACTCGCACACTCTATAGAAAGCTGCAGCGCTATAACATTAAACTTAAAGGCTCATGATCCCCTGATACAACAAACGTACTGCCAGCACCGATAAAATCAGTTTAAAAGCCAGCTTAAATTTGTCGGCCGGGATACGGTTAAGTAGCTTTAAGCCCAACCAGGTGCCTATTGCACCACTGACAATCATAGCGACCACCAGCGGCAGCCATTGCCAGAACGAAAACCCCACCATAGTGAACACAATAGCTTTTAAACTGTGCTGAAACGTCATGCAGTTGGCAAAAGTGGCGGTATGGGTCATTTTATTATAGCCATTGCGGTACACCACCGACGCGACCATGGGCCCGCTGGCGCCAACAAACATGCTCAAAAAAGTGGTTAGCGCGCCGGCAATAACGCGACCCGGGCGCGACATTTCCCGGGGACTGGGTTTAAGCCCCCACACCATCAGTAGCAAAAATACAGCGATAGCCAGTTGAATAACGGCCAGTGGCAACTGCACCACGACAAACGAGGCGGCTATGGCTCCCAGCAGGGTTCCCAGTGCAAAATACTTAAACATCGCCCGGTCGAGATAGTTGAAGGTCATCACAGCCCGACTGGCATTTGAACCGAGTTGCACCAATCCGTGCACCGGAATCAACGCGGCTATAGGCATTACCGATGCCATCACCACCAACAACAACATGCCGCCACCCAGTCCCATAGTACCGGTGACAAACGACGTAAAACCGGCCAGCAAAATAAGCCCCAGCGCCGTATAGATATCGAGAACGCCAGCGGTTAACAGTGTTTCCATCACAAATCACAAAATCAGTCTATTGCCTGACTATGATTCTCACTAGGCCTGTAACACTTTGCAACCAAATAAATGGCGGTTTCGTCTTATAAAACCTGTTTATAACCCTGAATCGTTGGTAACTTATTCTTTTCTACATAACAACAACGACAGTAATCACCTAAACCATGAAAAAAATGCTTCTATCTCTGTCTGTTGCCACGGTGCTGCTT
Organism: Alteromonas sp. 4NH20-0104; assembly: GCF_057547795.1. Classification (NCBI taxonomy): domain Bacteria; kingdom Pseudomonadati; phylum Pseudomonadota; class Gammaproteobacteria; order Alteromonadales; family Alteromonadaceae; genus Alteromonas; species Alteromonas sp. 4NH20-0104. The sequence continues at coordinate 95,308 of NZ_BAAJLP010000011.1, read as the reverse complement.
GCAGCCTGTAGCGACGACAAAATGCCCGAAAAACAAACAGAAACCGCTTCTCCCATGAACTTATCGACATCAGTAACCCCGCCGGTAGCCAAAAAAGAACCGTTTGAATTATCCGCCCATGGCGATACCCGGGTTGACGACTATTACTGGATGCGCGACGACTCCCGAACGAATGAAGAAGTGCTTTCGCATCTGGAAAAAGAAAACAGCTATGCTGATGCCGTGCTGGCACCGCTAGAAAAACAGAGTGACACGCTGTACGAAGAAATGATTGCCCGGATCCCAAAAGATGACTCTTCAGTACCGGTTAAACAAAACGGTTACTGGTATGTCACCCATTTCGTGGGCGATGGCGAGTACCCAATTTACGCCCGTAAGAAAGAACTCGACGGCGAAGAAACCGTGTTACTCGACGGCAATAAAATGGCTGAAGGTGAAAGCTACTTTAGCATTGGCTCTTATGAAGCCAGCCCAAATAATGAGTTACTGGCCTACTCGGTTGATACCGTTAGCCGCCGTTTATACGACGTACATGTTAAGAGTATCGCTACCGGTGAACGGCTTGCCGACACCCTGACCGACACCACAGGTCAGATTTACTGGGCTAACGATAACCAGACGCTGTACTACATTAAACGTGATAAGCAGACCTTACTGGGTTCTCAGGTATTCCGCCATACGCTGGGAACGGATCAAGCCGACGATGAACTGGTTTACGAAGAAACCAACACCACTTTTTATACGTCGCTGGGCAAGAGCAAGGATGGTGAGGTTATCTTTATCAACCACAGTAATACCGACATGTCGGGCGTTACGCTAATTGATGCTAACAATGCCGATGCCACACCCACGCCATTTTACCCGATTGAGGACGATCACGAATATTCAGTTGAGAAGCATGGCAGTGATTACTATGTGTTAACCAACTGGCAGGCTGACAACTACCGCATCATGAAAGTCAGCGCGGATAAAACCCAGGACCGCAGTGCCTGGCAGGAAGTCGTCGCTCACAACCCGGACATTTACCTCAGCAGCCTCGAAGTGCTGAAAGACTACCTGGTCTATAAAGCCAAAGAAAACGGCTACTTGCGACTGGAAGCCATGTCGTTAAAAGACGGCTCGCTACGCACCATCCCCACTGAAGATCCTATTTATACTGCGGGCTTCACAGGTAACACTCAAAGTGATACCAACACAATCCGCATTTACTATGCTTCGCTGACCACGCCGCCCAGTACTTTCGATATTGATCTGGAAACCCTGCAAAGCGAACTGAAAAAGCAAAATAAAGTAGGTGATAACTTTAACGCTGCAGATTACCAGTCAGAACGCCTGATGATTACCGCACGGGATGGTAAAAAGGTACCAGTTTCTTTAGTTTACCGTAAATCAACGTTTAAGAAAGACGGCTCTAACCCACTCTTCCAGTATGGCTATGGCTCGTATGGGGCGACCATGGATCCCACCTTCGTTTCTTCGTGGTTATCGATGCTCGACCGTGGTTTTGTCGTCGCCATCGCCCACATTCGTGGTAGCCAGATGCTCGGCACCCAATGGTACGAAGACGGTAAAATGGGCAATAAGATGAACACCTTTACCGATTTCATTGACGTGACCAAAGGGCTGGTAGAACAAGGTTATGCCGACCCGAGCCGCGTATTTGCTGAAGGCGGGAGTGCCGGTGGGTTACTTATGGGGGCGGTTGCCAACATGGCCCCGGAACTGTATACCGCAATCGCTGCTCACGTACCATTTGTCGATGTGGTGACCACCATGAGTGATGACAGTATTCCACTGACCACAGGCGAATATACCGAGTGGGGTAACCCTGCCAATCAGGAAGAATATGAGTACATGCTTTCCTACTCACCTTACGATCAGGTGAAAAAACAGGACTATCCGCATATGTTTGTTACCACAGGTCTGCATGACTCACAGGTGCAGTATTTTGAACCTATGAAGTGGGTAGCCAAACTTCGCGATAACAAAACCGATGATAATTTGCTGCTGTTCATTACCAATATGGAAGCCGGCCATGGCGGTGCATCAGGGCGCTTCAAGCGCTATGAACAACGGGCCAAGGAATATGCCTTTTTCTTCCACCTGGCAGGTATAGAGCTGTAAGAAACGGGCCCGGTTAACGGTAGTTAGCCGGGTTTACCCGCGCTCTGCGAAACGCAAAGCAGTTTGGTTTCTTCCTTCCCGTTTTGCTTTCAGAAGTTGCCGGTCGGCTTCATCAAATGCCTTTTGAAACCCGTCACATTCGTCAACCCTGGCAATCCCAAAACTGCATGACACCCTCAGGTCTGGTTCGGAAAAATGCAGTTCCGTAATACCCTGGCGAATAATTTCGGCCACGGAAAACGCATTCTCGATAGAAGTTTGAGGTAGCAGCAACATAAACTCGTCGCCGCCAAACCGACCAAAAATATCGCTGCTGCGAATTTTACTGCGCACCAGTTCAGCCAGTCCACGAAGCACTTCATCCCCCGCCAGATGGCCAAAACGGTCGTTAATTTGTTTAAACTTATCCACGTCGAACAACAACAGTGAGGTCTGGTAACCATAACGCCGGGCATGCTTAAGGTGTTGTTCTGTAAGGGAAATAAAATGCTGACGCATCACCGCTTTGGTGAGAAAGTCAGTTTTAGCCTCAACGTTCAATTCACGATTATCTGCCACCAGCGCTGGCACTGACATGGCGAAATAAGCACTGCAGGCAATCACATTAATGGCCACCTGATAAATATAAGCCTGCTCGCTTACACCAAGAATACTAACCAGCAGGGCCAGTAAAAAGCTCAGCATCGCCAGGCTAATGGCCATCCGTATCGGTGACTCAGTAAAGACAATCCACATTTGCGGCAGCGTCAGAAAGAAAATCAGACACGCTATTTCCGATGACTGATAATGATTCGCCAGTAGTACCACACCCACCATCAATGCCCAGCTAAATACCAGTTTTCCGGCAAAGCGACTGAAGTGGCTTTCATTCTTGGGTTGGTAATTGAGCGCAGACAGCAGGCCTCTGCGCGGATAAAGACGATTCACAAGCCCTATAAACACCGGAACCAGAACCAGTATCCCGGACATATCACCAATCCACCAGGCCAGGCTGGTGGCTAAAAATGACTCCATCTGTGGGCCGCCAAATAAAAACATCACGCCAGCGGTAGACATCACCAGACTGGAAGTGGCCACCGTGAGTAAAAACCGCATCACAGGCGCGTACAGATTATGGTGGCTTATACGGTCTATGGAACCCCGTAGCAAATTGGCACTGACCCCGTATACAAGGCAATGGAGTAAGGCAAACTGACTACCGGCAATAAGCAGTGCTTCCAGTGAGCGGCCATCGCTGAATACCAGACTTTCCCAGCCGGTAGACAACACGCAGGCAATAAACATGGCCGGAAAAGCCTGCCATCGAAGCAGTAAAAAACAGGTAAACGTAAAGCCGGCGGGCGGGAACCAGATACTGGCATGTGGCGCATATTCAGTAAAAACCGACAGACGCCACAGCACCAGCCAGGTGATTACCAATAACAGATGTCTGAGTACAGCAGAAATATTCATTACCTCGAAAATTCAACCACAGTGCTACCGTTGTCCCCTCACGGCGCGTTCTTATTCAGCGTTATAGCGGGGCACAGCCAATAATTATATGACAAATTTTGCGATATAAAGGTCTAATCTGCCTATAATTTAACAAGACTGAATATCGTCATTGATCTTTAACTTTAGTTTGTAAATATACCTTCAACACTACCCAATTTGCTGAATGTGCGTACAATGTTCGCTTTTTCTCAGCTCAATATAGCCAGTATTATGACCGATAACGCCGATCCGTATCATGACATTCGCCCCTACAACGACGCTGAGGTGCCCGCGTCCATTGAGCGACTGATTAACGATCAGGAGTTTATCGATGCGATTGTCAACCATCGGTTTGAGCACAGTCCGCGTTGGCTGCTGTCGCTGATGCGCCCGCTGGTCAAAGTGTTACTGCGACTAAAATGGCGCAAGTTTAAAACTGTCGCACATATTCAGAATGAAGTCGGCGTTTTTATGGAGTCGTTGTTGCAGCGCACCAGCCAGGGCATTAGCGTAAAGGGGCTGGAAAAACTCGACCCGGCTAAAGCCTATATCTTCATTTCCAATCACCGCGATATTGCGATGGATCCCGCGTTGGTGAATTTCGCCCTGCACCGCGCCAAACACGAAACAGCACTGATTGCCTTTGGCGATAACCTGCTCAAAAAACCCAGTGCAACCGAGTTAATGAAGCTCAACAAAGGCTTTGTGGTCAAACGGTCGGCCAAAGGCCCCCGGCAATTACTCAAGGCACTCACCCAGTTATCTAACTTTATTAAAGACTCGCTGAGCCGCCAGCAGTCAATTTGGATAGCGCAGCGTGAAGGGCGGGCGAAAGATGGCATGGACCTCACTGATCCGGCTATCCTGAAAATGTTTTACATGGCTGGCAAGCAGCAAAAGCGCCCGTTTGGCGAGTACATGAAGTCTTTAAATATCGTGCCGGTTGCCATTTCCTATGAAAACGACCCTTGCGATATTGCCAAGGCCAATGAACTTTATCAGCGCGAGCACCTGGGCAGTTACAACAAGACCGAATTTGAAGATATCGACAGCATTATTCAGGGCATTGTAGGCAGCAAGTGCCGGGTGAGCGTGAACTTTGGTGAAGTGGTCACTGAAGACTTCGAAACGCCGGAAGCGCTGGCCAGTCACATAGACCAGCAAATCCACCGTAACTATCAGCTTTACCCAATTAACTACCTGGCCGCAGATCAGGCATGTAGCGAACTCACCCAGGCCTGCCGGGACCGCTTTTCGGCTAAGCTGGCTGAATTGCCTGAGCAGGCACACCGTTACCTTATTGCGAACTATGCTAACCCGGTGCACAACGCCAAATAGTGGTTAGACCAGTAAACCTTTGCTACTATCGGGCTGACTGATTCACGCAGCGGGTGTTTATGCAACTTCATGCTATCCCTGGTTATATCGAAAACATTTATCTGGTCGAGGATTCTGCCGGACTGATGCTGCTGGATGGTTGCAGCCGCGCCGATGTAGAGACCGTTTGCCGTTATATCACTGCTGAAATTGGCCAGTCTTTGTCTGCACTGAAGCTGATTGTTGTTACCCACATGCACCCCGATCACGCTGGTGGCGCCAGGCTGTTACAACAGCGCAGCGGTGCACTGCTAGCCTGTCATCCCAAGGCCCCTGGCTGGTATCGCGGTATCGCCGGACGTGCAGCCCACGCCATTGATGTGGCGCTGACCTGGTGGGTCGCCGGAAAGTTAGGTAAACCCAAGCGGCATATCTGGTACACACCCACACTGCAACCGGATGTAAGACTGAGCGACGAACAACGACTACCCATTTTTGACGACTGGCAGGTCATTTACACGCCTGGTCATACTAACCATGATATTTCATTGTTACACCGGCCGAGCCAGCAGATTTATGTTGCCGATTTGATTGTGTCAGTCAAAAAGCGACTGACATCGCCTTACCCGGTATGCCACCCTAACCAGTATAAACGCTCTCTTGAACGGATAAGTAAACTGCAGCCTTCAACCGTTTATTGCGCGCACGTGAGGCCATTGTCACACCAGGATATCGATTATCCGGCACTGATTGCCCAGGCTCCCGCGTTACCGAAAAATCACTGGCATTCCAGTAAAGTGAGAATCTACCGGGCATTCGGCTGGCAGCTAAATCAGCACTGATAATATTATGCGGGCTGCTCTTCCTGCTTCAACGGCAGTAACAAGGTAAACTCGGTATAAGCGCCAGGTTCACTCACACAATCAATCGTTCCATCGAGTCGCTGCATAATATTATAGACCACCGATAAACCCAGTCCGGTGCCCTCACCAATGGCTTTGGTGGTAAAAAAGGGCTCAAATATTTTCTGTTGGGTTTCTGCGGTCATCCCGGGGCCGTTATCGCGGATGCGAATCTGCAACATCGCCCCCTGTTGCGCGGCACTAATGTGAATTGCCGGTTCAGCAGTGTGCGCGGCTTCCATTGCCTGCACCGCGTTTTTAATGATATTTACCAGCACTTGTTCAATTAATCCTGAGTGGGTATATAAGACCCCGTCAAAGGTCACATCCCGGGTAATATTGATCTTATCTTCCAGTTCATACCGCATTATTTTCAGCGTGTCATCGAACAGTACTGCAAGGTCACAAACCGCTTTCTCGCCTGTCTGATTGTGGGAAAATGACCGTAAGTCACTAATGATATTTTTAACCCGCTGCAAGCCGTTGAACGAGTCGGTGACTATGGCCCGGATATCTTCCAGAACAAAGGGTATACCCGCCTGCTCTTCAAATTCACTAAGGCTTTGTTTGAGATGAGCCGCTTTTTGATCCTGCTGAATATCTATGGCGGTTAACAACTCGCTCTGCATGGACTGCAACTGAATAATGTTATCCAGATAACTATCCATCGACGAAAAGTTGCTGATCACAAACGACAGTGGATTATTAATTTCGTGAGCGATACCCGCAGCCATACGACCGATACTGGCGAGCTTTTCATTGTGTGCCAGTGCCTGTTTGGTGGATTTAAGCTCCAGCAGGGTATCTCGCAAACGGGTATATTGTTTTTTCAGGCTCGACTCAGCCTGTTTGCGCTCCAACAACACCGTAAGCTGCTCGGCCGCTTTATTGATAATCGTAATCTGCTTCATTGAAACTCGGTCCATCTCCTGCTCCGGGATCAGATAAAGCAGTAAACACACGACCCGTTTATACACCACAATAGGAAACGCAAGGTAACTACCAATATGGGTTTCGATTAGCTGGGTTATCGGTTCAAGCCCGCCGCTTTCATCCAGCAGATGAATTTGCGGGCGCTGTTCTTCAATTGCCTGAGCAAGGCTGGCCGGCAACCCGCCCTCTGATAACAGTGACTGCAAGGTTTTTACCAGGTCTTTGCCGGCAATGTCGGAATTACGCACCCGAAAACGCGATGTGTTTTCCAGGTAAATTTCAAAGCTGCAGTGGGCATGGCATAACCTCGCCAGCGCATTCGAGAAGGTAGAAAGCAGCGCGGTGAGCTTTTCATCACCACGTGAAAAACGAGTGATACAAACCAGCATTTCTGTTTCTGCATCGTGCTGACGATAAGTGTTTTCAATATACTCAAAGGTAGCCAGCTCACGTTTAAGCACACTGGCATTAAACTTTGCTTTCGCTTCAGACGCTGTTAAACAGGCATTGATTTGGTATTCTTCCAGCCAGACTACTTCGTCGAGTTGCTGAGTGGGGTTATGCATGAGAATGATGCGGGTATCCTGGTTAGCCAGTCCCAGCCGAATGTACTTAGCTACTGACTGACAAAGAGAGATATCATCATCAAAACCCACACAGAGTATTACCAGTGAAGGTTTGCAACTGCGTAGTTTCTTTTTAGCGTTCCTCAGGCTGGTCAGATTTTCGCTTTTCATGGTTCTATCCGGCAAAAATGCCGCTAAGTCTGGGCTTTGACTCACCAAAAACACGGGATTTTCCATACGTTTACCTAACACAGCCGTTTCTGAAATCTCTGCTATATTTGAAAGATAGTCGTTGCTTGCTGTTACGCAAACTCCGGCGTAATCAGTAAATAAGGAAAATAGTCATGAGGTTAGTGAGATTGGTGTATTACAGCCATGCCTCGCGGGAAATGTCACTTAGCGATCTGAAATCTATTCTCGACACCGCCCGCCGTAACAATCAAGCTCAGGGCATTTGTGGAATGCTTTCCTACGAACAACAGTATTTTTTGCAGGCACTGGAAGGCGAACGCAGTGCCGTTAACGAGCTTTACCTGGATATTGCTGATGATCCCCGCCATGACGAAATCACTATTATCAGCTATGAGGAAATCACCGCTCCCATTTTCAAACAGTGGAAAATGGGCTATGCCGGCGGCAGTGCCGAGTTTACTAATTTACTCAAAGAGATGGGCCAGACTGAGTTCCTGCCGGAAACCATGAGCCCTCAACAGGCGTTTCAATTTCTGCAACACCTTGCTGGCAATCAGGACAACCTTTAGGGCATAGTAGCTAATCAAACAGTTTAACCCTGTTAGTCAGGAGCCATTATGCCCAACGCACCAAGCTTCTCATCAGTAGAGCAGTACATTGCCGCGCAGCCGCAAGATAAACAGCCGGTCTTAACGCAATTGCGTCAGACCGTACTGGCGAGCCTGCCCGAGGGCTTTTGCGAATGCATTAATTACAACATGATTGGCTATGTAGTGCCTCATGAGTTATTCCCGGCGGGCTATCACTGCGATCCGATTCTGCCACTGCCTTTTATGAACCTCGCCGTGCAGAAAAACCATTATGGCTTCTACCATATGGGCATCTACGCCATGCCTGAACTCGAAAGCTGGTTTCGGGTCCGTTACGCCGAAGTCGTCCCTACCAAACTCGATATGGGTAAGAGCTGTATCCGTTTCAAAAATCCCAAACACATCCCCTACGACTTAATTGGCGAGCTGGTCAGCAAAGTGAGTGTTGATGACTGGATATCTGTTTATCAAAGGCTGAAGAAATAGAACGTGTTCCACTTTTACTGTTCTATTCTATCAATGACTTAAACTGCTCTTCTGATAAGACTTCTTCTTCCAGCAAGGCTAGTGCAACTTTGCTTATTTGCTCCCAGTATTGATCAACTAATTGATCAGTTTTAAGGGTTGCTTCCTCAAGCCACTCTTTGACTAACTTTTCAGTCTGAGATTTGAAGTGAACTTCACCGCTCCATTCATGTAACACAGTGGTGTCTAAGTTGTAACTATCGGGATGCATTCCGTACCTTGCAATAGGATTCCAGGCAGACCACATAGCCTGCTTCAAATCACTAATGGCACCAGTATCTAACCCTTCGTCTCCGAACTGTTTTACCTGGGCAGCTCGACCAGCTAAAGCTACACATGTCTGCGAGAACCAAAAAGCTTTTGTATAATCAACATCTTGTTCCCTACTATAGGCCACCATACCTAAAGCTTGTTCTCTGGGCACAATACTTATTTGTTCAATTATTCTCTCTGGCATCAAAACTTTTGAGATAACAGCATGGCCAGCCTCATGAAAGGCGGTCTCTGCCAGCATTTTTTCGCACTTATCAAGTGTTCGTTTAGCGCCATACTTAAGAATATTAATTTCTTCCACTATCGTACTTTGACAAATTTTGCCGGTACTCTTACTCAAAGCCTGAAGCACTGTCTCCCGATGAACCTTCTCTAAATCTGCACCGCTCATACCAGCCGTTAGGGATACGATTAAATCAACATCTATAGACTCTTCGTAAACGTCGTACTGCAAGAATTTTTCTATAAACCAGCGCCTGGCATTTTTATCCAGGAAAGGAACATGGACATGAAGGTCAAGCCTTCCTGAACGTAATAATGCTTCATCAAGTTTATCCAGCCGATTGGTAGCCGCGACAATAAAAACCGCGCCTTTATTTTTACTAAATCCATCAATCTCAGTCAGCAAGCGATTCATTAGCGCGTCAGCTCTAGACCCGGCTTCACCTCGCTTCGGCAATGCATCAATCTCATCAATAAATAATATACAAGGTGCGTATTTCCTAACTCGAATGAACAGCTCTTTTATGAAATTATCAGACAGCAGATCAGTACCTGAACAGGTTGCTATTGGCAGGCCAGCCTCACTGGCGAGTGCTCGCGCCAACATAGTTTTTCCTGTTCCCGGGGGGCCAAATAACACCATGCCTTTAGGAGGCTCTACACCAGCATGCTTAAGTTGTTCCCGATGATTTAAAATTCTGACTGTCTCCAGCAAGCGCTGTTTCACGACGTCATGGCCGGCGATGTCGTCAAAGCCAACATCAGGCATATCCAATATAATACCGCCATCAGCTTCCACATCATCCACATGTAAGAGTAATTCTTGCTTTGGATTGGAGTAGGTTAATATCAGTACCTGTCCATTCGCTCGACATGATGTTTCCATGTACAACACTTCTCCGCGTAACTTTAACGCGTTGAAATGCTCAGAAAATTCATTATTGGCAAGCATGTCTTTTATATCTGCGCCTAATTTAATCTGAACTTGGTTAAAGTCCGACTCAGGATGGGCTCTGATAAAGTCAGTTACCGGGTCAACCACTTTCGCAGTGATATTCGATTTGATATCACGCACATCAAAAAACGGCGCAAATGTGGATAATAACAGGCGAGTTAAATCATTTTCATAGGGCAGAAAATCGATTTTGCTTTTTTGAGTGAAAAAGCTTAGTTCGCGATTCAACTGTTTACCGGATAACAGCATTAACTCTTTAATACCCAGTGAGCGAAACAATATGATACTGCCCTGGGATAGGCGAGAAAGTAGCTCTGACGGTATCGCTTTTACTTCGTGACTTCGTTCGATTTTAGTTTCGTTTCGCAGGTGCGAGATCATTGCAGCCCGGGCTTGCACAGGCTGATCCACTATAGTTTTGAGGTAATCCGGCTTATTATAAACAGCCTCCCCAAGATTCGACGTGAAAACAATAATAGTATTGCGAAAATCAATATCTTTTTGCGTATATTCGTCTGTCACAAAGCCCGCAGAGAGCATCCGAAGCAAAGACAATAGTACCTGAGTGTGAGCCTTCTCAAACTCATCAAAAACAATGATCGATTTCGGAAATTTCTCAACGAATGTAGTCAGTTCACCTGGCGCAGAATCATCATAAGTTTTTTTAGCTCCGACTAAGCCAAAACTCTCGTTAGCATTAGTATATTGAGTCATATCAAATGCGCGATACTGGTACTCACCCTTCAAATGATGGGCAAAACGTTCCGCTAAGAACGTTTTTCCCGATGCAGGAGGCCCCGCAAAGAAAAACACTCCCTGCGGCCTGTTTTGTTGTGGCTGCCATACGGCTTTCGACATACTGTCAATCAGGTCTTCAATTGCGTGTTCCTGACCGACCACTTCTTCACCCAACGCCTTTTTGAGTTGCTCAAGGTGCTTAAGACTCTCCCGGTAATCAGGAGCCATCTCGGGTAAGACAAATAGTTCAGTAACCGTCACCCAATCATCGTCAGAAGCAGTTGGACGAAGCTCTTGTAAAAAGGAGGAAACTTGTTCGGAAAATGGTAAAACAGGTTTCTCAGCCATATAGCTGAGCAATACACTACTCAGATCGTTTTTATAACGATCTGCCATAAACTCTTCGCGAATATCAACCGGCATAAACCTGTTTTGGAGCTTTCCAAACAAGAGTTCCGAATGATCTTTAGCAAAAGGCTTCAGACACAAAAAAGACGCCGCGATGTGGTCTAAATCAATTTTTTTTTGGCTTTCTTCCAGTGCGATATATTTCGCAAAAAGTAACAACGTTCTCAAGGTAAACGATCCCTGTAATACATGAACTGAGAATAACTATTATAGTGACATGACACCTATAAATTTAATAGCAATAGTTCCGCAGAGCTCAGTCTCTCGCAGTTTTATTAAGCAATTAGGCTATTGAATTAGTGACACTTTTCAATTTAAATGACAATCTAACGTAGTGGATAGGTTATTACTTAACGCTATTGATATACCCTCACATGTAGTCAGTTGACAACGTATTTGTAGTTTTTGAAAGGAGTCACTAATGAGTTCAGCGCAAGAATACCGCGAACTGCTTACCCATATAGCAGATCAAAAAGAAAACTGGTCTGTTACCTCAGAGCAGCCATTTATCATTTCTCGTCAAAGAGAAGAAAATACATTACCTGTTTCGATCAGATTGTATGGTAATGAGAATAAGGTCCACCTTTTCTACAACCTTTACAGTGAAAGCCCACTTACAGAGTTAGCACAAAAATTTCTGCACCTGAAAGATAAAGAACAGATTCAACAGAAAAATGAAGAAAGCGGCCTGGTTATAATGGTGGACGAGGACGGCTTTGCGGTTGTTTATGATGCCACGGGAGAAGAAAGCAGCAGCTATGAACAACAATTTGAGGCTATTTTAGATAGTGCGGAAACCGTTTTACTTGGTGTTGTAAAAACGGCGCATGAAGCTATCGAGAATGCGCCGGAGGAAGTACTGCAGGTCGAAGATTCGACCACCGGAGTCGACGCACCACAATCAATTGCTGATGCGGTAAAGCAATATCTCGAGGAGAAGGATTATTCCTTCAAACACGATGAAGACAAACAGCGGTTTATTTTTGGTTTTTCCACAGACAGTTACATCAACATTAAGGGAGATGCCAGCCTTCGAATAGTTATAAATTACTCAGATAGCGACCTACTGCGTTTTGAAACCCCGTGGCTTTATGAATTTGATCTGAATAAAACCGAATACAGCTTAATAAGTATGGCAATAGCCTGGTTTCAGTTTGAATATAAGTTTTTATCAATGTCTCTGGATCCAAGAGATGGCGAACTAAAAATATCTATCGATATTCCGCTCGGTAAAGGGACGTTACACTCCACACAGATACACCGCCTTGTAACTTTTATTTTGCAATTCACAGAACGTACTTATGAGGAATTGTTTTCACTAATGCTGGAGGATAGTGAAGCTGCTGAAGGTAAGCTAAAGGGCCTCATCGATAACTATAAAGCTGAGTCTGAGAACCATCAGTGGATTGATTCGATTAAAGACAAACTTGGTGGCATAACAGAAAAACAAAGAAAGGCAATTGAGGAGATTCTGTCCAACGGTGCTGATAATAGAAGCCAAGGTGGTATCTAATGAGCAATACCAATACAAAGGTTAATCCAGCAAGCTGGTTTAGGAGGGTCCTGTTTGGACCTGTTAGCGAACTAATCATACTGACATTATTTTTCGGTACTTTCACTTTTGCCCTGTTTTGGTTGACTATCAAATTTCAATTACTCCCCACCGAGTTAATGAGGCCTGACTTATCGCAAGAAGATACGGGCCTATTTGACGCACTTGGTGGCTGGGCCCTGGGTTTCGCCGGCGCGGTCGTCGCAATTCGGATTGCTGGTATCGCCAAAAATATTCAACTCAATGACTCTATACGGGAACAAATTCGCTTATGGGAAGAACATGTTGAACGTATCTCAGATTTGAACTCCAGACTTACACGTTCTATATCTGATACAAAAAGAGCGTGCGCAGCAGTTCTTCTGTATGCAAAGGACCTGTACATCACGGAGCAACGGGCTCACCTAATCAACCCCAAACCTGGGAAAGATGACAGAATAGTAAAGCCTACAGTAACTAGTGATCCTGAAGAAAATTTGCATGAAAAATTAGAAAAAATAGTGCGAGATAAACTAGAGGAAAAGCAGCAAGATAAACTTGAAGAGATGCTGCAGGAAAAACTGGAAGAAAAACTGGAAAAACTGGTTGAAACCATCGAAGAAGCACTTAAAGATTCTGTTTTTCGTTCCGTACTACAGTTTTCCGTACAAGCTGACAATAACAGAAGATCTTACTCTGATAATAAGGTCGTTAAAAATTATACGGAAAGTTTCTTTACCTCTGCAGAAGACAGGGAGGCGGTAAAAAACATCGTCGATGACGACGATGAATTCTTTGACGTCCTCAATGTATTAAGTGGATTAAATCAAGGAGCAAGAAACTTCGGCATAGGCCTGGTAGAACTTCGAGCAATGGGTCTAATTCAGCACTTTAGAATGGACCTTATGCGCCTGACAGAATACCAGGAAGATAGTCAGGGAGATGGGGAGGCTCTGGAGATTGCTGACGCCGCCTGGTTGCTTTTAGGACTGCTACTGTCAAGAAGAAAGCGTGAGAATTCTTCAATTGGACAAAATGATGGCTTCATAATTATTGCGCTTCTATTGGGTTCATTGCCAACAGAGAAGACAATGAACGACTACTTGAATAGTAAGTTTAACCAAGTCGTACAAACCTATTCAGGTGAAGGTAGCGAAACCATGAAGCGAGAAGTGAATGCATTATCCAAACGACTCTATTATGTAAAAGGTAATGAGCTATCTGAGTTAGTGGACCTGATAACGAAATGTAGCAATAACCTGAATTACCTTGACGTATTAACCAAGAGTACAGGAGTAAGCGCCGCTTATGAGTCGAAGAAAGAATCAGGCAAACAAAGTGGCTGAGTATGCTTTAATTCTAATGCAAGCACTAAAATCAATCACTGGCATTAAAATGCGCTAAAGAAGTTTTTACGGGCAAGGAATAAGAACACTTCAAGTAGTCAGCACATGTTTTGACAGCCCCTGAATCGCGGGGGCTGTCTTTTTTAGGGAAAATCTATAGGAGTAGGGCTTGAGCACAGACCTACCTGCCAAGCTCATTCCGCACGATTTGCGCACCAGCACTCAACGCCGCTAATTTCGCGTTCGCGACTTCGCGAGACAGAGGTGCCATGCCGCAGTTAGTGCACGGATAAAGCTTATCTGCATCAACAAACTGTAAGGCTTTGCGCAGGGTATCAGCAACTTCTTCGGGGCTTTCGATAGCAGTATTGGCCACATCAATAGCCCCCACCATTACCTTTTTACCACGCAGCAATTCAATCAGCTCCATGGGCACCCGTGAATTGTGACACTCCAGCGAAATCAGATCGATATTCGACTGCTGCAGTTTAGGAAATACCGCCTCATACTGGCGCCATTCGTCTCCCAGGGTTTTCTTCCAGTCAGTATTGGCCTTTATGCCATAGCCGTAGCAGATATGTACCGCGGTTTCACACTTAAGGCCTTCAATAGCTCTTTCCAGCGCGGCGATCCCCCAGTCATTCACCTCATCAAAGAACACGTTAAAGGCCGGCTCATCAAACTGAATAATATCCACGCCAGCGGCTTCCAGTTCCCGGGCTTCCTGGTTGAGAATTTTGGCAAATTCCCAGGCCAGCTTCTCTCGACTCTTATAATGATTGTCGTAAAGGGTATCAATCATTGTCATCGGGCCGGGCAAGGCCCATTTAATCGGTTGATCAGTGAGCTGGCGTAAAAACCATGCATCATCGGCAAAGACCGGCTTTGGCCGGGTCACTGCATCCACCACTACCGGCACACTGGCGTCATAGCGATTGCGAATTCTTACCGTTTTGCGATTTTCAAAATCAACGCCACTAAGGTGCTCGATAAATGTAGTAACAAAGTGCTGACGGGACTGTTCGCCATCGCTGACAATATCAACGCCCGCCCTGATCTGCTCCTGCAGCGACAACCGCAATGCATCCTGTTTACCTTCCACCAGCGCATCACCTTGCAGTTTCCAGGGCGACCACAGCGTTTCAGGTTGTGCCAGCCAGACCGGCTTGGGTAGACTGCCGGCGCTCGACACAGGTAATAGATTTTTCATAATAATCCTGCTTATCTGTTATGAATTAGCGTAATTTGCCGACCATTGCTCGAGTACGGCCTGATAAGGTTTAATAAAGTGCTGTTCGGCAAACCGCCCCTGCTCAATGGCAAGCTGACTGCGCTCTTCGCGGTCATACACTATCTGCGTTACTGAGTGGTCAGAGTGTTTTAAATCCGGTTTGTAGCATTGACCCGCCACCGTATTGGCATTGTAAATTTCAGGCCGGTAAATTTTTTGGAAAGTCTCCATGGTAGCGATAGTGCTAATCAATTCGAGGTTGCTGTAGTCATTCAGCAGATCGCCAAAGAAGTAAAACGCCAGTGGTGCCACACTGTTAGGCGGCATGAAATAGCGCACCTTCAGGCCCATTTTCTGAAAGTACAGTTCCGTAAGCGAAGACTCGTTCGGTTGATACTCAACGCCCAGTACCGGATGTTGATTTTCCGTGCGGTGATAGGTTTTGCTGTCGGACACGCTCAAACAAATGACAGGCAGCTTGGCAAAAGCCTGCTGGTATTCATCCGAACTTACGAAGCACTGAAACAGTTTACCGTGCAGCTCGCCGAAGTTCTGTGGAATACTGAAGCCGGTTTGATGCTTGTTATGATTCAGCAATAGCACACTGAAGTCGTAGTCACGCACATACGAAGAAAAATTGTTGCCGACATTGCCTTTAATCCGTTCGTTAGTCTGCTGATCAACAATATACGTTTGCAGCATTTCGATTGTCGGAAAGGATTGCCCGCTATCGTCAATATCAATATCCACCGAGATAATTTCAAGCTCCACGCGGTAGCGATTGCCCGCCGGATTGTCCCAGTTTGCCAGGGCATTAAAGCGGTTATCTATCATCGCCAGCGCATTACGCAAGTTCGCTTTGCGGTATTCACCGCGGGCCAGGTTGGCGAAATTAGTGGTAATTCGCGTGTTGTCTGATGGACGGTAATCTTCATCGAAACAAACGCGCTTTATGGTAAAACTAAAATCATCTTTCATGGTCGTCTGCTACCCTGCTCATAGAACTAAAAACTCACCAAACACTTGCTGTGTTCAGAACTTGAGAGAGTTATACGCGCCGATTCATATGAATAAAAGTGACATTAATTCATTAATACATGAACATCACTCATACTTTAATTGATATCGAATAGAGAGCTGACTAGTGGCAAAACCGATCCAATGCCTGCAACAGGCGCTGATTAAACTCATTCGCTAGTTGGCTTTGCGGGGCGACCGATTCAAACGCATGAAAGGCACCGGGTACGGTGTAAAGCTCGGTAGCAATGCCCGCGGCCGCTAACTTTTTGGCGAAGGTCACGTTTTCAGCGTAAAACAAATCGAGCTCTCCCACCGCAATGTAGGTGGATGGCAATCCGTTAAGCTGTGCGGCTCTGGCGGGTACCAGATGATCAGGGACTTTATCACTGCCCGGTGCTTTCCCTAAAAAGGTGCGCCAGCCATAGCGGTTTTGTTCGGCAGTCCATAAGTACTTTCCCTGATGAGGGGGCGACATCACGGTACTGCCGGTTCTGTCGTCCAGCATGGGGTATAGCAGCGCCATGCCAGCCAAATTAAAATCCGCTGAGTCAGCACAATGTAACGCGAGGTTCACTGCGTGACAGCCACCAGCACTCACGCCCAGCAGGCTGATTCGGCTGTTATCGATAGCCAATTCAGTTGCCCGGGCAGTAAGCCAATGCAGAGCGGCCTGATGCTGTAATTGTGCTTCGTCGGCCCGCACTTCAGGCGCGAGCCCGTATTCCACCGAGACCACTGCGCAATTCAGGGTGTTGGCCAGACTTTGCATGCGCGGCAGAGAATTCTGGCAGTTGCCCATGACCAGCCCACCGCCATGAAAGTGCAGTACCGCTGGCCGCACCGGTGCATCCGGATTAGTATTGATTAACCAAAGCCTAAATCCTCGGTATCCCGGCCCATCCGCTACTTCTGCCACCTCAAAAGGCACATCTTCAAGGGGCTTGCTACCGCCTACCCTTGCGCGCTTACGGTAAAAGCCCAGATTAGCGCCATTTAATGGTGGCGACTGCTCTGTAAGCTGCATTAAAGCATTGAGGGAAGGTAATAATTCATCCGCAACCAGCGGATCGATAATGGCCATGCGCGTTCTCTTTGGTGGTTATACGAGGGTGGCTCTTTCACTTTATGCATTATTCAGTAATGGTGTTTTACCGGGCGTTACATGCTGCATGCCCTTGAATTGTTATACTATAACGCCACTCTGTACTGAACTAATATTGCTACTGTTTGCAGTGTTTCATTTTTTAAAGCGAAAGAGAAGTTATGCGCCAGAACACCCCGTTGATCCCCACCAATATCATTACCGGCTTTTTAGGGGTCGGCAAAACCACCGCCATCAATGCGTTGCTGGCTAATAAGCCAGAGGACGAAAATTGGGCCATTCTGGTGAATGAGTTCGGCCAGGTGGGTATCGATCAGGAAATGTTACCCGACCAAAACGGTCTGCACGTAAAATAGCTGGCTGGCGGCTGTATTTGCTGTGCCCTTGGCGCTTCTCTGGGTAAAACGGTGCGCGCCCTGATTGAACAGGCCAAGCCCCACCGGCTGATTATAGAACCCACCGGTATCGGGCACCCGGAAGGGATCATCGATACCCTTACCGGCCCCGCGTTCAGAGATAAACTGGATTTACGCGCCACCATCTGCTTGCTGGACCCGCGTTCTCTGGGCGAGCCTGAGGTGATTAACAACGAAACCTTTCACGACCAGTTAAACCTTGCCGATGTGGTTCTGATTAACAAATGCGATCTGGCCAGTGCAGAGCAGATTGATGCCACAGAAGATGGTCTGAATGCTATGTTTCCGCCCAAGCAATACGTGGGCCGCACCACCCGTTCGGTTATCGATATAGCGCTACTGGACGTGGTACGAAACGGTGAGCTTAAAGCGCAGTTTCCTGAGTCTCACCAACATCATCACACTCACCACGATCACGACCACCAGCATGAGCATGTACATGAACACGGCCACCATGCTGAAAGCGCTACGCCGGGTAAGCCAGTGCGAAAAACCGGCGATGGCAATGGCCTGTTCAGCTGCGGCTGGATTTTCCACCGCGATGATTGCTTTGATTACTGGCAACTCGAAGCCATTCTTAATGAGCTTGACCATATTAGTCGTATTAAGGGTGTCATCAAAATCGGTACGGTATGGGTATTTTATAACCGGGTAAAAGACGAGCACGATTTCGATAAAGTGGCGTACCGCCGGGATAGCCGCATTGAAATTATCAGTACTCAGAAACTCGACTGGGCGCAAATTGAACAAGATATGCTGGCTTGCATGACAGCATAAAAAAAGCCCCTGAACAGCCGGGGCAAGGAACGGATGGGAACATCCTTCAATGAGTAAAGGTTAAAAAGTAAGCATTTACTTACTTATGCTTACTTATTAAATTTCATAAACTTACTGATTTAGGGCCAGCTCTTTTTCAGTTTTAAAGCCAAACACCTTGCGTAAAATAATGGTGGCCGGACAAAAACCAGTGAAGCTTTGCTGAAACAGGTTCGCGCCGATAAACACGGTAAACCACAGAAAGTTTTCATGAACAAACCAGGTGAGTGCCACAGACAACAACACCATAAATCCGGCAAAGGCGGTTAACGCACGTTCTGCAGACATAACTAACTCCTAATAAAAGTATCGGAAAGACGCATACACATTGCTGGCGTCGTTAAATTGTGAGTAAAAGGTGTGGGGTTCATCACCATAAAACAGGTTAACCCCGCCGTTTATCTGCCACTCATCCACCGGTGAATAGGTAGCGCGAAACTTCATATAGCCGTCGCTATCAGTGGGTGAATAGAAATTAAACCAGTTCAGGGTCAGCGTTTGCCTAAGCGCCCGGTACATTAACTGGGTTGTCACTACATGGCGGCTTTCTTCCTGCTCGTACTGCGGCCAGTAAGCATTGGTGAGCAGCGCATCGTGGTCAACAATGTGCTCCGCGTACCACTGCACGCTACCGGTTAAATTGGCAATCAGCTCCTGCTCGTAGCCCACCAGAAAACGGTGCTGAGTGTTCGGCACGAGAGGGTTAGTGCCGTCACTGTCTTCAATGGCGTCATGATAGGCATATTCCGCTTTAACCAGTCCCGGACCAAACGGCTTAACGGCACTGGCGCCCCACACATTTAACCGGCTGTAACGCGGCAAGCCCTGTTCATCGGCGGCCATAGGGGTTTTGTTGTAGCCCCGGTAGCCATACAAGGCCAGCTCAGTCTGGCCAACGGTTTTATAGAGTCGCAACGCCCATTCGGCGTCATCCGGCTCGTTTTTATCCAGCACATCAAACGCCGGCGCTACATTCATTCCAAACTGTGGATTAAAAAAGGAAAAGTATTCACCGGTAATGCCGTTATCCGGTTCAAACTGGGGGGTAACCACCAGATCCACATTCACCCAGTCAAAATAACCGGATAACTTGGCCGACAGGCTGGGCGCCTTTAAATACTCGTCGTCCCGACCGGCAAAGAAAGACTGATAATCCTTGGGAAACATGTCATTTAAAAACACATAATCGCCGGTGCCCCAGGTTAATACCTGCTGGCCTATTTTAGCGTCGAACTGGCTACCCCAGTCACCTAAGAAGGCCAGATTACCCTGCCAGGCCGCTTCGCGAATTTGCACTTCCACACTGTCCAGAACGCCGTCGTAATAGAGGTCACCACGAAACGCCAGTGTTGAGGCATCCAGGGTATAGTCGGCCTGCAGTTGCACCCGCAGGTCACGTAAGGTTTTATCTGCTGGCAGTGCCGGATCATCACTTAAGCGCTGGCCCACGGCGATTTCACCAAAGCCTGCCCAGGTAAAAGGCGAGACCTCTTCGACTTCGTCAAATTCATCCCAGGCGTCCCATTCGTCACCGGTTGACTGCGCTTCCTGCGCCATAACTGGCAAAGTGCCATTGAACAACGCAGTACCCAGCGCGATATTGAGCAACAAGCGGCGCATTATTTTATCCACTGTACTGGCGGGTTACGCAGGCTGCGCTCGGTGAACACATCGTCGGGCAAGCCGACGTTATATTCTGAGCCACGAAACTCCATTAAGGTGTAGCCGCCATTGGTCAAATCAGACACTTTTGAGCGCAGGACAGTCGGGAACCCCTGCACCTCATCGACCTGTACTGACTCCACTCGACGGTAGTTGGTATCGTCGCTTTTGTAGAAGTTAATCAGTACCGGTAACGAGGTCGCCTTGTCGATTTCAACGATGTAGTAAGCAAATTCCACCGAGCCGGGATCTTTAGGCACCGCTTTGAGTACATAGCGCTCAGCGTTTTCTTCTACCAACGAGAAATCATCCTGGGATACGGCGCGACCAGAGACATCCTCATAGAAGAAGTGCGAGCCCACAAAGGAGGTGCGCTTATCACCTGCTGAAATGCGTTTTACCAGATCCAGCGCAGGTAGGTACAACCAGCGGTCGTCATCCACATTGGTATCGGCATGTTTTTCTACCCGGAAAACCGTGTCTTTCACATCGGTAGGACGAGAGAAAAACACCATCATTTTCTGGTCGCCGTTATCTTCCACGTCCTTGCGCAAAATAGTGAACTGGCGTAATTGTTTACGGCCCTGACTGTCCACAATCATCATACGCGCATCAGAGCGACCGTCTTCACCTGCATAGTAAGCGGCCTTCTCGCCCTCTTTGATCAGTTGGTTTACATTCACCTCTGCCATAGCGGGTGTCAGAAATGTCAGACTGGTGGCTGCCAGGATTGTCGCAGCCAGGGTTGTTTTAGCAAATTGTGTGAATTTCATAACCACTCCTTAATTCGCCGACTTAAAGACGATTTTACGGCCCAGACTCATCACCACCGGTAATAACAACAGGGTTACCAGGGCAGAGATAGCCATAATGCTCGCAAGAAACACACCAACGGTGATGTATGGCACGAGCGGGGCAAACAATAACGGGGTAAAGCCCAGCGCAATTACCAACGCATTGCGCGAAATGGCAGTGGCCGGTTCTTCAAACATAATAGCCATAGTTTGCTGAACGCTGCCTGTATCATTAAAAGTAGCACGGGCACGCTCCAGGAAGTGAATAGCGAAATCCACCGATAAACCGAGTGTCAGTGCTGAGAGCACCGCGATGGGCATGTCGTAGTCCTTACCCACAATGCCAATCAAACCGTAGATAAAGGTGATGGTGATGGTGAGTGGCAGCATCGCCAGCACACCGTATACCAGTGAGCGAAACAGCACTATCATCATCACAAACACAATCACAAACGCGCCCATTAAGCTGTCGAGCATGCCGGCCACCATATTTTCCTGCCACACCACGTTAAGGTAGGCCTTACCTGCCCAGTCGGCTTCAATGCCGGCAGGCAACGGATTGGCGTCTATATAGTCACTAACTAGCTGCACTACAGCGGTCATATCCTGGTTGTCACCGCTGGTCAGTTGTAACCAGATCAATGCCGCACGGTAATCCGGGGTAACAAAATGCCACAGATCGTTTGGCCGGTGTGATGACTGATACTGCAATAAGGTTTGGGCTACGGCGTTACTGCTGTCGGGTAATGTATAGTCTTGCTGCTCGCCTGAGCGCAGCTCGCGGTTAACTACTTTCACGACATCCGGCAGCGCATTGGATTTACCCACTAAGCCGGAGTCCTGCAGCGTTTGCTGCAGCTTTTCTATGTAGGCGAGGAGCTCCGGGCTTTGAAAAGTTTTGCCCTGACTGTCAGCGGCTTCCACTTTTGCCATTACCGCATCGAGATAATCCGCTTCATCATTTGTGAGGTCATCAAACAGTTTATCGTCGATAGCAAAAATCAGATTTTGCAGCGCTTCGGTAGACGCCCCTTCCTGCACCGTTGCCAGCGTTTCTTCGCGCCAGTCACTTAGTGAAGCGGGCATGGCATCGGTAGTCAGCATGCTCTGCGGCGTTACCTGCTCAGAGCGATCAGTTAATACCAGGTAAGCATTGTAAGTACCGGCAAAGTTCTCGTTTAATACGCGGTCGGCCACGCGAATTTCATGGTCGGATTTAAACCAGCGTACCGGATTATCGTTGATCTGGATTTGCATAACGCCCCATACCGACACCGCGAAAATGACGCCAAACGCGACCAGTAAAGTCCCTTTATAACCTGTAGCAATTTTACCCAGCCCTCGAGCGATGCGCGCAATCCGCGAACCATCACCATTACCGTCCTGATGCAAGGCATCTTGTAAGTTATTCAGTGCTTTATCACTCATGCGTGAAAGGTAAGCCGGAATAAACACAATAGTGACCAGAAACGCAAACAGGATCCCAAAGCCCACAAAGGCACCAAAAATCTGCACCGGTGGAATAGGCGTCAGCATCAGCGAGAAAAAGCCAACCGATGAGGTAATCGAGGTAAACAGCATTGGGGTAAACAGGTGACCAACCACCTCTTTAACCACCGCTTTTAAATCTTCGCCGGGTTTATAGCGGTCGGAGAATTCCGACAAAATGTGCACCGAGTCGACCACCGCGATCGGCATCAGGAAGATGGCGATCATCGATGACATAATATGCACAGTAAAACCGAAACCAATCAACAATCCCATGGTGACGATCACCGTCGCCATGGCCACCACCATAGGCGCAATGATAAGAGGAATATTACGGAAGAAAATAAACAGCAGAATAAAGATGGTCAGCCCCGCCAGTGGTGCTGAGATCCCCATTTGTACAAACATCTCAAAACCAAACTGGTCTTCCGCCACCGGTAATCCGGTGATATACCACTGCTCGGTACCATCAAACTGATTGATGGCAGCGCGGATTTCTTCGGCAATCCGATAGCTCTCGTTTTTATCCAGAATCGGCACGTAAATCGCTGCCGCCTTACCGTTTTTTGATACCAGTGTGTCGTATAACAACGGCAGGCGTTCAATATTGGTTTGTATCTGCTGTGCTGCCGCCTGATCAGCTGGCGGATTTGGCATCATCCATTCAAAACGAATGGTGCCCGGTCCGGCCTGAGAAATATTGTCGACCGTCGAAATAGACATCAGGTCGGCGTCCACGACCCCATCAATTGCCAAAATTGACTCAGTTAAGTCAAATATGTCAGTCAAAGATGACTGGTTATAAACACCTTGTGACGTTTTATCATCCACCACCCCCACTACGATGGCATCGTACATGCCAAAATTCGCTTTAGTCTGGTTGTGAAAAACCCGCGCAGGATGTTCGGCATCCAACATGTTCTCCGGGTCTGTATCAATGGTAATCCGTGGGATCTGACTGCCGACACCGAGGGTTAAAAGCAACAGAATGGCATAAACCCAAAGCGGTTTTTGCGTACTGATTGCAACAAGTTTGCTGGATATACTCTTCATAATCACCGTCATTAAGACAATAAAACATAATCTATAGCAGCAATATATGCGCCATATCTAATATAACAAGTTTTTTTTATTAACAACTGCCTTCAGGTAGCTCTTAAATGATCGGTGCGCTCTATCTAACCGGCTGATATAAGCGAGAAAGGTTGCTGTTCGTGCTAGAATGGCAATTCATTGAATTATTTCGGGCAGCTGCTTTTTTACAAATGACCTTTCGCTTATTGTTCTTTTCACTGCTCGCCACCGCCATGGGCCAGTCGGTTGTCATGACCACCTTGCCACCCTTGGGCCGCGAAGTAGGATTAAGCGAGTTCAATGTGGCCTTTTTGATGTCCAGCTCTGCCATGATGTACGCGCTGGGGAATGCTTTCTGGTCGCGAATTGGTAAGCGACGGGGATACCGGCGACTCCTTATCACCGGACTCAGCGGTTACACCATCGGGACATTAATTTTTGCCTCTGTTTGGTTAACCGGCTTTCAGGGCTGGCTGGTAGGTACGGCCCTATTCGTAGCATTGCTTTTTGCCCGCACAGCACAGGCTACTATTATGTCGGCAACCCCGCCGTCGGTGGTGGGGATGGCCATTGCCATTAGCAGCGATGCCGAGCGGGTTAAAGCCATCAGCAAAGTCTCCTCAGCCCATAGTCTGGGGCAAATCCTTGGCCCGACTTTCGCTGGCCTGATGGTCAGCATTCATTTATTAGCGCCGCTTTACGGGATCACCTTAATGACGCTGATTGCGGTAATATTGGTGTGGCGGTTTCTGCCTCACGAACATAATGCACCAGCCAGCGTTCGCACTGCCAGACCCACAGAGCCAGGACTTCGCACCATCCAACCCTATGTGCCGCTTTTGATCGGTATGAATGCCAGTGTTTTTCTTGCCATTGCGATGATGCAGCAATCGCTGGCCTTTTTTCTGATAGATCACCACAAACTCACCACTACCGAAGCCGCTCAAGCGGTGGGGCTGGCTATGATGTTAAGTGCCATTTGCGCGTTAACGGTTCAGGTAGCGCTCGTGCAACGCACCAGCATGCATCCGGGTAACCTGGTTAAAATTGCCTTGCCCTTGCTCTCGATTGGCTACCTTATTATTTATCTCCATCAACAAACGCCACACTTGTATATTGCCATGCTGTTTTTGGGCAGTGGGCTGGGAATTAGCTACCCGGCCATAGCGGCACTGGCGAGTTCAAGCTGCAAACCAGAAAATCAGGCCACCGTTACCGGCTTTATCACCGCCTCACCGGCCATGGGATATATTATTGGCCCGCCCATTGCGGCGACCTTGTATAACATGGGACACAGGATGCCCTTTATTGCCGCCTCAGTCTTACTGGCAATTGTTTCGCTGGTTGCTATCACGCACTTACGTGCCAGACCGGCGCCCCAGCCCACGCCTTCAGATCAACAATAGCTCTGCGGTCGGGTCTTTCTCTGAACAGTATGAGTCTTACTTCATTACCTGTTTTACCAGTCAGTTCAGGTCCTTTCCCCAGAACTAGAATGGTTAGTCTAGACCACAACAAAAATGGGCTACACAGAAGAGAAAGACCTTTTTCAAGTGGTCTTACTTGTGTCCTCCATCATAACTATATAGACTAGTCTGTATAGTTATGATGGAGGCGATTATGAACCGGGTTAGTGCACGTGAAAAGTTGCTTAAAGCAGCCGGCGAATTGTTTTACGACCACGGGATTACCGCCACTGGTGTGGACGCGGTGATCACCCGCGCCGGCGTTGCCAAGATGTCGCTGTATAATAACTTTAAGTCCAAATCCGACCTGATTGCCGCCTACATCGATGCCCGTCATCAGGAATGGCTCGACCTGTTTGCCCAGCGTTCTGCCAACCTCTCTAACGGCTGGGAACGCGTACTTGCCGTATTCGATGCTTACCAGGATCACGCTGAGTTCGACTATCAAAATGGTTTTCGTGGTTGTGGCTTGTTAAATGCAGCGGCAGAAATGCCGGCAGGCAGTCCGGAGCGGGAAGCCGTAAACCGCCATAAACAGCAAGTCCGCGAAATCGTAATAAACCAGCTCAGTGAATTGCCTTTAACCGAAGAAAGCGAAAATGCCGCCGCTTCGTTAGCCGAACATATCTGTTTTTTACTCGAGGGCTCAATATCTCTGGCTGGCCTTTCACGTGACGTAAATGCCATCTCTCGCGCCAGAGCAATGGCAGACAAACTCATTGAGCGCGCACTATGAGTTCACAGCCAGGTTATTTTGCGGGCATCATCGCGGTGGTTATTGCTGCCGTACTATGGGGCACCACCGGCACTGCGGCAACCTTCGCCCCTCAGGTGAGCCCTTTGGGTATTGCGTCTGTAACCATGGGGGTCGGTGGCCTGTTACTGGCATTAGTGGCCGCCAGACCCACCGCCCGTCATAAAACTGCACTACTCTCCAACCGTTTGCTGGTATTGGCAGCCGCGGTGAATGTCGCCATTTATCCCCTGGCATTTTACAGCTCTATGAAACTCTCGGGGGTGGCGGTTGGCAACGTAATCTCCATCGGCCTGGCGCCCATTGCTGCCGCGTTAATTGAGTGGACCTTCGACAAACAATCACTAAACCGAAAATGGCTGATAAGTATTGCGTTTGGTATCACCGGAGTGTTGTGCCTTGCGACCGCAAAGCCTGCCAGCTCCTTTGAGAGCACAGCCACCAGCTGGGATAACACGGTCGGGATCATCCTTGGCCTGGTGGCCGCTTTTACTTATGCAATGTATTCCTGGATAGCCCGGCGGTTAATCGACCGGGGGATTACGTCACGGGCAGCAATGGGCAGTATGTTTGGCCTGGGGGCTCTGTTATTGATGCCCGTATTATTGGTCACTGGCGCACCACTGCTGGCTTCAGTGAATAATTTTTCGGTAGGGTTATATATGGCAGTGGTACCGATGTTTTTTGCCTATCTGCTATTTGGCAGAGGCCTGGCTGTTGTCCGTGCGAGCCTGGCCACCACCATTACTCTGCTGGAACCGGTTGTTGCTGCGCTGTTGGCTGTCACCATTGTGGGCGAAAAACTCTCAGTGTCAGGCTGGATTGGAATAGGCCTCATTAGTGCCTGCCTGCTTATCGCTACCTTTAAACGTGCGCCTAAAAGTAAACCCAAGCCCTTGTATCCGGTTAGCGAAACCAGTCGTTAGCCGTTACACTGGTGGCAAATTTAAGCGCCCCAAAATAGCACAGGAGTAGTTGCTGTGATAATCCAAACGCAACACCTTGCAATGGCTGATGTCAGTGAGCATAGTACGGAATTGCTGGTCATTCTGGCGCCAGCCGGGCAATCCGGCTTTGCCTCACACCCTTACCCGGGTAACCTTGCCGCCCTAATAGAACATTATAAGACCATGGGTGACTGGCATTCAGAAAGTAAACACTTACTGTGTATAAATTCTCCAGAATATAAAGCCTCACGCATTTTGTTAGTGAACACTAACAGTGATATCGACACCGCTTGTGCCAACCGCATCAGTAACGTGATCACCAATACGCTAGCACAACTGAACCAAACGAAAGCCGCGATTCTTCTCCCAGCCTGGTTACAAGGTGCTGACCGGCTGATACACGCACTCTTTCATGCTTCCTACCAGTTTTCAGGGTACAAAACTGACTCATCGCCACGCCAAGAAATAGCGGTGGAGCTGCTGGTCAGCGATGATAAACTGAACGACTCACTGCGCTATGCCCGGGCACTACACAACGGCAAATGCCATACCCGCGATCTGGCCAATATGCCGGGAAATCTGTGTACACCGACCTACTTTGCCGAGTGTGCCATGGCCCTGGCCGATCGGTATGCGACGGTGTCTGCAGATGTACTGGACGAAGCACAACTGGGTGCGCTGGGCATGGGCGCCTATCTGGCGGTTGGCAGAGGATCCGCCGAGCCAAGTTGTATGCCGGTGATCCGTTACGTTGGCAGCGAACCTGAAGTGCCCGCCATCTGGGTCATTGGTAAAGGCATTACCTTTGATAGCGGCGGCATAACCCTAAAGAAGCCGCCGGGTATGCAAAACATGATCTACGACATGTGCGGGGGCGCATCGGTAATTGGTTTAATGGCTGCCGTTGCCGAACTAGGGCTACCGATTAATGTTACCGGGGTTATTGCGACCGCCGAAAACATGCCCGATGGTGATGCCTTTCGGCCGGGTGATATTCTTACCACGATGTCCGGACAAACCGTTGAAATTATCAGTACCGATGCCGAAGGCCGACTGGTTTTGTGTGATGCCATTACCTATGCCAACCAGCATCAACCTGCTCTGATTATTGACGTGGCCACCCTTACCGGCGCTCAGATTGTGAGTCTCGGTAGTCATGCCAGTGGCTTAATGGGCAATTCGCCGCAATTGAACCAGGCACTGCAACAAGCCGGCGATGAAAGCGGCGATCGGGCCTGGACTATGCCGGTGTGGTCAGATTACCAGGATGCACTGGACTCGCCTTTTGCCGACATGCGAAATGCGGGCAGCAATTCCCCCGGAATGATTACCGCCGGGTGCTATTTAGCCCGCTTTGCCGGCAATACCCCCTGGGCGCATCTCGACATCGCCGGGACCAGCTTTCAGTATGGCACCGGCAACAGTGCTACCGGCAGGCCGCTGCCCCTGTTGTTACAATTTTTACGAAATTATAGCAACTTAAGTGCGCCACAGTGGTCTATAAATACGGATGCTTGTGGATTTTTACCCTAAAGGGATAATAAAAAGTAGTTCCAAAGTAGGATTTTTTTTTCATGAGGCGAGTCCTACAATCACAGAAGTGTTAAAACGAAGTTAATAAGGAGCCCGTTATGTGGACTAAACCTCAATACACTGAAATGCGTTTAGGCTTTGAAGTTACTCTGTACATCAGCAACAGATAATAGCTTCATGCCCGGAACGAGTTTTCCGGAAACGTCATCTCGACAAGACCTATAAAAGGTTGCGCTTTCGCTTAATGGTGGTGCAGCCTTTTTTATTGGTAACGCTTTTTTATTCAACTATTACCGCAGCCGTTTGTCGGTGAGGTAACCAATCAGGGCTCATTATATGAAGATTCTGATCCTAGGTGCGGGTGCCGGTGGTGGTTTTCCGCAGTGGAATTGCCACTGTGATAACTGCCGGGGCGTTCGCGATGGCTCAATTAAAGCCACTCCCCGCACGCAATCAAGTATTGCCGTTAGCGCCAACGGCGCTGACTGGGTGTTAATTAACGCCTCGCCGGATTTACGCCAACAAATTAATCATACACCCGAGCTCTGGCCAGCAAATAAAGACCAGCAACGCGGTACCAGCATTCGTTCAATTATTTTAACCGACAGCCAGATAGACCATACCACCGGCCTGCTGACACTGCGTGAAGGGCTACCGTTACCAGTGTATTGTACCGATGTAGTACACGAAGATTTAACCACCGCCTTCCCATTGTTCACTATGCTCAAACACTGGCACGGCGGTCTGCAGCGCCATGGTATTGATACCGACTATGAAGCCTCTTTTACCCCACAGGGTGCAGAAGGGCTGGTGTTTAACCCGGTAGTGCTGGAATCCAATGCGCCGCCTTACTCGAGTTACCGGGATAAAGTGGTGCCGGGTAACAATATTGGTCTGCAAATCACTGATACAGCCAGTGGCAAGAGTTTGTTTTATGCGCCGGGCTGTGTACAAGCCAGTCCGCTGGTAGAGTCTATGCTCGATCAGGCGTCCTGCGTGCTGTTCGATGGCACCTTGTGGCTCGACGATGAAATGATTCAGAAAGGCTTTAGCAATCGGTTGGGCAGTCAGATGGGCCACATGCCGGTAAATGGGCCTGACGGTACAGTCAGCCTGCTTAATCGTTTTAACATCGATCGCAAAGTGCTGATTCATATCAATAATACCAATCCGGTACTGAACGAAGATTCCGAGGCGCATCAGTATTTAACGGACAACGATATCGAACTGGCATACGACGGTATGCAAATCACCCTATAAAAGAGGTATCCCATGAGCGAACAGCGCCCCTGGAGCAGAGAAGAATTCGAACAAAAGCTACGCGACAAAGGCCAGTATTATCATATACATCACCCCTTTCATCAGGCCATGAATCAGGGTAAATGTACAAAGGAGCAAATTCAGGGCTGGGTAGCCAATCGTTTCTTTTATCAGCAGTGTATTCCGGTTAAAGATGCCGCTATCCTGGCTAACTGCCCCGACATGCAGACCCGCCGTAAATGGATCCAACGCATTCTGGATCACGATGGCGAAGAAGGCGATCCGCGCTTAGGTGGCATCGAAGCCTGGCTACGCTTAGGCGAAGCTGTGGGCCTCGACCGCCAGGATATTCTTGATGAGAAGCTCCTGTTGCCTGGTGTTAAGTTTGCAGTAGGGGCTTATGTTAATTTTGCCCGCCGTGCGACCTGGGAAGAAGCCGCCTGCTCTTCACTGACTGAAATGTTTGCCCCGGAAATCCATCAGAGCCGGCTCGACACCTGGCCAGCGCACTATCCGTGGATAGATGCAGACGGCTTCAAATACTTTCAAATGCGTTTAAGCCAGGCCCGACGTGATGTTGAGCACGGATTACAAATTACCCTGGATCACTTTACGACCCGAAAACTGCAGGAAAAAGCCCTGAATATTCTGCAATTTAAACTCGACGTCTTGTGGTCACTGGCCGATGCCATTAGTCTGGCCTATGAATTCGATCGCCGTCCGTTTCACGGCGTGGCCGACCAGCGTATTTGCCATAAGGGGTTAATGTAAGTGAGTGAACTAGCCACCAAGGTGCCCAAGCTAAACCGCCTGTTTAAGTTTCAGTTTGAAAAGGCGCAGGATTGCTATGTACTGCTGTTTCCGGAAGGCATGATAAAACTCAATGACAGCGCATCTGCTATCCTGTTGCAGGTAGATGGGAATAAAACAGTTGCCGGTATTGTTGCGGCGCTGGAGGCAGACTTCCCCGATGCTGAAGGCATTGAAGAGGATGTCTTTGCTTTTTTTGAACACGCCGAACAAAAGCGTTGGATAAACTATGTCTGAGAATGGCCAAGCCAATCCACCCCGGCCCGGTCCGCCGTTATGGTTACTGGCCGAGCTGACCTATGAGTGTCCGTTGCACTGCCCGTATTGTTCCAACCCGGTGAACCTTGGTTCAAGGGAACAGGAATGTGACACCGACACCTGGTTAAATGTGCTCAGCGACGCCCGTGAAATGGGTGCTGTACAGCTCGGTTTTTCAGGCGGTGAACCCCTGTTACGTAAAGACCTGGAGCAGTTGGTGGCGCACGCCAGCGGATTAGGGTATTACACCAATCTGATTACCTCCGGTATAGGCCTAACCGAAAAGCGTATTGCCGCATTACGCGAAGCTGGTCTTGATCACATCCAGTTAAGCTTTCAGGCCGCCAATGCCGACGCCAATGATTTAATTGGCAACAAGCGCCATTCCTTTGAGCAAAAACTTAAAGTGGCAAAACTAGTGAAGCAATACGAGTACCCCATGGTGCTTAACTTTTGCCTGACCGCACAGAATATCCATCAGATTGAAGAAGTGATGGCACTGTGTTGTGAACTGGAAGGTGACTATGTGGAGCTGGCAACGGTGCAATATTACGGCTGGGCTTACCTGAACCGTGATCATCTGTTGCCCAGCCACGCGCAGCTTATTGAAGCCGAAGCGAAGGTCAATGCGTTTCGTGACCAACAGCAAGGCAAAGGCCCTCACTTTATTTTTGTCACGCCAGACTACTATGAAGACCGTCCCAAGGCCTGCATGAACGGCTGGGGGACTACCTTCTTAACCGTAGCGCCCGATGGCAGCGCTCTGCCTTGTCATAGCGCAAAAATTCTGCCACTCACTTTTCCAAACGTAAAAGAAAAGTCAGTGCGGGATATTTGGTTTGATGATTTTTCATTTAACCATTTCAGAGGCACCGACTGGATGCAGGGACCGTGTAAAACCTGCGACGAAAAAGACCTCGACTTTGGCGGCTGCCGCTGTCAGGCCTATATGTTAACCGGCGATATGTACAAGACCGACCCGGTCTGTTCCAAGTCACCACAGCACCATTTAATGGCCGAAGCCGCAGCAAAATCTCAAACGCCTGAGCGGGAATTAGTGTATCGTGACCCCAAAGTAAAGATCCCAGTAACGGAAATCTGAGTCAGCCATGGGTAATCAGACGCGCCTGAGTAACGGCCTCAACGTTGTCAGTTTCAAGCAACCTGCGCAGGAATACGGCGCCGCTTTTGTAGTGCCCACCCCTGCTGTAGACAGTTCCGGCATAGCTCACCTGGTTGAGCATCTGGTGTTCCGCTATTCTGATCGCTACCAGCAGCGTCACGCCCTGTTTGCCGCCAACAGCGTGTTACCAGTAAAAATTAATGCCTCAAGCCACAACGGTTACAGTTATTTTTATGCGGTATCACCGAGTAAGTCGGTATTGCTCAAAATTGTCGGCTACCTCTATGCTGGCTTACAGCAAATCGACTATTGTGCCGACGACATAAAGCGCGAGCGTGACGGGGTCATTGCCCGTGAGTTAGCCATGTATGAAGCTACCTCTGACTACCAGACGCAAATGAGTATCTGGCGGGGCGACCGTGCACCGGATTGCTACCACCACTGGGGTGGCTATTGTGATACGTTGGCTGAAATCAGCGCAGAAGACGTGGCCGCCTATAAATCGCAGTATTACCAACCTGAGCTCATCACATTGCTGCTGGCCGGCGTGGAAGCCGACGAACTGCCGCTACTGTGCACCGCTAAGAGTAATAGCACCGACAAAGCCTACGTTGCCAAAGAGCATCGCTTTTTCAGTGATACTCTGCAGGATGATTATATTTTTAGCTGGTGGCTGCCTGAGTGTTATATCGATGGTTTACTGTCGGCCCAGACCCGTTTAAGCGACGCCATGAAACCCTTCAATATGCGCGTTTTCGTGGAAGACTCCGCCAATCACGTGAAGAAGTTTGCCTTGCGCCTGATCGGCCGGCCAGGCCAGTTAATGGCAGCACAACAGGTGCTAATCGACGAAATACGGCATCTGCACATTGTGCCCAAACAGCATATCTTTTTTGAGTCGAAGTATCCTGAAACCATCAATGCCCTGCTCGCCTGGTATCATGGCCAGCAGCCGTTAAACCGCAAGGTCGTGGCGCTCTCTCAGGCACTGACATTAACCCCGGTAATAACCGCAGCCCGGCCGCTGAAAAAGCCGGTGATCCGAATAATGGAACGCAAAACCGATGTGGAAGTGTCCTGCCCGTTGGTGACTGACACCCTGGAAAACCACGCGCCGCAGGTCCCTGCAGAACTGCCTAACAGGCTAACAGCACTGGCCGCAAAACTGAACGACAACATTCACTTCGCCTGTGATTTGCAGGATTGGATCCTGCATTATTCACTAACCGGCCTGACGGTAGATCAACAAAACACAATTATTAAAGACGTCATGTGTGATGAGCGATTATGGCTGCCACGTACCGGCGGTCATTGCTACGCCATGGGCGTGCAGCGGGTCGATAATGGCATACGCCTGTACGGCGTGATGGACGACGAACCTCAGCAACGGCGCGAAGCGATGGAGCAACTATTTGCTCGCTACCGGCATCTGTAAATCGCTTTCCGCCATTCTATTTTATGAATTGACCCGTTCGATTAGATAATTTTAATTGCAAATGATTCTCATTTATAATTATCGACAGATAACCTGACCGCTGCGTCCGATGAGTGCCGGGCAGCGTCGCAAAAAGGTATGATTAAATTGTCTGAACACACCCGCTTTTGCGGTTTGTGTTGTGCCCCCCTCTCCTTTTTACACGGACGATTAGGAAAGGTTTCCGACCATCATAAGGAGTGTCTATGAAAAAACGGCAATACTACCAATTACAGGTGCTAAGTACAGAGCGCCTGACGCCCAATTTACAACGGCTGGTGCTTACTGGTGACGACTTAAGTGCGTTTCCGGATGCACCGCCAGGCAGCTACATCAAATTGTTATTCAACCAGTTTGGTGAACCACAGCCCACCATACCGGAAGAAGGCCAGAAAATACTGATGCGTACATACACTGTGCGCAGCCTGAACAGCGCTTCCAATACGCTGACCGTTGATTTTATGCTTCACGGTGAAGGCGTTGAAGCCGGACCCGCTTCTCACTGGGCGCAATCGGCAAAGCCCGGTGACACCATTGTAGTAGCAGGGCCCGGCACGTCCAAAGGGCTCGCCGTTGAATACGACTGGGTGATTCTGCTTGGCGACATGACGGCCATGCCAGCTATCAGTGCACAATTAGAAGCACTGCCTGAACAAACTCGTGGCTACGCTATTATCAGTATCGTTAGCGAAGCCGATAAACAGCCTCTGCAGGCTCCCGAAGGCATCGAGATTGTCTGGTTAGTACAGGCAGGTAGTGCGGGGCTTGCCAAAAGTCTGCTGGATATCCAATGGCTTGACGGTGAGCCAGCGGTCTGGGCAGCTTGCGAGTTTTCCTCGATGCGCGCCATACGCAGTACACTGGATGTGGAATTTAATGTCCCCCGCACGCAGGTGTATGTTACCAGTTACTGGCGGGAAGGCCGCTCCGAAGATCAGCATAAAATCGACAAGCGGGAAGATGCTGAGCAATACACTCAACTCGTGAGTTAACTAAGGTGACGACTTAAGACCCGATAAGCCTGGCTAATGTCCTGCGTTTTTTCAGTACTGCCACCTTTATCGGGATGATGCTGCTGAAGCAGTTTACGATACTGCTTTTTCAGCTCAGCAACCGTCACCTCACCCTCGCTGTTCAGTTCAAGTGTGATTTTAGCCCTGACCACCTCAGTGTCCGACAGCTCTCGCCCGGCCATGCGCTGCCAAAAGCCATCCAATAACGCCTCCACATCGGCTCCGCTGGTGTCGGTAAAGTTATCCCAGTTAAGATAATAGGCTTTAAGGCCGTCATGCCCGGTTAAGGCTGCATCAAAGGTGGTAGCCGGTTTCAGCTTGATATTAAGCGTATGAATGTCCAGTTCGCCCAGTCCCTGCTTTCGCCATTCGTCACTTAACGAATAAAGCGCATTAAACAGCACAAAATGGCAACGAAACATGGCCAGCGGATCGCTTAGCTCAACGCCTTCAAATAACAGCCAGGGCGGCTGCTGTAATTGCTTAATTAGCTGATATTCCGACGTTCCCTCACTGAGTAACGGCTTTAAGTCAGCCAATGCTTCCCGCAGCACCGGGTCGGTATAATCGAGCAAGAGTCTTCCTTTATTACTCACCATAACAATAGCCTAGCGCGCCATGGCCAAGAATGCGAGATCAGGTCCACATAACCAGTATTGCCGCCAGACCAATCAGAATTAAGCCGACAAATTCATGACGGCGGACCGGTTGTTTAAACCACAAGACAGTGATTAGCATGGTAGTAAGGACCTCAAGCTGCCCAAGTGTTTTCACATAGGCAACGTGCTGCATAGCCATGGCCGTAAACCAGCCAATTGAGCCCAGGCAACTGGTTACACTGGCAGCGATCACCAGCCCCGGACGGGCTGCCAGCAGTTTAAAAGTATCCGGCTGTCTGGCGCTGATAAATGCACAAAGCAAGACGGTTTGCAGCGACAGTACCCAGAACAACACCCAACCGGCAGCCTGCACAAATGGCAGCCCCAGTGCATGACTGGCCTCCCGGGCATACAAGGAGGTCAAAGCAAAACAGGTCCCACAGGCCAGTCCAATGGCCACGGTTCTTGCCGATAAGTCACCGCCGCGCCGCCAGCCACTCAAAACAAACACCGCGACAGCCCCAACCAGAATGCCCAGCCAGCCCAACAAGGTTAGTTCGCTGCCAAAGAACAACATGCCAACAACGCCGGCCACCAGTGCTTCACTTTTTGCCAGTCCGGCCCCCACTGCAAAATTTTTCTGCTTAAATAACACAACCATTAACGAGGTCGCAGCAATCTGCAATAAGGCACCAAGTACGATATACACCCAAAACTGAGTCGTGAACTGTGGGACACCGTCCCCCTCCTGAGCGGAAACCAGATACACATAAACAGCAACTATTGGCGGGGCAAACAGAAAACGCGACAGGGTGACCCCGGCCGTGGGCACGGTGCTGCTGAGTTTACTTTGGATGGCATTGCGAAAGGTTTGAAAGAACACCGCCATCAGGGTGAAAAAGATCCAGGCCACAAGCTACTTTCTAAACAAAATAAGAGGGCCTATAGGTTACGCTATTTCGTGGCGGATGTGGTGATAACTCGGCATATTTAAGAAGCGAGACGGGTAATATTGGGGGATAAAAGTTGGCGCTGGCACCTGCCGGTTACTGAACAGGTAACAGGCCTTTTGCCATCAACCGAAAATTATTAACTTTAAGCTTTGCGCAAAGGCTGGATTACCCGCCATCACTGCAACAAATGCGCTGCTGCCTGCAACGAAAGCCGGTGCGTATTTTTTGAAAAAAGTAGGTTTGCTCTGGGTTGCGTTGTTCATAGTAGTTTCCTTTTAAGTAATTAACACAAGTGATGTATTACCTAGAAACGGCAACCGGATAAGGTGTGACAGTAATGGTGAAATTTTATGATGTTTTAAAACGCTTTTTACTGCCGATGGGTACTGTCTTTACTTTTGAAGGTTAAAACTTCCTGCTTTTTTTGTGGTTCTGTTGTGGCGAAATTAATGGTGATTGAAGTCTCCGCTTTTTGTCGGATGCCGAGGGGCACTGCCTTTACTTTTGTAAGGTTAAAACTTCCTGCTTTTTTGTGGTTCTGTTGTGGCGAAATTAATGGTGATTGAAATCTCCGCTTTTTGTCGGATGCCGAAGGGCACTGCCTTTACTTTTGAAGATTAAAACTTCCTGCTTTTTTGTGGTTCTGTTGTGGCGAAATTAATGGTGATTGAAATCTCCGCTTTTTGTCGGGGTGCCGACAGCACCCAGGGGTGGCAGTGAGGCCCCCCCTGGACCCCGCTCAGTTCTATGTGGCGAAACAGCATGTTGGTAGACAAAAAGGGGAAACCTAACGAGGCAGAGCGGGCGTCCTGCCCGCCTGCCCTGGCTCGTCGTCCATGACGAGCCTACGCTTTCCCTAAACTTTTTGTCGACCAACAATTCGCCACAACAGAACCACATAAAAAGCAGATGTATCAAGCTAAAATAGCTTCCCCGACAAATTGCTCATAAATCCCTTTAGCAGTGAACTAACCTTTTCTGCCAGTCACCATTGTGCTCACGCTCACAGCTCTCCTCACTGTCGAAACACACATGTCGGCGGATATCCTTTACCTTAATCCCTACTTTCAACAGATGCTGCTGAATCAACTGGCGAAGCTTTTTATCGTTTTCCTCAATAGTGAGCTTGCGTACGTCTTCATCATGTTCAAATACGCAGGTCACCATCAGGCTGCCCGGAAACTGCTCATAGCGGGCAGTATGAGTGAGCCACACAAAACCAATCTGCCAGTCCTTGGCAGTTTCGCAGACCAGAGTGAGCGCTTTAACCACGTTATTATCGAGCTTTTTGATAGTTTTCTTCATAAGTAAACGCTCCGATATCCAGGTTGGACAGACACTTAGCTACAGCCTATTTAGCGTCTTTCTCAATCGAGTTACCGCCAGTCACCGCTATCCGCATGGCCGTTTCAACATCAATATCCAGCGGTGTTATCCGGTCTCGTTCAAGGTAAATGGTATAACCCCCTATCTGGTAGCTTAACGGCAGATACACAGCCACTTTATCTTCACCGGGAAAGAGTTTATTCGCCACTTTTTCACTGGTCATAAAACCCACCAGTTTAATGCCATTATCCAGTTCAACGGCAACCGCTTTTTTGGCTTCCTTTTCTTTTTTAACCTCAAACAGTTCTACCGCATCCTGCACCGCACCAAACAGGGTTTTAACCACTGGTACGCGAGCAAAAAGACGCTCACCGAGTAAAATTACCCAGTTAAACAAATAAGCATTAATCAAAATACCAATGGCCGTTAATGCCAGAATGACGGTCACTACACCCAATCCGGGGAAGTAATACTGCACAGGAATAAGCGGCGACAACAAAGCCTCGGTAGAACTAACCAGCCATACCAAAAAGTAAATAGTAATGGCGAAGGGCAAAATAATAACCAGGCCCTTTACGGGCAATAACAACAATTTATTAAGCATTAGCACTCTACTGAAAAAAGTGAACCGCAATGACGGCACCGATAACCGGTCAGGCATTGTAGATCAGTCTGTGGGTTATTTTAATCATCATCTCATTCAGCTTTATGTTAGCCGTTGTAAGCTGATAGCGGATCACCACGAAACGTTCATGAAAAGATCACTGGTACATCCCCTCAATGATGTCAGTATAGACAGACTAACCAACATCAACGGGGCCACAATGTTGAACAGCGAACAACTGCACCAATTAGCCGCTATATGCCGCCAGGCTTCAGATACCGAAATCATGCCGAGGTTCAGAAAACTGGGCAGTGATCAGGTTGAAGAGAAGCAAAATCATCACGACCTGGTAACGATTGCAGACCAGGCAGCCGAAACCTTTATTCTGGATAAACTCCGCGCACTGTATCCGGATGCCTTGCTCATTGGCGAAGAGAGTGTTTACCAGGATCCAGCAGCTTTGTCTCAATTCAGCAAAGCAGCCCTAAGCTTTGTATTAGACCCCATTGATGGCACCTGGCACTACGCCAATGGCTCGGTTAATTTTGGCGTTATGCTGAGTGTCGCCAGTCATGGCGAAGTGGTAGCCGGGATCATTTTTGAACCTATCAGCGGCGATTATATGTGGGCCATTAAAGGCCAGGGGGCTTTTGATCGGGTAGACGGGCAGGACCGCCCCCTGAAAGCTGGCCATCAGTCTTCGCTGCCACTTAGTGAGACCATGGGCTGTTTTTCATTTGGGGTGTCTAAGGGTGAAGACCGGCCGCGAGCCATTCAGGCCGTAATGCAAATGGGCCGGGTAATGGACTATCGCTGTGCCGCAGCGGAGTATCGCCTGCTAAACACCGGCGCCACGGCCTTTGTTATCTTTCAGGGTACGCTAAACCTCTGGGATCATGGGGCAGGGCTATTGATCAGTCAGGAAGCCGGAGCTGTTGCACGCATGCTCGATGGTTCTCAATATGCACCGCAGAACACAGGTAAGTTACTGGTGGCAGAAAGCGAGGCACGCTGGAATGAAGTGGCCGCGCTGTTTTCCTGAGCAACTAAAATAATACGCTTTATTTTGGCTGATATGGCTATTTAGCATTAAGCTCAATGGAGTGACTATAGTTAAAAATCTCGCCTTAGGGTTCACAGACCAACGGCATTGATGCTGATTAAGCGGAGGCGGTATGCTGGATAGAATAATTGATGGAAGCCTGATGCCACACGGGCACTGCCTGTTGTGGCGTTGGGACTTATTATTTTTGCACCTCGGCGGAGACCTGCTAACGGTCATGGCCTACTCGCTGATCCCCTTCGGTATTTTTTATTTTTTACGCAAACGTAAAGATCTGAACTTTAATGGCATCGCCATGTTATTTGGCGGTTTTATTGCCTTTTGTGGTGCTTCGCACCTGGTGGGACTGATCAATATATGGCATGGCTATTATTTTATTGAAGGCATTATCAAGTTCTCTACCGGCGTTATCTCTATTGTTACCGCGGTTTGTTTATGGCGCCTGATGCCCACCCTTATCAACATCCCCAGTATTGATATGCTCAGCCAGCGCAATGCCGAGCTGGAAGCCCTCAGAACTGAACTGGAAGAGTCCAACAAATCCTTGGAGGAGAAAGTCAAACAACGCACGCTTGAGCTCGAGCGCCAGGCCAATACCGATACCGTAACAGGCGTAGCCAGTCGCTTTGCCATTATGGACCGGCTTAGTCGTTGCTACCTGGAGTATCAGCGTTACCATCGCGCGTTTTCCATTCTGATGATAGATGTGGACCACTTTAAAGACATTAACGATAACCATGGCCACCAAACCGGCGATACGGTATTGCATGAACTTGCCATGTGTATTGCCAGCAATGTCAGACAGCCCGACTCGGTAGGTCGCTACGGGGGTGAGGAATTTTTAGTCATATTGCCGGAAACACCGGGCGAACAAGCACATGAGCTGGCCGATCGGATCCGTCTTGCCGTAGAAGCAATAACGCTCACCAATAACATTACTATTACCTGCAGCATTGGTGTGGCAACCATCAGCGCCAGCATTTCTGATGACGGGCTGGTAAGTCGGGCCGATAAAGCGCTGTATAAAGCCAAAAACGCCGGGCGCAATCAGGTTGTATCCTATGCCAGTGGGATGGCAGACGGCTGATAGCAACAAAAAAGCCCCGCTAGCGGGGCAAGAGGTCACACACTTCACTCACACGCAGCGTTCACGCTGCGAACATCTATTACCAGCTTGCTTTTTTATGACCAAAGGTGGCGTAGTAGCCAATAAACAAGTAGCACGGGATCATAATGGCATAGGCCAGCTGTGAAGAGAGCACATCGGCAAGGCCGCCATAGGCCAGCGGTAAAATGGCTCCACCAGCAATACCCATAATCAGAATGGCCGAACCTTGCGGGGTAAACTTACCCAACCCGGCTAATGCCAGCGGCCAGATAGTCGGCCAGACCATTGCATTGGCTAACCCTAACAGCGCAATCATGGCAATGGTATCTGGTACTTCGGGCAAGCCCAACCAGCCCCAGAGCAGGGAAGACAGCAATGTTGAATCGTCTGAGCCCAGCAAAATCGCCACCGTCAGTACCAGACCTAATCCGGCGGATGCCTTTAATGCAGCAGCCTGTGAAATAACCCGGGGAATACACACCAAGCCAAGCAGATAGCCCACCACCATGGCGGTCATGGTAAACGAGGTGAGTGAGGTAGCATTGGCAACACCCAGTGAAGAGCCGTACAGGCCAATGGTGTCGCCGGCAATAACTTCCACTCCCACGTAACAAAACAGGGCTACCGCGCCAAGCACCAGGTGCGGAAACTGCATCACCGAACCGGAAACTTCGGTAGCGGTATTTTCATCCTCAAAGCGAATATCCGGTAGGTTAACTTTCATTAAACCCAGCGCTAACAGTCCCAGCGCAATCGCCATACCGATGTATGGCTGAATAAGCTTAAAAGACATCTCGTTGAGCTGGATATTGCGTTCGGTTTCGCTCATCTGTGCCAGAGATACCTGGTTAACGTGGCCGAAATCACCCAACACCAGCGCAGT
The DNA here is from genome assembly GCF_057547795.1 of Alteromonas sp. 4NH20-0104. NCBI lineage: Bacteria > Pseudomonadati > Pseudomonadota > Gammaproteobacteria > Alteromonadales > Alteromonadaceae > Alteromonas > Alteromonas sp. 4NH20-0104. Next base: position 54,436 of record NZ_BAAJLP010000011.1, on the reverse strand, counting down.
AAAAATCAGCGGTGCTAATACGCCGGCAAATTTATTCAACAAACCCATAAATGCAATGCGCGCCGCGGCGCTGTCTGGCGAACCAAGGTGCACAATAAACGGATTAGAAGCAGTTTGCAGAATGGTTAGCCCGGAGCCCACCACAAACTGAGCAAGTAAGAAGATGATAAAAGTTTTGCTCAACGCGGCCGGCACAAACAGCAGGCAGCCGCCGGCAATCATTGCCAGCCCCAGCGACATGCCTTTTTTATAGCCGGTATGCTCGAGGATTTTGGCCATTGGCAGGGCCATCACCACGTAGGCCACGTAAAAACAGAAGGCGATAAACAGCGCTTCCATTTCACTGAGCTCGCACACCATTTGCAAAAAAGGGATCAGGGCGCCGTTAAGCCAGGTGACAAAACCAAAGATAAAAAATAACAAACCAATGGTTAGCACCGGCATTAAACTGCGGGCACCCGGTTGGGCGACAGATTGCGTATTCATAGGGTTATCTCTCCGTTTTCGACGGGCTTACCGCGCAGCCAAATGCTTTCAATATTCAGCGCATCGTCCAGCAATAATAAATTGGCAGTCTGGCCTACGGCAATGCTGCCAAGGTGTTGTTCCTTACCCATAAACCGGGCCGGCGTCTGACTGGCCATGGTACTGACCTCTGGTAGCGTAAAGCCCAGGTCACGGTAACAGTTTTGCACTGCTGTATGCATATCGAGGCAAGAACCGGCCAGTGTTCCCTCCGGCGTAATCAGTTTGTCACCATGGCGTTCGATAACGGTGTTAAAAAAGGCCAGTTCAGTGATGTCTGTGCCCACATGGGCCATAGCATCGGTAACCAGCATAATGCGCTGTGCCGTTTTGGTTTTTATCGCCAGCGCAGCACTTTGCGGATGCACATGGTGATGATCGACAATCAGGCCACAATAGGCATCGCTGTGATTTAGTGCAGCACCCACCATACCCGGCGCGCGGGATTGTAAGGCTGACATGGCATTGTACAAATGGGTAAATCCGCTGGCACCGGCTTGCAGGGCTGCCATGGCTTGTTCGTAGGTAGCATTGCTGTGCCCCAACGCCACTACCACACCGGCGGCCACCAGTTCGCGAATAAATCCAACGTCCACATTATCCGGTGCCACGGTCACCAACACCCGCCCCAGATCCTGGCGGGATAAAATGGCCAGTTCACTGTCTTTGGGATGGCGAATAAAGCCCGCTTCGTGAACGCCTTTTTTGGCCACGTTCAGAAACGGCCCTTCAAAGTGCACACCTACGATAGTGGGGTGGTCGTCGGCTATCACTTCGGCAATAGCATCTGCGGCTCTTGCCATAGCCGGCTCACCATCGGTGATTAACGTGGGTAACATTGAGGTGGTACCGAAACACAGGTGAGCCCGCGCCAGTTTATCCAGACTTGCGGCATTGGGTTGCTGGTTAAATAAAACCCCGCCGCCGCCATTTACCTGGGTATCAAAGTAACCGGGCAGTAATGTCCCCGCTTTTACCGGTTCATCGCCGGCCGGCTCAATAGCCACGACAATGCCATCTTCAACAGTTATGCAGGTATTATTAAGCACGCCGGCTGGGGTGATAACCTGTTGTACACACATTTTCATTTATACAGTTTCCGTTACTTTATTAAGCCCCGGCGGCGTATCCGGGTTAAGACCCATTTCCATCGCCACCTGTTCGATATCCAGGTAAAAACGCTGCATCAGCAATAAGGGTAACACTCTTTTATGCAAGGTCGTGTCTGCACAATCCAACTTCACCATGTTAGCGCCGCGCTGGCGCACGTTATCCGACATGGTGTGATGGTAGGGCTGAGACTCATCCGGAATATCCAAATCGATAATCAGCAAGGGCTTTTCAGCCAGGGTGACCGGCCCGTGAATAAATTCGGCGCTGCTAAAGGATTCTGCGTGGATCCCCAGTACTTCTTTAAGTTTAAGCGCCACCTCCCTGGACACTGCATAGCCAAAGGCTCGCCCTAACACTATGCAGTTTTGTACGCCCTGTAAGTGCGCTAATTCAAGCTGCGGCGGTTGCTTACAGACCATTTCCATTGCTGCGGGCAAGTCAGACAGAGAAGCTTCCAGGGCTTTATTCTCAGACCACAAGGCACATAATTGCAATAACGCCGACAAACTGGCCAGGTAACTCTTGGTGGCAGCCACCGCCTGCTCTTTGCCCGCACGTATTGGCAACACGGCATCACAAATAGAGGCCAGAGGGGACGTCTCATCATTCACCAACGCCACCGTATAAGCACCGCCCTGCTTAGCGAATCTGGCCTGATGCAGAATATCCGGACTGCGTCCTGACTGTGAAATCACAATCACCAGCGCATTGTTCAGGTTAAGCTGTTTATTGAAAATCCCCGATACCGAGGGCGCCGCGGCGCACACCGGAATACCCAGCTCCACTTCATAAAGATATTTAGCAAACACACCGGCATGATCAGAAGAGCCACGGGCTATCATCATGATCATACTCGGCTGCAGAGTGCGTAAAGTTTCGGCAAGCGCATCGCACACGGGCTTGTTGTGTTTAAGTTGATCGGCAATTACTGTGGCGGCCTGACGGGCCTCGTGCGCCATAATACTGTTGGTCATTATCCCTCTCCGGATGTTACTGCTTGTTTTGCCAATAAGATTGCGCCCTGTTCGGGGCTGTATGCGCAGGGCTGGATCCGCTGCTGTATGGCATCACTTAATAACGGTTGGTAAACGGCGGTCAGCCCGCCAATTAAACATAATTCGAACTCGCTGTTACCAATGGCTTGTTCGGCAAGACACTGTAAATAATGACGGCCTTGCTCAATAAAGCCTGCAACGACACTGTCACCATTTTGATATAAGGGCATCAGTGAGGTCACGATGGCCGCGTAGTCATTAGAATTAAACCCACTGCACTGCTGAACAATGTCTTCGGCCTGCTCACTGTTGAAGTGCGCAGAAACTGCGTCGAATACCGCATCGCGGGGCGCCAGATGGTCATAGCCAAGCAGAGTATGCTGAATGGCCTGTAATCCCAGCCAGGCACCGCTGGCTTTGTCGCCAATCGGGAAGCCATGACCACCGAAGTCGGTAAACGTATGGTTGGCATAGCGTGTAGCCGATGAGCCGGTCCCACACACAATCACTGCCCCGGCATTGCCTCGGTGAGCGCCGGCACAGGCGGCGTGTAAATCACTCACAAGATGAACCCGCATAAAGGGCAGTTCACGCTTCAAAAACGCCTGACTGGCCCCAGCAATATTGGCGCCTGCCAATCCTGCGCACAACACTACCTGTTCGGCAGTAATAGACAGCCCGGTTTGCTTAATAGCCTGCTCTGCGGCCTGGCGAATAGAGGCTTCGGCTACATCCGGGTTGCGCATAATGTTGGCCGGACCGCTGCTGGCGGTCGACAATACCTTGCCGTGCTGATCTTCAAGACGAACCCGGCAACGGCTCCCTCCTCCATCAACACCAATAAAATACGTGTTACTTTTCATAGCTAATTGTTCTCAACTTGCGATAGTTGCCTCGCCACCAACTCACTGAATTACGCCTGTGGGCAGTGATATAAAAATTATTAGGGTCTGTCGTCAGCATGCTGATTAGGGTTCCACTGCGATAATTCGGCTGGTGTGAGGGCTGTTAATTAAGCGCGCGCGCACAAAATGAATAGAATCTTTAGATAGAGCTCTGGTGTAAGTGTGCCAGGTACTGGCATCTGCGCTGTATTCCAGCTTCAGATTCGGCATGGCAGCCCGCAGTACTATTTGCTGTTGTTCATTAATCTGGTATCCCGGCGGTGGGATCCGGACATTAATACCCGCCTTAACCAGCCGTGGGTAATGGCGCTTCGCCACCACCTGGGTAAATTCCGTAAAGTCGCGATTCAGCTCAGTAAGATAATCCGCTTGTGAGGCATTGCCTTCCCACTCAGCCTGATGCCAGGCACGCTCAGCAAAGGCCAGTAAACGGGGGAAAAGCATATATTCAACACTGCGCTGATCGCGGGTAATCTCGGTCCAGAGCTGCGCCTGCATACCCAGAACTTCAGTAGCCTGCTGGCGCGGTTCATCATCATAGGGATGCCCCATTCTGTCAGTCCAGAGCGTCGAGTGCTGGCCAGGATACTGCGGCATAAACCCGAACACTTTTTTTAACGATACTGACTTAGCTCCCCAGTAATAACCCGGTTCGAGAGGGTCGTTTTGATACGGAAAATCAAAGTACAGCACATCCGGCAGTGACAATACCGCCGGTATATTGGACGCGACTAACTGGCTAATCGTGTTGCTAGCGCCGGCTGGCAGCGTCTGCCAAACGTTAACGTATACATTGGCCTCTGGCAGTGCCGGTAAAGCTTCCATCATGCCATCGCTCCAGCCGGCCATTACCAGCCCCTTGCTGTTACCCAGCTTAATGATTTCCTGAATAAAGGTTTTGGCAATATCGTGGGGCGCAATGCCTGAATCCTGACAAGCCGCTGATTTTGTCCAGGCGCCGGCCGTTTCGTCGGCGCCAATATGATAGGTAGTAAGCGGCACACCCGCTTGTTGATGCATCGCTTTAAGCTCCGCCAGCAGCTTATCAATAAAGCGAAACGTTGACGGTAAACACGGGTTAAGGGTGTTGTCGTTATAGTGCTGAATTGAGGAATACACCGACGTATCGCTAAATTCAGTGAGCAGGTACATTTCGGCCTGTTCGGGCTTGTTCTCGGCCATCAGGCGGGCATGCCTGGCTTCCATAGACTTAATTGCTGCTCTGGAATGGCCCGGCATATCCAGCGACGGGATCACTTCTATGCCCCATTGTGCCGCCAACTGCAGGAGAGATTGATACTGCTCAACACTCAGATAGCCATTAACCCCGGCATCCCGGCTCGGACCAGACCCCAGCTGTGGCATCAGGCATCGACGCTCCGACTCATCATGACACCGATAAGCACCTACATTGGTGAGTTCCGGTAGCCCGGGAATTTCCAGACGCCAGCCTTCATCGTCACTGACGTGCAAATGGAGTTTATTGAGTTTTAATATCGCCATCTGCTCCAGCAGCATGGTAATCGACTCATAGCCGGTAAAACTGCGGGCAATGTCAAAATGGACGCCCCGAAAAGCAAATCGAGGGGCGTCGGTTATAGTGGTGACGGCAACCTGGCCGCTTTGCGGTTCGCGCAATTGAGCCAGGGTTAACAGACCATAGCCAGCCGCGGTATCGGAAGCCGCAGTCAGGGTGATGATGTGCTCATCGACTCGCAACTCATATTGCTCAGCACTGCTAAACTGCTGCGCCGCGAAAATAACCTTAATGGTTTCCAGACGCTCACCAACCGGTAAGCCTAACTGCTCAACGAGTGGTATCCAGGGTGCCAGATGGGCCGCATTCGATGGCAGATTGATACCCGCGAGCGCCCTTTTTTGCAAGCTATCCTGGCGTGTTTTCACTTGCGGTATCACCCGATGAGCACTGGACGCCGCCCACTGCTCTGGTAACGAGGCAAATTGCGCTCGGCTGATTTCAAGAGGCAGTGAATCTTCGGCATTACGGCGATACTGATTTGGTCTGGTCCAGGTACCGGTGTGAGCGTTCACCGGTAAGCCAGTACCTTGCTCTATCTGTTGCACGGTACTGTCGATAACCACCGGGGCCAGTGCCCCGGCAACCAAATAGTAATTTGGCATAATGTCAGACCGGGCCGCATGCCAGGCCGGTGCCATTATGCGAATATCCTCAGTGGTGTGAGCAGGGATGGTCTGAGAAAGAGACATTTGATGATGATCGCCATTAATATGGCTAATGCTAACCGCCACGCTTTGCGCCGTTGCGATGGGCGTAATGTGACTAAAATGAATCACTGTCCCCCTGGTCAGTGGCACGGCCTGGGTTTGCAAACGGATTTGCGCGCTGAAACAGTGCCCGGCAATCCCGGCGGACTGACAAGCCGACTGATCAATATTATCCAATACCTGATATTGCACGACCAGTGTTCTGCCCAACTGGTTAAGCTCGTGCTGGGTGATGGTCGCAGCGCTTGCACTTAAACTCGCAAAAGACCAGGCCAGACAATATTTAATTAGGGTATTGATCATCATTGAACATCTTCGTGGTGGATTAGAGTAAACAGAGTAGTAATTCTTTGGGCAGTGTCAGCCGCTGACCGGCAAATAACCGGCCAGCGGTAGTTGCTTAAAAGCTCATGCTCGCGCCAACAAACAGGCGTCGACCATTGGCACTTTGGGTACCACCTAAGCGAGCGCCATCCGACTCCCGTACATAGTAGTTTTCCCAGATTTCATCGGTCAGGTTTAAGGCTTCCGCTTTAAACGTGACGTTGTCATTAAACTGCCAGCTGAACTGCGCATCCAGTTGCGCCTGCTCATCGCGATACTGAGTACCAATTTCGGCCTGAGCAATGAAATACTCCGAACGATAATTGTAGTTCAGACGCGCGCTGTACTGGTCTGTTTCATAATAAACGCCCACGTTAAACGAGTTCTTCGACGTATTGGGGAAGCTCACCGTCCGGCTGGTTAACGTAGCACCAATGATATTACCGTCATCATCCAGTACCGGTGCGGCTTCGTCAATTTCCGCATCGTCGAGGTCAGTGTAGGTGTAGTTAAAGTACCCGCCAAAGCCGTTTTCAAAGGCGTGCTGAAGCTGGAATTCAAAGCCTTCAAGCGCCGTTTTGCCACCGTTTTCAGGCGTACTCAGCTGGTTAATTTGCTGACCGTTAATTTCTTTAGCCACGGTTTTGGTAAAGATAAAGTCGCTGATATCCTTTCTGAAGAAGGTAATTGACGCCAGTGATGCACTGTCGAAATACCATTCCACACCCGTTTCAAACTGATTCGCTGTTAACGGATTCAGCGCCGGGTTACCCGCTGAGCCTGAGCTGGTTTCCGGGGTGAGGTTGACTGCCGGAGCCAGCTGGAAAGGCGCCGGACGGGTAATCACACGGGCGGCAGCAAAACGTAAGATAACATCTTCAGACAGGTTATAAGCAATGTTTGCACTGGGCAGCCATTCTTTATAGTCGCTGTCGTAAGCCACGTCCTGACCGGAATTTAAATCAAAGCCATTCGAGGTTGAATCAGTTTCAACATAACGTATGCCAATGTTACCGCGCAGATCGTCGGTGGCAAATTTTGCCATGGTGTACAAGGCGGTTATACTTTCTTCAATGTCGAAAGAGGCATCTTTCAAAAACACATTGCTGTTACGACACAGTCCACCGGCATTCCCTTCGTTACACTCAGAAACGTTATATAACGCCGAGTACATGAGGTCTTTGTCCGGCATAAAGTAGCTCGCTGCCACACCATTGGTTTGCGAATGACTTACATTAACCATATCGCCGCTCCAGAAGTCGCTCGCTGGTCCCAGACTGCCTTCACCGGTGGGGGCCAGATTAGCCAGATCGGTTCGGTAGCGCTGCTGGGAGAAGCTGCGGTCGCGGAATTTCATACCGGATTTAATTTCATTAATCGCGCCCCACTCTACAAAGTGACTGTAGTCAAACTGCAGGTAGTCTTCTTTATCTTCGGTGCTGTTTTCCTGATCAAAAATTCCGCCTAACCACATTTCATCACCGGGGTTAGCCAACCAGGGACTCGCACTCACAAAATCGATGTAAGGGTTAGTACCGCCTGGATTATAGAAGTCGAAAGACGCGCGTTCATCATCCGGGGTTACCCAGAACTCGGTGAAGAAGTCGTTGTTGGTGCCTTCACCACTGGTGGTGCCTAACTGAAAGTGCAGTTCGCCATTTTCCAGGGTGTAGGTACCTTCCAAATCGAGCACGTCGGTCGACATCTCAGAGCCATCACGGTAGATATTGTCGTAAGCAATATGGCGTGCCCAGCCCGGACGGTTTGGTACGCCGGTTACCGCCAGTGAATCTACAATACCGTTACTTACGGTACCCGGATTGGTATCTGTGCCTAAGAAGGCCACGCCTCTGAACGGAATACCGATAAGGTTGGAGTTAACGTTATCCGCTTCCATTACCGACGACATATAGTGCAGAGACAGGTCCAGATCGTCGGTGACCAGCCACTGACCGGTAATATCGAAACCTTTACGTTTACGATCCTGCTTAAACAAGGCTGAACCCATTCCCCATGGAATAGCGCCGCGCTCACTGGCACCCTGCGGTGCTTCAATAAGCGGGTCAATACGCGCAATGCTGGGGCCAAACCAGCCAAAATCTTCATTGGTTTCACGCTGAACGGTTCGTTGTTGATAACTGGCAGAAACCAGTAAACCAAACGTTCCCTCGTCATTTTTCCAGCTGTATAAGCCAGACAATGACGGATCGGTCGTTTCTGCGTTGTCACTGTACTGCCCTTCAATCGACACCTGCGAAGTATTGGCATCGAGGTCCAGCGGTTTGCGGGTGCGCAGAATGACCGTACCACCGAGTGCGCCTTCATCTAAATCCGCTTGTGATGATTTATACACCTCAAGACCGGCGACCATTTCTGAAGCCAGGATCTCAAAGTTAAAGTTACGTGTAGCGTCAGACAATACAAACCATTGTGCGGTACCCACCGCCTGACCATTCAGTAAGGTCAGGTTTTGATCGGGTTGTACACCCCGAATGGTCACACCCTGACCTTCACCAAAATCCCGGTCAATCGTAATACCCGGGATACGTGACAGTGACTCTGCCACGTTTTTGTCGGGGAATTTGCCAATATCTTCTGCGGTAATGGCATCCACCACACTGTCGGAAAAGCGTTTGGTGTTTATGTTTTCTTTCTGGCTTGCCCGAATACCACGGATTTCAATCACTTCAGTATTGTCTGCACCTTCTTGTGCGAAAGCGGCCGGCGCTGAAGTTACCGCAACAGCACCTACTGCAAGTGCCAGACGAAGCCCACGAGTTAGTTTAGTTATTCTGTGTTTATGCATCACTCAAGTCCTTGTTCTCATCATAATGACAACGCTGTCATTTTACTCATAAATAAAATGACAGTCGCGTTCACTAGCCAGAATTTGGTTAATGACAACGCTGTCATTGAGTGTTAAGCTACAACAAGGAATTAACCTTTGCAAACATATTTATTTACTATTCGGCATGAATATTACGTAACCTACTGATAAGTATATGCAAAAAATTGTTTAAAAATTATTCTGGAGGCATAATGTCTGCCACGATAAAAAGTGTTGCGGAATACGCCGGTGTATCCATTAAAACCGTTTCCCGGGTTATCAATAACGAAGGCACGGTAAAACCCGATACGCTGGCTAAAGTACAGCAGGCTATCGACGCCCTGGATTACCGCCCCAACAAAGCGGCCCGTGATTTAGCCGGGCGAGACAACTATGTGCTGGGTTACGTCTACGACAACCCCAACGCCTATTACATTCTGGCCATGCAGAACGGTATTCTTAAGGAGTGTCGTGCCAATGGTTACGAGCTGCTAATCCACCCCTGCGACGCCACCAACGCTAACATTATCGATGAGTTGGTTAACATGGTTAACAGTGCTCGACTGGCCGGGCTGATCCTGTCTCCCCCCTTGTCAGAGATGCCCGACGTATTGCAGGCCATGGACGAAAAAGGCATTCAGTATGTGCGGGTACTTTCAGGCGATAAAGCCCCTGATGACAAGCCCTGTGTACTGGTAGACGATTATCAGGCTGCCCGCCAAATCACCGAGCACCTGATCAACCAGGGACACCAACGTATTGCCTTTATCGCGGGTGAAAAACAACACCATTCCACCACCGAACGGGAACGCGGGTTTTATCAGGCGCTTGCCGATCGGGGTATTCACCCGGACCCGGATCTGGTGGTTGAAGGTACCTATTCATTTGGTACCGGTGTACAAAGTATTCAGCAACTGCTGGCATTGCCTGAGCCGCCCACCGCGCTATTTGCCTGTAACGATGAAATAGCCGCGGGTGCGCTGTTCGGAGCCCGTATGCAAGGCGTAGATGTACCTGAAGCGCTGGCCATTGCCGGGTTTGAGAACAGCCCCTTTTCAACTCAGACGTTTCCGCCACTCACCACCGCTTCGCAGCCCACGGCGCAAATTGCCCAGCGCGCTACATCTTCGTTAATTCGTTCTTTGCAGGCCCGTAAACGTAAAGCCGAGAACCAAACCGTTCCCGCCGATATCTTTGTGCCTGAACTGATTGTTCGCGAATCCACCAGCCGGTAGCCACTATGACCAATAGCACTCAACAGCCCGAATCAATCGTTATCGTTGGCGGCGGCACCGCCGGCTGGATGTGTGCGGCCTATCTGGCGGCGAAGTGGAGCAAGCGCTATCGCATTACGCTTATCGAATCGGCACAAATTGGTACGGTGGGCGTAGGTGAAGGTTCCACTCCGTTTTTAAAACAGTTTTTTGCCGAACTGGGCTGGCAGGAGTCCGACTGGATGCCCGCCTGCGATGCAACCTATAAAACCGGAATTGAATTTAGCAACTGGACCAGCAGCGAGCGCTTTAAACGTTATTTTCACCCTTTTTTCAGTGCCCTGGATTTAGACACCGCCGACCACTTCTTTGCAAACTGCAACCAGTTGCGACGGGGCCAGAACGCGGCTGTTCGGCCCGAGCAGTTTTTCTCTGCAGCCACAATGGCAGAAGCGGCAGTCTCACCGGTTAGTACTACTCTGGGCGGCGACATTGATTATGCTTATCACTTTGATGCCAGCAAACTCGCCTGTTGTTTACGCAACTTTGCTGTGCGTCAAGGCGTGACGCATCTTACCGGCAATGTACTGAAGGTGCAGTGCACTAACGGCCACATCACCCAATTGGAAACCGATTGCAGCGCCCCCCTTACTGCCACGCTGTTTATCGATTGCTCGGGCTTTCGCGGATTGCTAATGAAACAAGGGCTTGGGCAGTCTTTGCAAAGCTATCAGGATTGTTTATTCAACGACCGCGCCGTGGCCATCCCCACCCCGCACAATCAGCCGCAACAGGCCATCACGCCACAAACCCGCTCAGAAGGCTTATCCTGTGGCTGGATGTGGAATATCCCACTGACCAGCCGGGTAGGCAATGGTTATGTGTACAGCAGCCAGTTTTGCTCGCCGGAGGAAGCTGAGGCAGAGTTAAGGCAGCGTCTGAATGTTAGCGATGAAACCTCCGCTCGCCACCTGACTATGCCCGTTGGCCGCTTGCAGGAACACTGGCACAACAATTGTGTTGCTATTGGCTTAGCCCAGGGCTTCATCGAGCCGCTGGAGGCTACTGCTCTGATGCTGGTGCAATATGGTATTTACCAGTTGTCGAGCCGGTTAGGTGAACCTGTAACGACTACTAGCCGCAGTCAATACAATACCGAAATGAACAGGATGTTCGACGGTATCCGTGATTACATTGTGGCTCACTACTATCTGAACACGCGTACCGACAGCCCCTACTGGCAGGCTTGTCGCCATGATATCAGGGTACCGGAAAACCTGTCTTTACTGGTCAATGCCTGGGACGGCCCGGGCCAGTTTGAGGAAGCGCTGGACAGCATAGACCAACAACTCGTGTACTTGCGGCCTTCCTGGTATTGTATTCTGGCAGGCATGGGCAGGTTTAAAGCCCAGGCAGCTAACCTTCCTGATCCTGGCGCTGCTGCTGGCATTCAACAATATCTTACCCGGACGGTTGGTGAGCACTTTAAGGCGCAGTTGTTGGCTTAGCGATAGCCGGTCACCTCAACAGCCTGTTTCACTTTATCTGTTGTCTATCAACAAACTGCCAGCTACACATACTGAGCCGCGGCCCAGCCGCTGCTCCACGCCCACTGGAAGTTATAGCCGCCCAACCAACCGGTGACATCCACCACTTCGCCAATAAAGAATAACTGTTCTACTTTCTTACTCATCATGGTCTTTGATGACAGCTCGTCGGTGTCTACACCGCCCAGTGTGACTTCAGCAGTTCGATAACCCTCGGTACCATTTGGGTGAATCTGCCAGTCTTCAAAAAAGCCGGCGATGGAGTCAGCTTCTTTGCTGTTTAATTGTTTTAACGGTTTATTATCCCAGTCATTCAACTCACAAAAGGCCGCCGCAACGCGCTTGGGAAAATGCTTTGCCAGCCAGGTAGTGATTAAAGAATCAGGATTCTTTAATTGCGCATCTGCCAGGCTTTCTGCGATATCGAAGGTAGGCGCAGCATTGATATGCAGCGTATCACCGGGCTGCCAGTAACTTGAAATTTGCAGCATGGCCGGGCCGCTTAAGCCCCGGTGCGTAAATAAGGTGTTTTCTCTGAACGTGGTATCGTTGCAGGTCGCATAAGTGTCGATCGCCACACCGCTTAGCTCGGCCAGGATCGTCTTGTCTTTTTCATGCAGGGTAAAGGGCACCAGACCGGCTCGTGTAGGTAATACTTTGATCCCAAATTGCTCAGCCAGTTTATAGCCAAACGGGGTGGCACCGAGTTTTGGCAGGCTCAGCCCGCCGGTTGCAACCACCAGAGACTCACACTCGTAGTCGCCCATGGACGTGCTTAAAGCAAAGCCCTCATCGGTTTTGCTCACACCGTGGATCTCACAGCGGGTGGTAATCTCCACATTGGCTTTCCGGCATTCACTCACCAATAAATTTACGATATCGGCCGCGGAGTCGTCGCAAAATAGCTGTCCCAGGGTTTTCTCGTGATAGGCGATACCATATTCGGCTACCAGCGAAATGAAATCCCACTGGGTATAGCGGCTTAGCGCGGATTTGCAAAAATGAGGATTGTTACACAGGTAGTTTTCGTGGCTGGCATACATGTTGGTAAAGTTGCAACGGCCGCCGCCAGACATGAGGATTTTACGGCCGATTTTTTTTGCGTGATCCAGCACCGCCACACTACGACCGCGCTTTCCGGCTTCGGCCGCACAGAATAATCCGGCTGCTCCCGCCCCAATCACAATTACATCAAACTTATTCAAAACAACACGCTCCTCTCCTGACCGGCGTATTATAGGTCAGGAGAAGCGTGGTTAATATGGTTCGGCCGATTTAATTACTGCTTTCAATCGCCGCTTTAACCACATCCAGTCTGGCTTTCCACGGATCACTAACGTGCTCCACTGTGCCATTGCGGGTCATATTCAACATGTTGCTTTTTGCCGGGTCAAACACCTGCCATTGCACGCCACTTTCACTCGATGGCTGGCCGGTTTTGGCAAAACTCACAATGTACTGGTGAATAGTATCAGCGGCCGCAATGTCCTGCTCCGTTAATGCTTCACCGTATTTCGCCGCTACCGTGTTGAAGAAGAACGGGATATCCGAAGCATGGGGGGCTCCCGGGCTATCAACACTTTCAGCAACGGTACCAAAGCGATAAAAGAATGCCTGTTGACCCATCTCAGTGATCTGTTCTGCCACGAACCTTGCCGGTTCCTGCATACTGCGATCCTGCCCTACCGCATAACCCACCGCCTGAAACGGTGCCTCCCCGGTAGGATCGTAAACTTCCCGGGCCTTGTCGGCGTGAGGTCCAAAGGAAGCAAACAGACCATCTTTATCTTTAAAGAAATTAAAACCAATATCCAGACTGGTGGCGCCTACCATCACATCCACCGCTGCCAGATTGCCGTGGCGTAGCGCGTCACCGGTGGTTTCGGTAATGATTTCACCGTCCTGCATCGGGCCGCCTGCCCAGGTAGGCTTATCGGTGGGTGTGGGGTTAAACAAGGCTGCAAGATTAAAGCCGTCGACGATGTCTTCGGCACTAAGCTCTCGCAGTGCGGCCAGCGCCTGTGCATCGGTACCGGTAATGCCGTGCTTCTCGGCATAGTTAAGACCATACTGCTCACCGGCCAGGGAGCCTGGCGTTGGTTCAGTCACCTTGCGATCGCCAAACAATGAACGGCCGCCGCCCGACATGATAATCGCCCGGTTAAATAATCCTCTGACCTGCTTTGCCTGCATCATGGCATGCACAGAGCCGCCGCCGGCTGATTCGCCCATTATCGTGACGTTATTCACATCGCCACCAAAGGCGGCGATATTGGCGTTAACCCATTTAAGTGCAGCAATTTGGTCCATGTAGGCGTAATTGCCCAGCATGTCGCCGGTCGATTCAGCCTCAGCAGTCAGCGCAGGGTGGGCAAAAAAGCCGAACCGCCCCAATCGATAGTTAAAACTTACCAATATCACACCATTTTTGGCGAATTCACTGCCGTCGTACACCGCCGGCGATGCGCCGCCATTGACGAAGCCGCCACCATAGATCCATACCAGCACCGGTGTTGTGCCATCGGCATCTTTCGGTACCCAGACATTCGCGTACAAACAGTCTTCTGCCGGTGTTTTCCCCAACGGAGCGGCATCGCTGGGAAAAGGCAACTGCATACAGTCGTTACCGTAATCGGTGGTTTGTTTCACTCCCTTCCAGGGAGTCACAGGCTGAGGCGCTCGCCAGCGCAGTTCGCCAACCGGTGGCGCTGCAAATGGAATGCCCTTGTAGATCACCAATTGTTCAGCAACCGTTCCTTTTATCTTGCCGCCGGTCACCTCAACTTCCCCGGGTGTATTGGCCGCAGAACAGGCGAATAAACCCACCAATGAGCCCAGTACAATCAGGCCATATTTTTGTAGTGAACAACGGAACATTTTTACATCCTGTGCAACAGTAATGCTAAGCGGGACAGGTAATCGTTGGATTACCCGGCATCGGCAAGAGTGGCCAGCGTACGATCTTGCACACTGGCTACCGGACTATAAGCTTTTTAACATCGATTCAGCGTCACTGACTTCAAAGCGACCAGGATCTTCGACGTTGAGTTTAACCACTTCGCCATCTTCCACCAGCATGGAGTAGCGCACTGAACGAATACCACCAAAGTCACTGGTGTTCATATCCAGGCCAATGCTTTTAGTGAAAAAAGCATTGCCGTCGGCCACCATCAGGATTTCTTCGGCGTTAGCAGACTTGCCCCAGGCATCCATCACATAAGCGTCGTTCACGCTTAAACAAATAATGCTATCCACCCCTTTGGCCTTAATTTTATCCGCAAGTGCAACATAACCCGGTAAATGTGCTTCCGAGCAGGTTGGTGTAAATGCACCAGGTACAGCGAAGACGACCACGCGTTTACCGCTAAATAACTCATTCGTATGCGGACTGGTCATTTTGCCGTCCTTCATTAATCCAAACGTCACTTCCGGCAGGGTGCTACCCACATCAATCATGTTGTTCTCCCAGAGAAATAATATAATTAACAGCAAGCTGTCTTAGGTAAATTACTTTGTAACTATAACAGTATCTGTAAATTGTGAAATAAAAAAGCCCCCGTTAAACGGAGGCTTTATATTTTAGATTAGCCTATTTGACGTGCTTAAAAACTCACGGTCATTTCGTCTGAACAACCGCGGTCATCACAGATTTGATAGGTAAACTCTGTATCCGTAACATTGCGGGCAACGTCGCGGTATCTGCCAGTATTAGCTACCGTGGCTACAACCACACCGTTGCGAATAATATCCACGGTAGGTGCAGGTGTTGGGCGCCAGGTTAAGAAAGTCACCAGCGTACCATTAGGCCGCAATACTGAGCGACGAATGTCCGCAACAATGAAGGCGTCTGCAGGCTCTGAAACCGTTACCGTATCGGAGTAGGTGTCAGCCTGACCTTCTGAATCGGTTACCGTAAGTGAAACACTGTAGGTGCCTTCCGCAGCATAGGTATAAACCGGACTCATTGACGACGAAGTACCGCCGTCACCGAAACTCCAGTCCCAGCTAACAATATCATCGTCTGCGTCGGTACTGGTGTCAGTAAAGGTTGCGGTTAATTCATCAGTGCTAACCTCGAAGCCAGCAACCGGCGGTGCGCTGGTCACTTCACCCAGGGCCTGGAAGCTCAGTGACCAACTGTTCAGGGTACCTAAATCCTGACCGGCATTATCAGATATCGACAACACCCAGTCGCCCGTTATCATTTCGCCATTGAAACTATCAACAGAGTAGGTAGCTACAATATCATCATCACTGCTTCCTGAGCGGTTATGCAGATTCACTGTGGTGCCAGACGGCGAGGTCAGGTCAACAATCAAATCACCAATCCAGGTATGAGTAATATCCACACTCACTTCAGTACCAAACACGGTATACGGGTCTGTTATGGAAATGGTTGAGGTGATACCTGTTGCATCGTTATCCGGAATTGAAGCAGGCGTGGTATTCGAGTAGGAAACATCAATCAGACCCGCCGGCAATACGGTTAAGGTAACGGTTTGCGAGCGTTCAAGCTCGTCACTTACGGCCGTGACCACAAACTGGTAATCACCCCATGGCGTTTCATCGGTGGTAGGCGTAAATAATGTCACTTCATCACCCGGCATCGCCGAGGTTGAAGAGAAGCTTGCGCCGCCCAGAGGATCGGTTACTGAGAAGGTGACTTCTCCCGACCAGTCCGCTATAGAACTGATAGAGAAAACGAATTCCCCGGTGTCACCAGCGGTTACTTCCATGGTTGAGTCTGCCACCCCAAGACCAAAGCCAGGTTGTGGATCGGCGCCAAGTAATGCGTTATAAACATTAAGACGCTTACCGGATACGGTTCTGCCGGTCAGGAAGGTGTTATCATCACCGGTTTCCATCAGTAAGGCTTTTACTTCGGTAGCCGAAAGGGTTGGATTAACCGACCAAACCAGTGCTGCAGCACCTGCAACGTGAGGTGTGGCCATGGAAGTACCAGAAGCGTAAACGTAGCTATCGTCTACATAGGTTGAGCCGATATCCGTGCCCGGAGCCCCCATATCAACCGACACCAGCCCGTAGGAATACCCCGAATCACCATCGTTATGGTTTGTACTGGCAACCGCTAATACGTTATCGACCTCATAGCTGGAAGGATAGTGAGGGCTGTTATCGTTATTCACCCCATCGTTACCGGCTGCGGCCACAAACAGAATGTCAGCATCCGCAGCGGCCTGAATAGACGCTTCCAGTGCAGCACTGAACGAACCACCGCCCCAACTGTTGTTGAGCGCTTTGATGTTAACGCCATCTTCTTTGAGCGCTACCATATAATCAATACAGGCAATAGCACCTTCGGTTGAACCAAAGCCATCGGCGGCGAGGAATTTACAGCCAACAATGGAGACGTCGTGGTTAACCCCTACCACCCCAATGCTGTTATTCCCTTCGGCACCAATAGTGCCCGATACGTGCGTACCATGCCCCTGGTCGTCATAGGGATCTGAATCGCCATTGACCGTATCGATACCGTAGATATCATCCACGTAACCATTGCCGTCGTCATCAATACCGTTACCCGCAATTTCACCCGGGTTCATCCACATATTGTTAACCAAATCAGGATGGTCGTACTGTACACCTGTATCAATAACACCAACCACAACATCACTGCTGCCGGTTGAAATATCCCAGGCTTCGGCCGCGTCTATGTCGGCATCCGGGGTACCACCGGTCTGACCGGTATTATTCATGGCATACAGCAACTCATAGAATTCGTCGTTAGGCGTTGCGTCAATAGACCAGATGAAATTAGGCTCAGCGATAGCCACCGCCGGATTGCCTTTCAGTTTCTTAATAGCCTCTTTTACCGGCATGCCTTTAAGCTGAAATTTAGCAATCCGTCCTTTGAGGAGGTGACTGAATTTGTCGTCTCGCCCGTCGGCATTCATGTCTGCGATACTGGCCCCCACGAGGGCACGTGCCGAGCGCTTGTCGGCGGAAGTAGCGGATTCTTTATAAACTACAATAATAGAATCGTCCTTGAACTTTACAGTTTCTGCAGCAGCACTAAAGCCCAACGCAGGCAACATAGCCAGCGTTAAAGCAGTAAGTTTTGTTTTCATAATTATTCTTCCAACAATAAAAAACGCTTACAGGGTAAGCGTGATAGGTTCCTTCGAATCGATTGTGGAACTGCGACAATCCACGTTCATTTTTGGCACAACCCATAAGGGATTGCTAGTTAGGAGGAGTAATTTACAAAAAATGTATTAGTTATCTGCGTCAGGCACTTTTTTAGTAGTACCTTTATACTAGAAGCAGGTTAAATCAGGCATCCAGACACTTGTGCACCAGTGAAAACCGTCCCTGGCGCTGCTTAGCTGGTAAGGAAAGTCTGCTGTACCCGGTAAGGCAACTAGCTGAAAACGCTGCTCGACCAGGCAACCAGTTCCACGCGATTTCGCGAGTTAGTTTTGCGGAATATGCTGTAGATATGGGTTTTTACGGTATTCACACTAATATGCAGGGTATCAGCAATCTCCTGATTCTGTGCGCCTTTGGATACGAGCAACAGAATATTCTTTTCCCGTTTGGTTAAACCCGCCTGCTGTACCATTTGCTGTACCTGCATACTTTGTATCGCTGCCGCCGGGTCGTTCTTATCCCGCAACTGACGGAAAGCACGGTTTATCGTGTCTCGCTTAAACCACACGTCAAACTTATTCAGACGGTGGATCCCCTTGAGTAAAAGCTCGGGTTTATCCGTCGCATAAAACACCCCTTCGGCGCCGGCCATTAACAGGGTGAGCTCGTCTAAAGCGCCCGGTGTTACGTTAAAGAAGACCCAACGACCACTGCGCGTGCAACAACTAAGCAGCTCGCACAAATTGGTTGTTAACTTAATATCAATAAAGATCAGCTGCGCCGGTTCGGCAGCCGTCGGCAGACTCTCAACGCCTTCCACACAGGAGGTAGTATAGCCGCAGGTTTCCACTAACCGCTTTAACAAGCAATTAGTGCCTGCCATAGCGCTACAATTAGCGGGAACGACAAAACATACCGAATTGGTATTCGTCACAGTCAATGCAATTCTCCAGACTTCCTTTGGTTTTTGCAGATAACGAGGTTGAGAGTTGTGGATTTCGCTTCGTGCCGCAGCGTTACTTCCTTGCCGCGATGAAGCAAATCGTATACTTACTATACCTGTTACCGGCTAAATGTACATCCTTTGTACAGCTAAAATTACAATGCCAATATAAATATTTCGCTATATAAATCAGTATATTGAACTTTTACGAGCGTAGAATCAAACGTTTTTAATATACACATCGAAGCGATGTTTCTTACTGCTGATTGCCATCGATGGTTTTTTCTCCGCCAATAACGGGGCACTATTCGGCCGTTTAACCACTACTCGCTTTGCCGCGGCATGCAGCGCTGCTGGTAGCAGTAAATCAGCATCCTCATCCGCACCGAGCATCACCTGGAACAGACGCATTTCCTTTTTGACCAGGGCCGATTTCTTGCGGTGGGGGAACATCGGGTCGAGGTACACCGCGTCCACGCTGGCGGGCGCCAGTTGGTGCATGTAATCGCAACTGTTGGCATGATATAGCACAAACTGCTTCGCCAGCTCTGGTTCCTGCCGGGCCAGGCGACGCAAGCCATCCGCTAGTAACAAATAGGCCACCGGCGAGCGCTCAATCATAATCACATGAGCACCCAGTGCAGCCAGGACAAACGCATCCCGGCCAAGGCCTGGCGTGGCATCCAGAACGGTGATTGACTGACTGGCTTTAAGACCCACCGCTTTGGCAATCGGCTCTTTACTGCCCCCTCCATGCTGACGCCGGTACTGACTCTGGCCGGATAAGAAATCAACGCTCACACCGGTGCTGTTGGCCACCGTTAAATCCATTAGCTGCAGAGTATCAGCAACGATCTCCAGTACCAGAGCATCGCTGACATCGGCCTCGCTAACCGTAGCAATACCCACCGAACTGCTCAGCGAAATTAACTGTTGTTCAACTTCAGAGGGCGCAGCCTGTTGCTGTGCAGACAGGCGTAGTCGCGGTAAATCAGGCATGACCATAGTGCTCCTTCTGCCCTATCCAACGATTAATAATGGCCTGGGCGCGGGCCGGATATTCCGCCCACAGGCGGTTAGCGATTTCCTGGACCTGAGGAATGAGTGGCGCATCGCGTACAATATCCGCAATTTTCAGTTCTGCAATCCCCGTTTGACGGGTGCCCATAAGTTCACCCGGGCCTCTTATTTCAAGGTCCTGCTGGGCAATATAGAAACCGTCATTAGACTCCCGCAGCACCGCCAGGCGTTTGGTTGCCGTTTTCGATAAGGGGCTTTGATACATTAATACACAGTGACTTTCCACCGCGCCACGGCCAACCCGTCCGCGCAACTGGTGTAGCTGAGCCAGGCCCAACCGTTCCGGGTTTTCAATTATCATTAAGCTGGCATTAGGCACATCCACGCCCACTTCAATAACCGTGGTCGCCACCAGCAAATCAAGCTCGCCCGACTTAAATGCGCCCATGATAGCCTGCTTCTCGGCAGCCTTTAATCGCCCGTGAACCAGACCAATCTGCAGGTCGGGCAGGGCGGTTTTTAAAATAACGGCGGTATCTTCGGCGGCCTGACACTGTAATACCTCAGACTCATCGATAAGCGTACACACCCAGTATGCCTGGCGCCCCTGGTGCTGACAGGCTTCGCGCACCCGCTCGATAACATCAGCGCGGCGCGAGTCTGGCAAAGCCACGGTTTTTACTGGTGTTCGGCCAGGCGGTAGTTCATCAATAACAGAGGTGTCCAAATCGGCATAGGCTGTCATGGCAAGGGTGCGCGGAATCGGCGTAGCCGTCATAATTAACTGATGGGGAAAACGCCCCTGTTGCTCACCTTTTTCGCGCAGCGCCAGACGCTGATGTACGCCAAAACGGTGCTGCTCATCCACAATCACCAGCGCCAGCTGATCATAGGTTACCTGTTCCTGAAAAATGGCATGGGTGCCCACCAGCATTTGCACCTCACCACTTGCCAGGCGTTGCAGTACTTCGGTGCGTTGTTTGCCTTTCAGTTTTCCGGCCAGCCAGCCCACCTCAATGCCCAGTGGTGCCAGCCAGTCCCTGAAGTTATTAGCATGCTGTTCAGCCAGCAGTTCGGTGGGAGCCATCAGCGCTACCTGATAACCACCGCCAATAGCCGACAACGCCGCCAGTGCAGCCACCAGGGTTTTACCAGACCCCACATCGCCCTGCACCAGCCTCATCATCGGCCGGCTGCGCGCCATATCCTGCTGTATATCGGTGGTTACCCGCTGCTGGGCGCCGGTGGGTTTAAAAGGCAGCGCGGCCAGTAATTTGTTCACCAGAGCATGGTCAACGTTTATCGCAATACCGGGTTGTGCATCACTTTGCTGACGTACTTTTAACACACTCAGATGCTGCGCCAGCAGTTCTTCCAGGATCAGCCGCATCTGGGCCGGATGTTCGCCATTTTCCAGTTCCTGCAACACCACATCCGGGGGTGGCCGGTGCACCAGGGTAAGTGCTTCCACCAGGCTGACTTGCTGCTGATACATGCCATCGGGTAATAAATCTGACAGGCCGCCTTTTTTGAGGATATCCAGCGCCTGATCAGTAAGGTTACGCAAGGTAAGCTGCTTCACCCCCTCGGTAGTAGGATAAACCGGCGTAAGGGTCTCCTCCATGGGCGCAGCATCGTCTTCAATCAGCATAAATTCGGGGTGCATCATTTCCAGCCCCCACTTGCCTGTGCGCACTTCACCGAAAGCCCGGATCTGATTGCCCGGTGACATCATGGTGCGTTGCAGGGCACCAAAATGAAAAAATCGCAGCGTTATGGTGCCGGTTCCATCGGAGAGTTTTACCACCAGCATGCGCTTTTTGCCGTACTGAATATCCGCCGATTTCACTTCACCGAGGATACTGACATGTGTGAAAGGCAGGCAATCACCAATGGGGTAAATGCGAGTGCGATCTTCATAACGTGCAGGCAGATGGAAAAGCACATCCTGCACGGTTACCAGATTAATTTTAGCCAGTTTCTCCGCCACTTTGGCACCAACGCCCTTGAGCTGGGTAATTGGCATGGTGGCAAGAGGCTGTTCAGACCGCATGTGAGTGTGATTCCTTACTTTTAGAGGCATATTAAATCAAGCGCTTAGGCATTGCGAGCTTCAATCGCCCCACGCGCTTATTCCGGCTGGGGCTACTACCTTAATTGTTCTAAAGTACCCTTTCGCCGTGACGTCTCGCGTCTATAGTTAGTTAAAGACCGACTTTCTGGATGCCCGTATGAACCTGTTACCCCTTGCCACCCTGCTATTGACGCTGGCCGGATTGAGCCTACCGATGGCTTCAGCGCATTCAGACGACCCGCTTTCAGGCGAGAAACGCATTATATTAAAAGGCAATAAAGGCGAGCAACTGAACATTGGCAGCGTCACGTTTGTGCCAAAGGGCAAAACGGTGAGTTACACAATCACTATCGATCATACGCACTTTACCGATTACTTTTTATCGATGAAGGAAATGAAGTGCCTTGAAGGCCCTGAGCTCTGGTGTCACCTGCCTTACCCCTATGAGCAGCCACGTACCGTTAGTGCTGATAATTTTAGCTGGCTGGCCCACGACCTGCTGTTTATGTACAAGAAAAAAGGCGAATTTGGCGCCAATTTCTGGAATGGTATTTATTATCAGATGAAAATTGAAAACGGCCGGATCCTCGGCGTTGCTCAGGCTGTCGATTTAAATCAACTGGCCGCGCCGCCCGACGATCTGTCTACGCCCCCCTTTGGCGAATTTGAAAGAACCGATATTGAACCCCAACCGCGCTTTTTGCCCTTTGTGGAAATTCGCTGATCACGTATTATCAATGGCTACTACTCATGTCAGAGAACCTTTATGTTTGTTCCGTCGGCCTTTTCTTTTACCGATACCGAGGCACAATTAGCCTTCATTAAAGCACATCCGTTTGCTGTACTGACCACCCCCGATCTACAGGCAACCCATTTGCCCTTGCTGGTTCGGCAACAGGGAGACGAGCTCCTTCTGGTGGGTCACCTGGCCCGGGCCAATCCACACTGGCAGTCTCTGGACAACACTCCGGCACTGGCGGTATTTAGCGGCCCCCACGCCTATATCTCGCCTAAGTGGTATGCCAGCGAGCCGAATGTGCCCACCTGGAACTATACTGCGGTTCACGCCAGGGGCACAGTGAGTGTGATGGACGACCAGGACTTACCGGCCGCTTTAGACGAACTAATGGAAGCGTTTGAGCCTGACTATAACCGCAACACACTCAATACGTCACTTATCGACTACCAGCAAAAACTGATCCGGGGAATTGTTGGTATAACGCTATCGGTAGACAGTTTGCAGGGCGTGCGCAAACTCGGGCAACACAAGAAAGTGGCAGATAGGGCTGGCGTGAGTAAGGGGCTTAAAGCCTGTGGCGATCATGAGTCGCTGGCGCTGCTCGACTACATGCAGCGCCACAATCTTGGCTATGCGGATTAACGTTCGCTGGCAAGTACTTCAGCTACCGACAGGATCAGTTGTGCCGAGGGGCGTACTTTGAAGTCCGGGTTCACATAGGTAAATTCTACCAACCCTTGCTGATTAACAATAAACACGCCTGGTGCCGGCAGTACCGGTGTTCCGGTATCATCTTTGGTCAGGGCGATATTGTAGTCGTCGTATTTCTTTGCTGTGGCGTCATCAACGTAAAATCCAACGCCGAATTCACGTAAGGCATCCAGATTCACATCAGATAACTGCTGGACTTTCATTTCGGTTTCAAGCTCCTGAGACTGCAGCGCTGCCGGTGTTTGCGGCGAAATTGCCAAAATTTGATAACCTAAATCAAGCAGTTGATCTTCTATCGTCTGTAATTCGCCAAACTGCCGGTTGCAGTAGGGGCACCAGCCGCCGCGATAAAACAGGATAATGGCGGGTTTACTCATGGTAAGCGCATTGAGGCTCACCGGGCTGCCATCGGGAAACTGCAAAGTCACGGCAGGGACTTTCATACCATTAAGCAGCGGCGTCACCGCGTTGGCCTGGGGAGCTAATGCTTTAGCAGAAGCGCCAAGTGGCAATAATAAACACAGCAGAATAAAGAAAAGCTTTTGTCGCATAGAGGTTCTCGTTAGATGTTTAAGCAATAGAAACCAAAAAGACCCGCAAGCGGGCCTTTTTCTTTCATCACGATTTAATCTAACCTATGAAGGGTTAGTGATGAGTATCACTCCGGCAGTTCCATCACGCCGTCGATTTCAATTTGAGCGCCTTTCGGTAACTCTTTAATGCCAATTGCTGCGCGTGCAGGATAAGGCTTGGCAAAGTACTTAGACATAATTTCGTTTACGGTAGCGAAATGACCAAGGTCAAGTAAGTAAATGTTTACTTTCACCAGATCATTGGTGGTACCGCCAGCGGCTTCACATACGGCTTTGATGTTTTCGAACACCTGTGTGGCCTGCTCGGCAAAATCCTGAGATACCAGCTCCATGGTGGTGGGTACTAATGGGATCTGACCAGACAGGTACACAGTGGTACCAGCTTTAACGGCCTGACTGTAGGTACCAATTGCTGCTGGCGCCTGATCGGTTTGAATAATCGACTTTGCCATGATGAGTCCTTCTCAATTAATGGTGACGCGACTGGCTGTGTCGCGACACCCGTTGTACTTCCGGCATGATGCGAATTTTGCGCATTACGTTGGCCAGATGTACCCGGTTATAAGTGGTTAATTCAAGATCTACAAAGTAGATATTGCTTTCTTTTTCCTCGGTTTGCAGCCCGATAATATTCGAGTCGCACGAGGCAATATTATTGGTCAGTGTAGCCAGTGTACCCTGATGATTAAACAGCTCAATACGTAGAGATGCTTTAAATTCACCCTGCGGCTCTTCATCCCAGGTCATTTGCAATACCCGTTGTGGCTCTTCTTTGGCCAGCTTACGAATATTCGGGCACCCATTCTGATGAATGGTCATGCCTTTACCCGGGCTCAGCACCGAAACAATTTCGTCATCCGGGATGGGGTGACAGCAACGTGCGTAAGTCACCAGCAGGCCTTCCGTACCACGAATAGCCACGTTGCCTTTTTTATCCGGAATGTCTTCGTTTTCGCCTAGCAGACGCCGGGCAACTATGGCGCTTAACTCATTCCCCAGACCAATGTCCACCAACAGATCTTCAAAAGATTCATGCTTGGTTTCTGCCACTACGCGGTCTATCGATTCCTGACTAATGTCGTCCAGTTTAACCGCGCCAAGGGCATGACGTAGCAAGCGGTTACCCATGGTCAGGGCTTCCTGAGAGCGTTGTTTGCGCAGATACTGCCTGATCCGCGTGCGCGCCCGGGCACTCACCACAAAGTTAAGCCAGTTGGCATTCGGCTTGGCTCTGGGTGAGGTAATAATTTCTACCGTCTGACCGTTTTGCAGCGGCTTACTCAAACTGTAATTACGCCGCTCAACCCGCACGCCCACACAGGTGTTACCAATGTCGGAGTGCACCGCGTAAGCAAAGTCCACCGCTGTAGCACCCGCCGGTAATTCAATAATCCGGCCGTCCGGTGTGAACACATAGATTTCATCCGGGAACAGGTCGGTTTTAACGCTTTCAATAAATTCAAAAGACGAACTGGCGCTTTGTTGCAGTTCCAGTAACGACTGCATCCATTTACGTGCGCGCAACTGAGCAGTAGTGCCATCACTGGACTCTTTGTACATCCAGTGGGCGGCTACGCCTTTATCCGCCATCTGATCCATGGCCTGAGTCCGAATCTGTACTTCTACCGGAATACCATGAGGCCCCACTAGAGACGTGTGCAACGACTGATAACCGTTGGTCCGCGGAATCGCGATGTAATCCTTAAAGCGTGTTTCAATGGGCTTATACAACCCATGCATTGCGCCTAAGGAGCGATAGCAGTCATCCACTGTATTCACCACAATGCGAAACGCATAGATGTCCATCACTTCGTTGAACATCTTTTCTTTGTTTTTCATCTTGCGATAAATGGAATACAGGTGCTTTTCGCGACCCACCACCGTGGCTTCAATGTTATAGCCTTCCAAACGGGTACCCAGTTCCTGGCGGATATTCTCGATAATTTCCTTGCGATTCCCCCGGGCCTGCTTGACCGCGGATTTAAGCGCGCGATGGCGCATGGGGTACATAGCCTGAAAACCGAGGTCTTCCAGTTCGTTTTTAATATCGTGAATACCCAGACGGTGGGCAATAGGCGAATAGATTTCGAGGGTTTCCAGCGCAATACGACGGCGTTTATCGGGGCGTAATGAGCCCAGCGTGCGCATATTGTGCGTGCGATCGGCCAGCTTGATCAGGATAACGCGAATATCCTGCACCATGGCCATCATCATTTTGCGAAAGTTCTCGGCCTGGGCTTCCTGCTTAGTGCTAAAGGCAATTTTATCGAGTTTACTGACGCCTTCCACCAAATCGGCCACTGTGTCGCCAAAGGCGTCAGCCAGATCTTCCTGACTGTAATGAGTGTCTTCGATAACGTCGTGCAGAAGCGCCGCCATGAGGGTTTCATGGTCGAGGTGCATGTCAGCCAGAATGCTGGTTACTGCAACCGGGTGGGTGATGTAAGGATCACCACTGGATCGCATCTGGCCATCATGGGCTTCGTGTGCCAATACAAAAGCATCCTGAACGAGCTGAACCCGTTCCGGTGGCAGGTATTCGGCAATTTTTTGTTTTAACCCTTCAAACAGATACACGTGTGTAGCGCATTTCCAATAATTTCAAGCGTTTTTCAAGAATACGGTGAAACGCGTCGGTTTCCAACGAAAAACGCCAGTGTTTCTTATAAAAGACACACTGGCGCTGTCAATTTGTGCTTCCGAGGGCTACCCGTTTTACTGATCAGACAGAATATTTGCTACTGAAGCAAACTCAGCGTGTTCCTGATCCTGTTGGTCACGCAGCTCGTCTTGCTCAAGGGTTTCAGAGGTAACTAACCCTTTTTCGATTTCGCGCAGAGCGATAACCGTAGGCTTATCGTTACTCACATCAACCATAGGATCTTTGCCTTCGGTGGCGATTTGGCGGGCACGGCGTGCAGCAACCAATACCAGATCAAAACGGTTACCAACTTTATCTACTGCATCTTCGACTGTTACGCGAGCCATGAAAATCTCCGATTCGAACAAAAATATTAAAAAAATGGCCGCGTAGTATACAACAAGCCATACTCAATTGGGTAGTAATAAATCACTCAGCGCTTAATAAACTCTCAATCAGCGGCTGATGGCGGGCTTTTTGTTTGGCCGTGCGCAAGCGCTGGGCTTCAACGATACAACTTAATTCCTGCAAGGTTTCAGAAAACTCATCATTCACCAGCACATAGTCAAACTCGTCGTAGTGTGACATTTCAGACACCGCTTCCGCCATGCGCTTATCAATCACGCTTTGCTCATCCTGCCCACGGCTAACCAGCCTTTCGCGCAGCGTTTCGGTAGACGGCGGCAGAATAAAAATGCTGCAGGTGTCCGGCATCAAAGCTTTTACCTGACGGGCGCCTTGCCAGTCAATATCCAAAAATACGTCGATGCCCTGACTCAGCGTGTTCTCAATGGTAATTCGCGAGGTACCATAATAATTACCAAACACTTCGGCATATTCAAAAAACGCCTGCTGGGCAATGAGTGCCTCAAACTGTTCACGGCTAACGAAGTGATAATGTTCACCATCTACTTCGCCGGGGCGAGGTGCCCGGGTAGTATGCGACACGGAAACTTGCTTCGGATTAAAGTTTACATCCGGCGCTTTAGACAGCAGCGCTTTTATCAAACTGGATTTACCGGCGCCAGAAGGGGCGGCCAAAATAAACAGATTGCCGAGTTGTGTCGTCATAATGGTGATCTATGCTTCTTTTTCTGGGTGATGTTATAGGGCGAAAGTGTAGCACACTCGGCGTCGACATAAACGCCGCAGCAACAATATTCATCAATACCGGTAAGACCATTGTACCTATGGTCAGTGAGTGTTAATTTTAACCTGTAATAACAATAGCAAAAGGAACTATCGGTCAATGAGCAGTGCACTACCTTATATCGAAACCAATCCGGTCTCTGAGATTAAAGCCACCGTTATCTGGTTACACGGGCTGGGCGATTCCGGCCATGGTTTTGCGCCGATTGTCCCGGAGTTAAGATTACCGGATTCCCTGGGCGTACGCTTTGTTTTCCCTCACGCTCCCGAGCGCCCGGTGACCATTAATGGCGGCATGCGCATGCGCGCCTGGTACGATATTAAATCCATGGACTTCGACAAGCGTGCCGACCTCACCGGCGTCAGAGAATCCGCCGAGCAGGTAGAGCAGCTCATTGAAGCGGAAATCAGGAATGGCGTACCGCCGGAAAAAATCATCCTGGCTGGTTTCTCTCAGGGCGGCGTGATTGCGCTGCACCTTGGCCCACGCTTCAGCCAGTCTCTTGGCGGTATCATGGGGTTATCTACTTACATGTGTCAGCCGGAATTATTGGCTGAAGAGGCTCATCCTGCTAATCAGCAAACGCCCGTCTTCATGGCCCACGGCGAAATGGACGACGTAGTGCCGGTTGCCATGGGCAAAGCCGCCTATGACACGCTCACAGCAAACCAGTATGCCGTAAGCTGGCAAACCTATCGCATGCAGCACAATGTCAATATGGATGAGATTAACGCCATTAGTCAGTGGTTGCAGGCTCGCTTGGCATAGATCAAATACCGGCGGTATAACATCGCCTGTCCCTGCAAAATCGTTTACACTTTGCGCTTTAGCGCTGCTGATTTTCGGGCGGCGCAGTGATTGAATTAAACATTAAAGGCGAATATTGCAGTGAAGTCCTCCCGCACTATCCGAATAGCCACCCGTAAAAGTGCCCTGGCCATGTGGCAGGCCGAATATGTTCAGGCACAGTTACTCAAGCATCACCCTGACTGCACTGTCGAACTGGTACCCATGTCTACCCAGGGCGATCGTATTCTCGATACACCACTGGCCAAGATTGGTGGTAAAGGCTTATTTATCAAAGAGCTCGAAATTGCCATGCTGGAAGGGCGCGCCGATATTGCCGTGCATTCCATGAAAGATGTGCCGGTAGAGTTTCCGGCTGAATTCGGCCTCCATGCTATCTGCCCGCGGGAAAATCCATTCGACGCTTTTGTCTCGAATACCTTCGGCAGTATTGACGAACTGCCGGCCGGCGCTGTCGTTGGCACCAGTAGCTTACGCCGCCAGTGTCAGTTAAAGCATTTGCGCCCCGATTTAGTCATCAAAGATCTGCGCGGCAACGTTAATACCCGACTGGCCAAACTGGACGCCGGCGACTACGACGCCATTATTCTGGCCTGTGCCGGCCTTATCCGTCTGGGTATGGAGAACCGCATTACCCAGCCTATTCCTAAGGAGCAATCGTTACCCGCAGTGGGGCAGGGCGCCGTGGGCATTGAATGCCGCAACGACGATGCCGAGCTCATTGAGCTATTGGCCGCGCTTAACGATACCGACACAGCTTCCAGAGTGATTGCCGAACGCGCCATGAATGAACGCCTTGAGGGCGGTTGTCAGGTACCTATCGGGAGTTTTGCCACCCTTGCGGATGACACGCTGTCGCTTACCGGTATGGTAGGTTCTGCCGACGGTCAAACCCTTTTATATGCGAGTACCGAAGGCCACCGCGATAATGCCGTGGCACTGGGGAAAGAAGTTGCTGAGTCGTTGCTGGAGCAGGGCGCCGGTGACATCTTAAAGGCGCTGCATCAGTAACCGCTATGTATCTGATTACCCGGCCGCTCGCAAAATTAGCCACCACTGACTCGGCGTTTGCCGGGGCCGGGCTATCAGCGAGCGTGATTGCCTTGCAGCGAACCATTGAACTCGCTGAAGGCATTCCCCGGTTACAGGCTTTACTGGCGGCCCACCCGGATGCCATTGTTGTGGTCACCAGCACCGCCGCCGCCATACCGCTGGCAGAACATCTGGCCACTCACCCTATCAATCAGCCGGTGATTGCCGTTGGTCAGAGTACCGCAGGGATTCTGACCCACGCTGGTTTAACCCCCATTGTGCCCACAGCTGAAAATTCAGAAGGGGTGCTCGCTTTACCTTTGCTCAATGATTGCGCCAATAGGCACATTTTGTTATTAAAGGGTAAAGGCGGGCGCACTACAATCCCGGAACAATTAACCCTACGCGGTGCCAGGCTAAACGAGGTGGTTCTTTACGAACGAGTGCCATTAATTCCCCCTGTATTTAGCCGGACCTGTAACTGGACACAACTGGCGGGCATTATTGCCACCAGTAGCGAACAGGCCCAGGCACTAATAAAACAATTTAATACCCAGCCGCTAACCGGTGTAAAATGGTTAACGGTCAGTGAGCGCATAGCGCAACAACTTCATCAATATGGTATTCGGCAAGCAGATGTTTGCCCCAAAGCCAGCGACGAAGCGCTCATTACATGGATTCAGCAGAATTGGGAGTGATATATGGCTGATCAGCAGCAACCAAACCAAGAGCAACCCAAGCAGTTGCCCGACGCAGCCAGCAGTAAAGCCTCTGCGGCTAAGACCGCTGCGCCCAAAAGCACTTCTGCCAAACCCGAGTCTGCAGATTCATCATCCCCCAAAACAGCCAAAACCGGCCTGTTATGGTTAGTTACCTTGCTAAACCTGCTATTACTGGGCGGTGCGGCCTATGGCGGTTACTGGTACTTTAATCAGCACAGCGTCACCCAGACCAAACTCGACTCACTGCGCAGCGAGCTCAACAATGAGCTTGGCCAGAAACACAGTCAGATAGCCAGCAAAGCCTCAACACTTGAGCAGCAACTCAGTGCGCAGGCAGCCGCCACCCAGGACGTACTGGACGGTGAAGCCGCCCAACAAGCCACCGTGGAGCAACTGGAGAATCAATTGCAGGGCGCACTGGCACAAATACAGGAATTAGACGGGCGCAGGCCTACCGACTGGTTAATAGCCGAAGCCGATTACCTGGTGCGCATGGCGGGCCGTAAAATGTGGCTCGAGAAGGATTTGCGCACGGCTATTATGCTGCTGGGCAATGCCGACCAGCGCTTGAAATCATTAGCTGATCCGTCGGTTCTGCCGGTAAGAGCCTTAATCGCCCAGGACATACAGGCCCTTCAACAGGTCAACCCCGTATCAGAAGTGTCGGTAGCGCTAGCCCTCGACGGACTGGTTAAACAAGTTGATAAGCTGGCCATTATCACGCCTAAAGAAGCCAATGAATTTACCAGTGAAGCCGTCAGCGACTCGGCCAGCGACTGGAAGCAAAATCTGCTCAATGTGTGGCGCTCACTGGTGGATGACTTTATTCGCATTGAATACCGTGACGAGCCGGTTGAACCAATGATGACAGCGCAACAGGAATGGCTCTCCCGTGAGCAAATAAAACTGGCGCTACAACAGGCCCAGGCGGCAGCACTGGCAAGTGAACAAACGTTGTATGAGGCATCCATTGAGCGGGCAACGGCGATCATCAGTGACGACTATATCCTGTCAAACAGCGATGTTTCAGGTTTTCAAAGTGCTCTGAGCCAATTAAAAAATACTGACATCAGCAAAGCTATTCCTACTGAACTCAGTTCCCAGGCGGCACTGGAGTCGTTACTCGACAGCCGGGTAAAACGTGTGTTCGGCGAAGGAGCCAGCGCACTATGAAGAAGCTTATCTATTTATTAATTATTGTGGCGGTGTGTCTGGCCGCAATGATTGCCGCGCCGTCTTTGGTGGGCGACAAAGGCTATGTGATGATCCAAATGGGCAACCTGGTACTTGAAACCAGTGTGGTGGCTCTGGGTATTATGCTATTTATTGGCCTGGTGGGCTGGATCATCATCTCCACTGTATTCAGCCGTACCTGGAGTTTAACCAGACGATCTGGCAACTGGTTTGGTAATCGTTCACGGCGTAAAACACAAAAGGCCTTTTATCGCAGTATTCAGGCGCTCGCAGAAGGTGACTGGGAGGCCGCTACTAAAGCCGCGGATCAGGCCGAAAATGGCGAGTTTGAAGGGGTAAATTATCTGGTTTCAGCGCAGGCCGCCGTTGCCAGAGGGCGTAAGGATACTGCTGAGCGTAAACTCAACGAAGCCGCTGATTATGAGAGTTCGGCGCTGGCCGCGAGAGTTACCCTGGCGCGTATGGCGCTGGCCGAAGGTCAGCCAGGCGATGCCTTAAAGGAGCTGGCTCAGCTCAGCGATAAACAACAGGCCACAGCACCCGCCATAAAATTAAAAGTGCAGGCCCTGGCAGAGAGTAACCAGTGGGCGAAACTGGAAGAGGAGCTGGGCAATTATAAGAAAGTCCTGGGCGACGATTACGCCAAGTGGTCTAAGCAAATCGCTAAGGGTCGCCTGGCGGAAGTGGCCAGTAAACAGGGTGCGATTGCCTTAAAATCCTTTTGGGACAACCTGCCGCGCAAGCAGCGTAATGATATTGGCTATCAGGCAGCCTATGCAGAGCAACTGCTTGCTCAGGGCATGCATCAGGAAGCTCAGACGGTATTGCTGGACTGGCAGAAACGCGGTCCTCATCCACAGCTATTGCCACTGCTGAAAGGCTTACAGTTACCCAACCCTGCGCCTGCCATTAAGGCACTGGAAAAATGGATTAAGGCCAATGAAGAAAACCAGGAGTTATATCTGGTGCTTGGCCATGTAGCGTACAACGCCGGCGACAATATGCTGGCCAACAAAGCCCTGCAGAAAGCCATGAAGCTTAATCCCACTCAGGAAGGTTTGCTGTTACTGGCTGAGATAAACGAAAAGGCCAATAACCGCGAATCGGCGATGGCCTTTTATAAACAAAGTCTGAAACTTCAGTAATCTGTATTGGCTCGCGACTAACCGCGCGAACGATATAGAGCTATGTTTTCGGGCTTGTGAGTAGGCTTATGCATGGATTTACTCTCGCTTTAACCATTATGATTGCGATGCTGATCGTCGCGCCACGACTCGCCGCCGCGGCCTCAAAAAGTACTGAACTCAACGAATACCTGCAAAGTGAGTTGCAGTATATTGCAACCTTAAATGAGCGCAGTGATATAGCAGGCACCAGACTTTATATCTCTGCTTCGCCAGTTATCACCAGTGCAATGATTTGGGATAGCAATGGTGAACAACGCTATCCGACCAACGCACAGGTACTCCATGTACTGGATCAGCAGGTTATCGCTGCTGAAAAACGATTAACAGCACTGGCAGAGCGTGCTCATCCCTGGCGGGCAGAAAAAGTCGATGCATCGGGTGCTGAATTATTTTACTGCTATCGAACGCAGCAGCTCGTGTGCGCGCTGCTCAATGTTGAGCAACTGGCCTCTTTACTGTCTGTCTCGGCTAATCAGATCAATCAGCAACTCCTGGTCACCGGCGCAGAATCGCCAAACCATAGCTGGCTCATTGCCGGTCTGATGTTCCTGGTTATATCGGGCATCTGCGTTTTCTTCTGGCGCCGCCAAAGCCCTGCAATCACCAAAGTACCACTCCCCCAGGAAACCGGGTTTACCTTGGGCGATCTGACTGTCTACCCGCGACAACTGCGTGGTTTACGGCAAGACTTAGCCATTGACCTCACAGACAGGGACGTAAAGTTACTGCAGCATTTCGCCAGTCACCCTTGCGAAGTCGTTACAAAACAAGAATTGTACGATGCAGCATGGGGCCGGGAATTTATTCAAAATAGCCGGGCGCTGGAACAACACATCATCACCTTACGTAAAAAATTGGACCCCGAAAAAAAGCGGCCCAAAATCATCGAAACCGTACACGGTCAGGGATACCGATTTAGCCCTCCCGCATAAGTCTTTATCCGCATTTTTAGCGCCATTTTGCAAATTTCTTGCGAATTACTTCGCCTTTTCTGGCATATCCGGTTGCCGTTTCAGGTCCAATGTCCTGGCCGATTAACTCGCAACAAAAGGTATCATAATGTCCTGGATTGGAATTTGGTCAGAACACGCACAAACTTATCTGTTGGTCATAGCGCTCATCACGTTTTTCGCTTTTAGCCTGCCGCTGTTTTTTAAGCCTTGTCTGTGGGCAAAGCTTTTACTGTGGAAGATTCCTGATGACACACATCTGACAATATACTTTGGAAGGTGTTTGGGGGCTTTTGCCATCGTCACCAATATCATGTTTATGCAAGCCGCTATTTATAACCTTGGCACGCCCTTTATCTATCAGTTCTTTATTCTGTTTTGTATTTTGATGGTTATCGTACACATTTGGGGGGCTTTGCTGCGTATTCAGCCTGTTACAGAAACGATTGAAACGGGGTTCTGGGCATTGTTACTGGTGCTCAATGTGTTGTTTTACCCTGTTCAGCTATAAGGGGCCGCAATGATGAAAATCTTTCTTTATGTCTCGGTGCTAATGATTTTCCTGCCTCTCAAGAGCGCAGCTCAATTTCTCGATGGCGAGATAGACGACTATGGCGGCGCCTTAAATCCCACAGACTTTTCCTGGCATTACTATCAGGAACAAATGGACCGTTTTCCTGACCGCATAGGCACCATTTGCTATAACGCTTACCTGCTCGACAAGGGGGGCTTACACAGCGATAGTGAAAAGTTTCTGATTCAGTGCGCGCAACGAGGTTCAACTTCGGCCATGATCTATTTAGCGCTGCTCTATGAACAAGGCACCATCAGAGCCCCACAACCCGTATTGTCCACCCAATGGCTGGCTAAAGCTGCGAAGGCCGGTAACCCGATTGCCCAGTATCACTATGGCATGGCACTGATAAAAGGCGCAGGCGTAACCGAACAACCGGAATCAGGTATACAGTGGATTGCCAAAGCAGCGAAGCAGGGCGAAGTGTTAGCCATAAAGCATTTAGCAGAGACTCGCTGCCTGAGTGCGCATTGCCAGTAACACTGCTGATGTATTATATATTGAGCGGTCTGTTAAAGCAGACCGCCAATTTGATTCACGGCCACCGCTATCACGTAAGCCAACAGCCCGTAAGCCACATACAGCCCCCATGACAACTTGCTGCTACCGCTTTCACCTTTTAGCATGGCAACGGTTGCCACGCACTGCAGTGCAACCACGTAGAACAACATTAGGCCCAGTCCGGCTTCGGTAGTCATGCCATCTGCCTGTACCCGTTCAGCAAGGCCGGCCACGTCTTCATCGGCGCCTTCCAAACCAAACAGCGTGCCCAGCGCGCCAACAAACACTTCACGGGCCAGGAACGACATTAAAATTGCCACGCCATAGCGCCAGTCCAGTCCCATTGGCGTAAAGATGGGTTCGATAACATGACCAATCTGCCCTAACCAGGAATCCTGCAAGGTAGAATTAAGCGGAAAGTAGCCGAGGATCCAGATGCCAACAGAGACCATGAAAATAATAGGACCGGCACGTTTGATAAACATGATTCCACTGTTTACGACTCGCTGGAATAGCGGCTTCCAGTGCGGCAGACGATAAGTCGGCAACTCCAGAATAAACGGCATATCGGTTTTTTCCAGATCCCGGGGTAAGAAGCGATTGAGGATCTGACTGACCACCAGCGCCATGAAAATACCAAAGAAATACAAGCCAAAAAATGCCGCACCCTGCATATTAAAAATGCCCAGGAAGGTTTCATTAGCGGGCACCAACACGGCTACCAACAGAGCATAAACCGGCAATCTTGCCGAACAAGACATCAGTGGGATGGTGAGCATGGTGATCAGGCGCTTGTGGGGCGACTCTATGGTTCGCGCTGCCATGATGGCCGGAATGGCACAGGCATGGCCGGATAAATAAGGAATAAAACTACGACCGGACAACCCAAAAAAGCTCAGCGGCCGGTGGCACATCAATGCCGCCCGGGCCAGATAGCCGGAGTCTTCCAGCAAACCGATGATCAGCGTAAGAACCATTATCTGTGGCACAAACACTAAGAAGGAACCGAAGCCACCAAAGATGGCATCGTTAATAAAGTCGTGAACCACGCCTTCCGCGGTCACCGCCCCCACACCGCCGGCCAGTGTTTCAATAAAGCTTTCCACACCGTCCATTAGTGGTGTAGCCAGCGTAAAGATACTCTGGAACAACACAAACATCACGGCAATAAAGATAATGCCACCGGTCCAGTTGTTGAGCATGAAGTTATCAATACGGTTTTGATTTTTGAGCACAATATCATGCTGAATACCAAATTCCGTGGCCAGTTCCTGACTACGCTCAGCTACCTCTTCATGGGCTGTCCCGTCGGTGGTGGCGAAACGCTCAGGTTCGCCAGCCATGCCCAACAAGCTCTGTTTAAACTCGTGCAGACCGTCCAGAGAGCGGGCAGACAGGGCCAGTACCGGGCTGCCCAGCGCTTTGGATAAACCTTCGGCATCAATATTCTCACCAACACGCTTCACTTCATCAATAAAGTTGAGCGCAAACATCACCGGTTTATTATGCTCAAAAGCCAGTCGCTGAACCTGCAACCCCATCACCAGGCTTTGCGCCAGACGCGTAGCGTCGAGTACCACCAGCACCATAGACGTGTCGTCATCGGCAACTGAGCGTTGAATCTCATCCACGGCAATAATTTCGTCACGGGTCAGACCGTTTAACGAATACGCGCCGGGCAAATCGACCAGCTCGAACTTATCGCACTTGCCGCGCGTGATTTCGACGGTAATACCTGGGTAGTTTGCGACTTTCTGGCGTAACCCGGTGAGCTGGTTAAAGAGCAGACTCTTACCACAATTGGGTTTACCTACCATTAAAATGCGTTGCATGAATACGGCTGTCCTGAATCTAAACTAACTGGATATTTCAGTCAGTGGGGGAAATCTGAATACGGGTGGCGAGGTCGTGCTCCATAGCAAAAACACTTCCACCTAACTGCATGACCATTGGCCCACCTAATGGACCACGTCGGATACACTGGACTTTGCGGCCTGAAGAAAGCCCCATTTCACCCAGACGGGCAATAATTTGTTGATCGAGGGAGGCGTCAATTTGTGTCACCGTGGCAGACTTTGACTTACCTAATTCCCATAACGTCATACTAAATAACACCTAATCAGTGGCACCTGTTGGCCAAAACTGTGCAGCGGTTACCCGCGCACCACTTAAATAACAATCATTCCCATTTAGACTACCAGAATTTGACCAGTCAGGCTATAGCAGACCGGGTTTTGTTAACGGCTGATAGACTATTTGTTGAGATTAATTTGTTTTCCCCCATATCCAGATAAGAACAAAGACCTGTTGAGGATGGATAATTTTTCATTCCTGACCGGGATGTCTTGCTCTACACTATTTTGCAAGCCAATGGGGCCTGTTAATAACAAGGAATTTTACATGATTGCTTACACTATCGTTGGTACTAACAATATTGAAAAGGCCGCTGCCTTTTACGACGAACTACTCAGTCTGGCTGGCGCTCAACGCGCAATTGATGCACCACGCATGATTGCCTGGGGCAATAACCCCGCCGCACCGATGTTCGCCATCGCAACCCCTTATGATGAAAAGCCAGCGACCGTGGGTAACGGTAGCATGGTAGCAATTGCCGCTACTGATCCTGATCAGGTAAATGCGTTTTATACCAAGGCCATAGAGCTTGGCGGCACCACAGAAGGGGAGCCTGGCGTTCGCATGGAAGCCTACTACTGTGCTTATGTCCGCGATCTCGACGGCAACAAACTGAATTTCTTCTGCATGGCAAAATAAGTATCGCCCATAAAAAAGCCACCTCAAAGAGGTGGCTCAACCGTCGTGAGTCAACGAGGTTATACGGAAATCAGAACTTCACACCTACAGCCAGTTGGATACGGCGTGGGTTGTAGTATTGACGTGGTGTACCAAAGTTTTCATCAACAACATAAGGGTTGTAGCTATAGCCGGTTTGCTTGTCGAACACGTTAAAGATATCAGCACGGAAACGTGCAGTGTAACCTTCCACAAATTCCCAGTTTTGCGTATAGCTCAAATCCATTTGCCAGTGGCTTGCACCGCGGCGGCCACCTGCCGGTTCAGCAAAACGGCTGGTGCCTGATGAATAACCGTAAGGGGTACCATCCCACGCAGTCCAGGCTTCACCCGACTGGAACACAAAGTACGCACCAAACACACCTTCCCAGTCAGCAGTATAGGTACTGATCACTTTTACTTTATGCGGCTTATCACCAATCATATTGCCGTAACGGTTATCCCATACCATGCGGCCGCGGCCGTCACCGTAGAATGATGAACCGATAAAGGTGTTGGCATCATTGCCTGCTGTGGTGTTGTCCTGGTCGAAGTTACCGTAGTAGTGGCTCCAGACGTAAGACGCATTGACATACCACTTATCATTCTGGTACTCACCTTCGATACTCCATTCCCAGTACTTGGTCTGACCGCCATCGACTTCAGCGATAACATAAGACGAACCGCCCACTTCATCGCGCATGGCGTCGAGGTTAGGAATATACAGGCCTTTTTCTGCTATATTGGCCGGTACACCACCGAAATCACCGTAGTCGCCGTACAAGCGAGCACCATTAGGCATATCTTCCCAGAAATGACTGCCGTAGCGATAACGCAGGTGTGAGCGCACGAAGAGCTCATTAGTCACCATTTTAGTGGTACCAATGGTGAATTCGTCAATACGACGGGGACGCATATTGTCAGCAAAGAATTTACCTGACGAACCTGCAGCACCACCGGCATCTACAAAGTCACCATTCTCATCGAAACGAACTAACAGGGTACGGCGGGTATTACGATCCCATGATGCAGCCCGTGCCAGTGAGCTGGCATTCGGGTTGTAGCTGGCGTAATTAGCAAATACAGTCGCCGATTCTTCGTACTCCCAGGTAACGCCCAAACGCGGCTGGATCATATCCTTCCAGTCGGTTTTGTACATTTCGTATTTCTCACCCGGCGCTAACTCGTAGCCTGATACATTACTGCTGTTTTTACGCAGACCCTGACCATACAAGGTGTCGCGGCTTACCAGAACACCAATGTTATAGGTAAAGTCGCCGTGTTCAATTTCATCGTTGATTTCAAAATCAATCGACTCGGCATAAGACGTAATCGATGAGACTGCGTTGCCATCCTGTACCAGACTCATTTGCTGAATAGAGGCTTCGTAGAAGACGTTGGTTAAATCGCTGTCTCCACCATCGGCGCCCAGACCACCGATGTAGCTGATAGAGCCCCAGCCGTTCGATAGGCGGGATAAGTCTTCTTCCAGCTCAGACCAACGTGCACCGAAATGCAGGAAGTGCGTCATCTCACCGGTGTAGATTTCAGTATCGAAACCCACCTGAAAGGATTCGCGGGCAAAGTCCTGATTGTTATAAGTTGGGTAGGCACCAATGCCGGCACCACCGCTTAAGTCACCGTCATCACCCACATAACCATACTGAGCAATTAACGGCGCAGCTGAAGCATTAAAGGCGTCGATAGCAGCGATTTCATCAGCGGTTGCACCGTCAGGGTAATCACGTAAGCTCGGTACACCGAAATAACCCATTTGATCGAGGTTGCCGATATCCAGTGAATCACCTAATGCCGGCATAAAACCTAATTCCACGTCCGGACGTGAGCTGCCGTCTTCAGAATATTTGGCATACTTAAAGTTCAGGCTCGATGTATCGCCTAATAACCATGAGCCATCTACTGCGGTGATCTTAATTTGCGCTTCAGACCCCAGAGACACACTGTCTGTTTCAAATTCACCAATGGACCCGCCCACTTCCTGTCGATCTGACACACGCTGACTAACATTCAGCAAAATATCTTCGGTGGGTGCCCAGGTGAGCTTTCCGAAATACTCATCACGGGTGTTTTCGTAAGATTTGGTTGGGCCGTATGCTGTGATTTTATTATCGCCGTTCACTTCAGGACGGAAATACGAGCCATAGAAAAACAGCTGATCTTCCAGAATGGGACCACTAACCGAGGCAATAATCCAACTGCGGTCGACATCGCTGATCACGCCATCCACCGGCGTGGAAGTGAATCCTGAATTTTGCAGTCGGTATTCCAGGCTACCATGGAACTCATTAGTACCCGATTTCGTAGCAGAGTTAACCGCAAAACCACCGGCACGATTAAAGCCAATCGCTTTAGCACCACCGCGGTCGACAGACACATAAGCAATATCGTGAGTGGCTGGCTCGGAAGATAAGTTACCAAACATCGGTAAAGATAAGTCCACACCATCCAGTGCATAGCTGTTATCCACACCCGAACCACCGGCTGAGGGCCCAAGCGTGCTATTTTCGCTGTATTCCACACCTGGCAGAATTTTCAGCATGTCGCGGTAAGACTGACCAATCGGCATATTAGCAATAACGTCTTCGCCAAATGAGTTAGTCAGCGCAGAGTCACCTTCAGTAACAATCGCGGTGCCGTAAACGGCAATGCGCTCAGCCTGAGCGGGCTCATAAGCCAGGTTAATCACCGACGCCTGCTCCAGCAGCACCATAGTACTGGTTGTGCGCTTCGAGCCATCGGCAAAGGTAAAGGTTACATCATAACTCCCTGGGAGCAGGTAGGGTAATGAGAACGTACCGTCAGGACGTGTGGTTGCCGAACGCGGCTTGGGCATCACGTCGCTGGTTACAACGACTTGCACTCCACTTACCGCTACATCCCCGCCGGGCGCGGTTACGGTACCTTTAATACTGCCGGTAATTTGCTGGGCTTGTACTGGCGCACAGATGCCCGCAGCCATCGCGCCGGCAAACATAACGGCGGCAGTAGAAGTTGAACGGTTTTTCCAGGATTGACGAATTGCCTGACGAATCTGACCAGACAGATACTGGCCGGCAAATCTCGCCCTTATTGACGTGAGTTCCTTATGCATGAGAGTGACCCTTTTACTGTTTTTAGTGCGGCTA
This sequence comes from Alteromonas sp. 4NH20-0104, assembly GCF_057547795.1. NCBI lineage: Bacteria > Pseudomonadati > Pseudomonadota > Gammaproteobacteria > Alteromonadales > Alteromonadaceae > Alteromonas > Alteromonas sp. 4NH20-0104. The sequence continues at coordinate 13,854 of NZ_BAAJLP010000011.1, read as the reverse complement.
AATTACCACTTATGGTCAACATTTAACCCACAGCACGACCACACGTCAAGAATAATTTTTTCTAATTATTCATATTTTTTGAAATATTTTATCTCAGATCAAGAATAATTTTCGGCTCAACGGTTTTATTTATTCTATTCTAATACAAACCGGCCTGTTCAGAATTGAGTTTAACACTAAAGTTTGTGCAAAAAACGCGGATTAATCAAAATTTAAACTATTTAATTCATAAGTTTAAAAAATAAACATCCGAAAATAGCAGATAGGTTTTTTATATCATTGTGAGGAATAACATGGGCTTTTTTATTCAATAACGTGATTAATTATTACTCAGGAATAGCTTATTCGTAGAAATAAAATATTAATTATTCCTAATAAAGACGAAAAATTATTCTGAATTTAACACGGCAGCCGGGTTGGCTGCCGCGTTTTGAACGCTTAAGCGTTAAGGTGATTCCAGGGGCCCGAAATCGCCAGGGTTTTGGTGGGGGAATAAAGGTTCACAAACAGTGTTTTGCCATCCGGCGAGAAACACGCCCCCGCCAACTCCGTTTGCAGGGCCAACTGCGCAAAAGAATACACTTCCCCCGCCGGAGTCACTCCACGTAAGTGATTATCCACAATGGCAGTGTACTGATCTTCACAAATAATCAAATGGCCATTGGGTGTTACCGTTAAGTTATCGCCAAAGTTCAGCACTTGACTGTCGGCACTTTCCACAAACAATTGCAAAACACCTGGTGCATCACTCTCGCCCGGGCTTCCTTCATAGGCAGAAGGCTTATAAGCCATCACCTGCCCCAGCTTTTTATGGCCGCCGTTGGTGCAGCAGAAATACAATCGGTCCTCTGCCCAGTGAATGCCCTCGCCCCGGGCAAACAACGCAGCCCCGGCCTGATAGCCTTGCTTACGCAGATCATCTTCGGCGCTGTCGGGCGAGGTGATATCTACCCAACTTACATCCAGCCACTCACCCACTGGCATTTCACGCTTGTTCCAGTTGCGTGAGTCAAATTTAGGATAGCCTTTCACGGCCAGCGCCTGCAGTTTTCCGCCCGCCGCCAGATTGCCATATTCATTGGGGATAAAACGATACAACAGGCTGTCACCCCGGTCTTCGGTCATGTAAACAATACCGGTTTCAGGATCCACACAGGCGGCTTCATGATTAAAACGTCCTAAAGCTTTCAGGGGCTTTGCCTCAACCAGCCCTTCCGCGGTAGCAGGCACTTCAAACACATAGCCATGATACTTATCCCCTTCGTCAGACGGCGTATCCACGCTTTCTTCGCAGGTAAGCCAGCTCCCCCAGGGGGTGATCCCGCCAGAGCAATTGCGCACGGTGCCAACCAGGCTCAGATATTCCCGTTCTTTATTACCCGTTTGGGTGTTGTACACAATCGTAGTGGTACCACCTGGCAGGGCTTCGTCGTACTGATTATTGTCGTAAGACAAGGGTGACTTAAACGGCTCTGGTTGCCCTGGGCCAAACTCGCTCAAATGCTTAGGCTGCAATTCATGGTTGCGAATTAATGCCACCCGGTTTTCATCCAGCGGCAAACACCCCATCCCGTCGGCGCGGTCGGGTACTTGCAGGCCGTCATCCATTTTCTGTGAGAAAGAAGATAAGATTTTATAAGTAAACCCTTCCGGTAGTGACAGTATGCCATTAGGGTCGTTAATAAGCGGGCCATAACCGGCACTGGTTTTCATACTAACGTTGGTGGCAGCCATGGGCTGTCTGAAGAGGCCGCCTGACATACCGGCGGCTGCCAGCGTTCCCAGGGCGACGGTAAACTGTCGTCGTGTAATCATGGTGTTCCTTTGTTTTGCACGGCCATTTTTGTTTTTAATTTACATCGTTACGGTGTGTTTCGAATAACAAAATGGGTTTTGGTTCCTTCCAGACAACGGAGTAAACGCTCAACGCGCTATTTTTACCGATAAACTACCCACCAGACGAAGCGCTATTTCTCTTCTTCCAGCAGGCGCATCAGGGTTTTACCCAACCGCACGTTAAGTGCGCCAGCCGCCACCGCTTCGGCAGAGTTTTCCATCAGCTTGGCAGCTAACGAGCCACTGAGCTGATTGGTCATTTCATCGGTGGCCAGATCGAAAATGCTTTGCGCGGCCAGGTTCTGAGCCAGAATTTTCATCAGCTTCCAGTTACCTGCTGTTGCCGGTCGCAGCCCGTATACTTTCGCCACCCGTTTAATGGTGCGCATGCTGATCCACAAAATCATTAACGACTGAATAAGATGATTCGGACTGATAAACGCCATGCTGCCGCTGGCCATGGATTCCCTTTTCACCACTTCACTGGCTTTGGCTTTCACCGGCTCAGCAACAAACTGGCGGTACATTTCCACAATCTCGGCACTGGAATGATCGGCCTTTAATAAGCCGGTAAAACGCTTGTAGCACTGCTCAGCATAACTGTGGCGGGTAAACTGGCTGGCGTGCAGCTGCAATGCATCCAGCGTTGCCTGCCTGGCGTCGTTGCGCGCCAGTTCTGATAACTTTGGCCGGCGATGAATAAATTGAGTGACTTTGCGATAGCCCCGCACCTCGCCGAGGGTCATGAACGATACGCTTAGCACAAATATCCCCAGCACCGCGGCCAACACTGAAGTGGCCACCGGCGAGGAAGCAAAGTTGCTCTCTATGAAGGTGACCGCTTCAAACAGGCTAAACCCAACCACACAGCCAATTCCAGAAAGCAGCGCCAGCCACTTAGCAGAAAAGCCTTTGGCGGGTTCTACCACGGTGAGCGTCTCAGCGTCGCGTTTAACCGGCATGGCATGATCCGGTGGCTGCATATCAATTTCCGTTTGTGTGACTTTGGAGCGATAGGTTTTTTCTGTGGTGCTCACGGTTAGTCCTCCAGTAGATACTGAAACAGCCTGTCCAGGCCATTGCCATTTAAAATGCGCGCCAGATGGTCTCTTGGGACACCGGCGGGTAACGCCGGATAATGCTCCTCGCCTGGCATGGCTTTCAGCGAGTCAGGTAAGGGTTCAAAGGTCGCTTCCATATACCGACCATCCTTGTTTACATAGCGCAGTGCCTGCTCATTTGAACCGGCATCGGTAGCCTGAATGGCCGAGACCAGAAAGTGTTCAAACTGGATTTCGTCTTTATCCAGCTGGGCCGTTGCGCCCCGGGTTACATCTTTAAGCAGCGCCAGCAGGTTGTCTTTCTGGGCCGCCGGAATGAGATCGCTTTTGGTGGCAACAAAGGCGACTTTGGCAATTTTTTGCTGGCGCAACAGATGGCGTTGCACCCAGCCCGGATCGCCATACAGAAAGGTTTGCGCCAAATTGCTTAAGGTTTCCCGCAGCTGATATAAGTGACTTTTGCTGTGATTTAAGCCTTCGAAAAGGTCGACCAGGATGATTTGTTTGTCTGTCTCGCGAAACGTACTTTGTTTTAAATCTGCCAGCCAGCGTTTCTGAAACACCTCAAAATGATGACTAAAACGTTGTGTCCAGGGGCTGGATAAATCACTGCTTATCCGTGACGGCAATGGCGTAAAGCCATATTCCTGCCAGTCGAACCCCGACCCGGGAATAAGAAAACTGCCGGGTTGCAGCATGGAGATGCCCTGGGCTTTGGCAGCCAACAGGTACTCACGGTATTGGGTCACCAGCAAATTAATTGCATCAGGGGTGGGCGGCTGTTCAAAATCGAATTCACTCACCGCCGCATGCCAGTCTTTAGCAAACTGATTCTGCGGCTCATTCATTTGCTGCGCCCAGGCGGAGTCCGACCATTGCGTAAAGGTTTTATCCAGCATGGGTAAGTCGGTGAGCCACTCGCCGGGGTAATCAATAAACTCAAACACGATATCGGTAAACGGCAGCAGGTACTTTTTAACGCCATGGGTCTGGCGCAGTCGCACCGTTAACTGAAAGCCAGCCACTGACTCGGTAGCTGGCGGCCATTCACCTTTTTCCAGCGCCGCCATGTGCTCTGCTACCGGGAATTCAGGCAGGTCGCCCAGTGGCTCCACCCACATGTTCTCAACCAGATCCATGGGCAGGTAATGGAGCAACGGCAGACACTGATACTGCTGCTCACTGCGGTACTTTAAGATGGTCATCAGGCTGGTAAACAGCATGGATTTACCACTGCGGCTTAAGCCGGTAATGGTAAAACGGTGGCGCGACTGCATAAACCATTCGGCAAATTGTGCCGAGCCGGCATCAGACGCCCGTCTGACCGGTTTAAGCACACTGTCCAGCAAGTTTCGCATGGTAGTCCTCCCGCCCCTTTATCCTGCTAATCCCTGAATGTATTACTTAACGTGGGTGGCTTTGCAATCAATATCAAGCTTTTGCCACACTTTGTTACAGTTACAGCCCAAAGGGGTTATCGATGGACTGAGCCGGTGCGGTAAACCAGCGCGGGCCGTCCTCTGCCATATAAAAATGGTCTTCCAGGCGGATCCCGAACTCGCCAGGCACCACTATCATTGGTTCATTACTAAAGCACATGCCCTGGGCTAATGGCTGCGGATTGTCTTTTACCAGATAAGGCCATTCGTGGATATCCATGCCGATGCCATGGCCGGTGCGGTGAGGTAATCCCGGCAAATCGTAATCAGGTCCAAGGCCAGCACTTTCCAGACTAACCCGGGCCGCGGCATCAACGTCACCACAGGGCGAGCCATTGGCCGCCGCAGCAAAAGCCGCCAGTTGCGCGTCTTTTTCGGCCTGCCACAAACGGGCCTGTTTTTCGCTGGCTCCACCAAAGGAATAGGTGCGGGTAATGTCCGACAAATAGCCATGTAACTTACAACCGGTATCGATAAGCACCAGATCGCCGGGTTTTAATACCTGCGGATCTTTTACGCCATGAGGAAAAGAGGTGGCTTTGCCAAACAGCACAATACAAAAATACGATCCGCTGGCGCCCACCTTTTTATGCGCGTCATGAATAAACTGTTCTACCTCGGTGGTGGTGATCCCTTCATGTAATATGCTGGCGGTGGCCTGATGGACTGCCAATGTCATGTCCATCGCGCGCTGAATAAGCGCCAGTTCGCTGGCCGATTTATGCATACGGCAATGGGCTGTCACGCCACTGGCATTAATGATTTCAATATCCGGCATGGCTTTGTTAAAACCATCAACAATGAAAAACGCCGTGGCTTCATCCACACCCAGCAGATCACCGCCGTTAACACCAACGTCTTTTAAAACGCTGGCCACCAGCGCATAGGGGCTTTCGTGTTCCTGCCAGCCAACAATATCGCCGGCAATCACCTGACGCTCCGACAGCGAATCAATTTCAAACAAAGGAGCAATGTAAATTACCTCACCGTTGGCGGGCAGTATCGCCCCCACTAACCGTTCGCTGGGGTACCAGTCCATGCCGGTGAAATAACTTAAATTCGTCCCGGCATTAAGGTAAATAGCTGCAATTTGATGCTCGCGCATATAACGCTGCGCTTTGTCGATACGACGGGTGTATTCGGCTTTATCTACCGGGCGGGTGTCTTTTGTCATGTCGGTCAATGTCGCGAGTGCCGACGCTTTGCTTGCCCCGCCTATACCTTTTTGCATACCTTACTCCTGTGAAAATTCCGGCTTTCAGATAGCGGTCACTATAACTTATGCGCCTGGCTGGCAACAGGCAGCCACCCGGGATTTAGTCTCCCCAGACCGGCAACCTGACGGTTTCCTCTCGCTCAGGGCGTTTCACTGAGGCAGTATGAGTAAGATACGATAGAATGAATGATATCCGCATAGAACAAAAACAGGAGACTCTGGTGCTCACAGCTCAATCCCCCAACCCAGTAAAAATAGTAGCTTTATCGGTAATGATGGCGTGTTCAGCCATCGGTGTAACGGCTTGCTCTTCCACTTCTTCGCCGTCAGCTACCACCAGTGTGGTTCAGAACAGCGCCGACAGCCGCTTTGAAGCGCTGTATGAGGCAGAGTGGGCGTGGCGCCAGAATAAAGACGCTACCGATGAGAACAGTAATACCACCAGCGCGCCGTCGAGCCTGCCGGATGTTAGCATTCCTACTCAGCAAAAACGTCTCGCCCGGTGGCAGGAGACCCTGGCACAGCTCAACGCTATCGACGTAGACGCCTTATCACAAACCAATCAAATCAACTACGCGGTGTATCGCCTGCAAGTTGAAAACCTGATTGCCGACCAGCAGTTTAAAACCTACGAAAAGCCTTTACTTGGTGATACGGCGTTCTGGAGCAACCTGGCCTATATCACCCGTGAAACCTTTCATAGCGAGCAGGATTTCGAGAATTACATACAGTGGCTGCAAGACATGCCGCGCTATTTCGATCAGCAAATTGCCAATATGAAGCTTGGCCTGGCGCGTAAGTTTACGTTACCGAAGATTTCCTTACAGGGCCGTGATGCGTCAGTGATCTCGGTAGTGGAAGCAAAAGGCGCGGATAACATGTATTTCAAGCCGTTTAAGAAAATGCCTTCCCGCTTAAGTGAAGAAAAACAAGCGCAATTGCAGGCCAAAGCCAAAGCCGCTATCGCCGAATATGTTATTCCCGCTCATCAGACATTACTGACTTTCTTGCAGGAAGACTACATTCCTAATGCCCAGCCTTCGATTGCCGGTTATGACCTGCCCGATGGCAAAGCCTATTATCAGGCGCAAATTAAGAAGTACACCACGCTGGATTTGAGCGCTGAAGAAATCCATCAGATAGGGTTGGATGAAGTCGCCAAAATCCGCCAGCGCATGCATGAAGTAATGGCCGAGGTAGGCTTTGACGGTGACTTACAGGCCTTTTTAACCTTCCTGCGCACCGACGCGCAATTTTATGTTGGTACACCACAGGCACTGCTCGACCGCGCGGCCTGGACTGCCAAGGAATTTGATGCCGTGGCAGGCCAATGGTTTGGTCACCTGCCCCGTAAACGTTTTGCCATTATTAAAGTGCCGGATGACATCGCGCCATTTTATACCGCTGGCCGCGGTGGCCCGGGGACTTACTGGGTAAACACCTACGACTTACCTTCGCGCCCACTGTATTCGTTACCGGCGCTCACGCTGCACGAATCGGCCCCGGGTCATGCGTTCCAGATGCCGCTGTCACTGGAAAACAATGCCATTCCTGAGTTTCGCCGCAAGAGCTATATCTCTGCATTCGGTGAGGGCTGGGCACTGTACAGCGAGTTATTAGGTGAAGAAATGGGCCTTTACCATACCCCTTACGAGGTATTTGGCATGCTCAGCTACCAGATGTGGCGAGCGGCTCGTTTAGTGGTTGATACCGGTATCCACGCCAAGGGCTGGACCCGTAAACAGGCGCAGGATTTTATGAAAGAGAACACCGCGCTGTCGATTCATGAAATCACCACCGAAGTAGACCGCTATATCGCCTGGCCTGGACAGGCACTCTCCTACTATCTTGGCCAGATGGCCATTGTTGAATACCGCGCACGTGCGGAAGCGGCCCTTGGTGAGCAGTTCGATATTCGTAACTTCCACGACATGATCCTGCAAATGGGCTCAGTGCCCCTTGCGGTTCTGGAAGAACGAGTCGATAAGTTTATTGCCGAAGGCGGCCCATCGCCCTACCCGGCTGGTTAACATTCAAAAAAATGGGCATAAGCACTTATGCCCTTTTTTAAATCAGCAAACTTCTATTTATAATGCCTCAGTTGCCAGCTTAAGCGCTTCAGACACCGCTTCGCCAGCGTCAGTTTGCACATCAGGTATAACGCCGCTACTTTTCCAGCTATCGCCGGTTTGTGGATGTTGCAGCTCAGCGTAAGCCATCACCATGCTTAAATGCTCACTCAGTTTCTTCACGGTGGTCATATAACCCAGGCCAATGGTTGGCATGCCCACTATCGTCGCCCGGTCGGCTTGCTGTAATGTGAAAGCGACGAACTCCCAGGAACCGGCAATAAAAGGCGATGTAACAATAAACAGCGGCTTGTCTCTGTCAACCGGATTCGTCACCTTCTCTGCCAACAAAGGAGTGCGATTATTGTGGGCAAAAGTAACCATCGAGAGCGGCTTTCCGACTGGCATAAAATGACTCAGAAACTGTTGCGAGACCGGCAATGAAGTCATTCCAGCACTTCTGAGGTCGATCACAATTGCCTTACTGCCAGCTAAAAAAGCCATCGCTTTATCAATTTCTGCCTGCCACTGCTCATCCAATAAATCACCATCGACGGCGAGGTAGCCAATATCGCCCTCCAGCATTTGCGTTTGAAGCGCGCCGGGCAGCACATCACCAGCCATCGCGGTGCCGTTTAGCCCGGACTGCCAGTGCAGTTCGAAGTTGGAATCCTGACTTATTGAGTAAAGCATGGACTCCAGTTTTATTTTCAGGCGACCGAAAGAAAACGGACCGTTAAAGTCACCTCGCTGCAGAGCATTGTTAAGTAATTCAACCGTGTCATGACGTGCGTCGTCGCGTATATACTCCTGCTTAACGGCGCTTATCAGCTGGGTCACTGCATCATGGACTTCCTGCTTCGCTAGCAAAGGTTCATTTGCCGCAAATGCAGGGGCCAACGCCGGTGTTAAGCCAACAAGGTTGAAAATGAATACCACAAGTAAAATGCGTTTAACGAACGTCACCGGCTCATTCCTTTATAGTTGCCTATCCTATAAGTTGGTCTTAAGTATCCGCTTTCAATGCGTGGTGAATAAAAACAGATATCCGGACATAAACTACAGCTAAGCTGCCAACCGTTAAAGTGCTACAATAGCACTGTCTTTTTTAATCAGTAGCGATGTAAGTTATGCGTTTTTCCGACCTGGGGCTGCACACCCAATTGTTAGCCATCCTTGACGAGCTTGGCTATCAAACTCCAACGCCTATTCAACAGGCTGCCATACCCGAGGTACTGGACGGGCGCGACGTACTGGCCGGGGCACAAACCGGAACGGGCAAAACCGCGGCGTTTGCCTTGCCGTTAATTCAGCGGTACCTGACCGACCAAAGCCCCCAAAACGCCATTGGTGTGTTAGTGCTTACCCCAACGCGCGAGCTCGCCCAGCAGGTACACCAGAGTTTTGTTACCTACAGCCAGAATACCGGCTTACGCTCGGTAGTAGCCTACGGCGGAGCAAGCATCAACCCGCAGATTGAAGCATTAAACCAGGGCTGTGACGTATTGGTTGCCACCCCCGGGCGGTTACTGGAACTGGTTATCAAGGAGCTTATTGACCTGAGCAACCTGCAAACGCTGGTACTCGATGAAGCCGACCGGATGTTGGATATGGGCTTTATTATCGATATCAAGCGCATCCTCCGACACTTGCCAGAAGAGCGCCAGACGCTGTTTTTCAGTGCCACGTTTAACGATGAGGTGTTTGCCCTCAAAAACACCCTGCTGAAAGATCCGGCACTCATTGAAGTGGCCGAAAGGAATACCACTGCCGCAAAAGTTGAACAACGCATCTATGAAGTGGACAGTCACAAAAAAGCGGCTCTGGTGGCTTACCTGATTGGTGCTAACAACTGGCAGCAGGTACTCATATTTACCCGCACCAAGCAGGCGGTGGATGCCTTGGCCAAAGAGCTTGGCAAAGACGGCATCACTGCCTCGGCCGTTCATGGCGACAAAGCGCAAGGCGCACGCGAACGTGCTCTGGAAGCCTTTAAAACCGGCCAGGTCCGCGCACTGGTTGCCACCGATGTGGCCGCCCGGGGCCTTGATATCCAGCAGTTACAGTATGTCATCAACTTTGAGCTTCCCTATAACGCCGAGGACTATATCCACCGCATAGGTCGCACTGGCCGGGCCGGTTTAGCAGGGCTGGCAGTATCGCTGGTTTCCCATAAAGAGAAATACCTGCTTGAGGACGTTGAAAAGCTCACCGGCGAACATTTTATTCCTCAGTGGGTGGAAGGTTTTGAGCCCAACCCAGCCACACAGGAAAGTGCTGGTAACACCCGACGCAAACCATCGAAAAAGTCTCTGCGCGCTAACGCCCTGGGTGAAACTGCCAGCAAAGGAAAAGCCGGCAAACGGCGTCGCCGCTAGGGCGTGCTGACCTGTGCTTTTGAATATATAAAATGCCAAATCCGCAGGTTTGACAGCCGTGTTTTTTCAGCGGGGTCGGGGTACCATAGCGCGTCTTTTGCTACGGAGCTTGCATGGCCCATTCATCACAACTTCTCACCGGCCCCATTCATAAGGCACTGCTATCGCTTGCCATTCCCATAGTGATCAGCCAGCTTCTGCAATCCGCTTATCAGTTAACTGATGCGTTCTGGGTGGGTCGCCTGGGTCCGGCGGAAGTTGCCGCCGTGTCGATTAGTATGCCGGTAACCTTTCTGGTGATAGCCATAGGGGCGGGCCTTGCCATGGCCGGCGCCACACTGGCCGCCCAGTATATGGGCGCCGGGCGCAGGGATGAGGTCGACAAAGTCTCCGCACAAACCTTATTAATGGTACTGGTAATGTCCACAATACTGGGTACTTGCGGATATTGGTTATCGCCCCATTTTCTGACTCTGCTGAAAGTAGAACCCGAGGTTTACAGCAACGCACTGAGCTTTATGCATGTCTCTTTCATCGGCGTGATCTTTGTATTTACCTTCAACATGTTCCAGGCATTAATGCGCGGTGTGGGCGAGGTGCGTATACCGCTGCTGATTGTGCTTGGTACCGTGTTGCTTAACCTGGTCCTCGACCCCTTGTTTATCTTTGGGTATGGCAGTTTTACCGGTTTAGGTGTTACCGGCGCAGCCCTCGCCACTTTGGTTACCCAGGCGCTGGCCGCCGTAATAGGCATTGGCATTTTGCTCAAAGGCCGCCATGGCATTCATGTTCGGTTGCGCTACTTTATTCCCGATTACAGTTATATTCGCCGCGCCTTTTTCTTAGGCATTCCCGGCTCGGTGGATCTCTCTGCGCGGGCCCTTGGGCAAATCATTATGTCGTTTCTGGTGGCCAGTTTCGGTACGGTGACCATTGCCTCTTATGGCGTAGGTAATAATATTTTGATGTTTGTTACCATCCCGGCACTGGGCCTGGGGATGGCCATCTCTACTCTGGTTGGGCAGAACCTGGGCGCCGGTCAGATAGAGCGCGCTTCGCAAGCGGCGGTTACCGGGGCCATTTGGGGCTTCGTGTCGCTGACGTTAGTTGGCATCCTGAGCTTTTTGCTGGCCCCGCAAATCATCGCGTTTTTCGTGCCCGAGCAACCCGAAGTCATTGCCACCGGCGCTGAGTTTGTCGAAGTAATGGCGCTCACCTGGGGCGGTATGGCGATACAGGTTTGTATTACCGGCGCGTTCAGAGCCTCCGGTAATATGATGAACGCCATGGTGCTATCGCTATTGTCGCAGTGGATGTTTTTATTCCCCATAGCGTTTGTCTTATCGAAACACACAGAGCTCGGTAAAGCCGGTATCTGGTGGGCCTTTGCAGCCACCAATATCCTGATTGGCATTGTGAGTATTTGCTGGCTGGCCCGAGGCACCTGGAAACACACCAAACTTACCAATCAAAAGCAGGAAGTGCTCCACGTTACCGAAGAAACCCTGCGTGAGTCAGACGATCAGTATTATCCTTAGTAAAGAGAAAACACATGAAAATCCACCGTATTAATCCCACCCAACGTTGGTCAGATATCACCGTTTTCAACGGCATCGCCAACTTTGTAGAAGTGCCTGAAACAAACGAAGTCCTCCACATTGAAGGTCAGGTCAGCGCCATTTTTGCCCAGGCCGAAGCGTCTCTTGCTTTAATCGGCAGCGATAAGTCACGCATCTTAAGTGTGACAATCTATATTACTGACTTTAGCCTGGTAGACCGCCTGAATGCCGTATGGGATGCCTGGTTTGATGAAGGGACGGCACCAAGCCGTGCGTGCGTAAAAGTGGAGCTGGCCGACCCGGACTGGCTGCTGGAAATGGCCTTTACCGTTGCTGCGGGCGAAGGGTATTTATAAGCCTCGTGGGAGCGGTGCCAGCCGCCCCCACACGTGTAATCAGCTTTCTTTTACCTGATTGCGCAGTACGAACTTCTGTATTTTACCGGTGGACGTTTTAGGCAACTCACCAAAGATAATATTCTTAGGCACCTTAAAACGCGCCATATTATTGCGGCAAAATTCTATCACCTCTTCGCCGCTAACCTGCATCCCCTCTTTAAGTTTAATGAACGCGGCCGGCACTTCCCCCCACTTTTCGTCCGGTTGTGCCACTACAGCCGCTTCAATAATAGCCGGATGGCGATAAAGCACATCTTCAACCTCGATACTCGAGATATTTTCCCCACCAGAGATGATAATGTCTTTGGAACGGTCTTTGATTTCCACATAACCGTCGGCATGCCATACCGCCAAGTCACCGGAATGAAACCAGCCACCTTCGAAAGACTCATCAGTGGTTGACGGGTTCTTCAAATACCCTTTCATCACCACATTCCCACGCATGAAAATTTCACCAACGGTTTTGCCATCCTGAGGCACCGGTTCAAGGGTAGTGGGATTGGCCACCATAATGTCTTCCTGCATGGGGACCTTAACGCCTTGCCGCGCTTTTTTTCTGGCCTTTTCTTCATTGGGCAGCTCGTCCCACTCATCGTGCCAGGCGCAGACTACACAAGGGCCGTAAGTTTCGGTGAGGCCGTAAACATGAGTGACCGCAAAGCCCATCTCCTCCATGCCCTGAATCACCGCCGCCGGTGGCGCAGCGCCCGCCGTCATCACACTCACCTGATGTTCGATGCCCTGTTTTAACTCATCCGGCGCGTTGTTGAGCATATTCAGCACAATAGGCGCCCCACAAAAATAGTTCACCCCGTCGTCTTTAATGGCCTGGTAAATGGCATCAGGGCGAACGTGGCGTAAGCACACACTTAACCCGGCATTAGCGGCAATGGTCCAGGGGAAGCACCAGCCATTACAATGGAACATGGGTAACGTCCACAAATAACGGGGATGCGGCGCCATATTCCATGACACAATATTGCTCAACGCATTTAAATATGCGCCACGATGGTGATACACCACACCCTTGGGATCGCCGGTAGTGCCCGACGTATAGTTAAGCGTAATGGCGTCCCATTCATCCTCAGGCAGCGACCATTCAAACCCCGCTGCGTCACCGCTGGCGATAAATGCTTCATAATCCATTTCACCAATCAACTCACCGCCTTCGTAATAGGGATCATCAATATCAATAACCAATGGCCGCTTGCTGAGCATTTTTAACGCTTTACCAACCACTTCAGAAAACTCACGGTCGACCATTACCACTTTGGCCTCACCATGCTGCAGAATGAACGCGATGGCTTCGGCATCCAGACGAATATTCACCGCATTTAACACCGCGCCAATCATCGGCACGCCAAAGTGCGCCTCAAACAGTTCCGGTAGATTGGGCGAGATAAAAGCTACCGTATCGCCCTTATCGACTCCCCGCTGAGTTAATGCACTGGCAAGCTGCTGCGTGCGCGCATAGGTTTCGGCCCAGGTGCGGCGGGTTTGCTGATGGATAACCGCCAGATGATTGGGGTACACCGCCGCGGTTCGTTTGATAAAAGACAGCGGGCTTAAAGCCGCAAAGTTAGCAAGGTTCTGGTCGAGTCCTAACGCGTAGGGGTTATGATGATGTGTAGGGTTCATGGGTATCCTTATCGCATTCAAACAAGCGTTTAATTTATTCCTCCATACTAGACTTTTGTTTAAGCTAAGCACAGTAGCCGATGGTCTTAGATAGCTGGATTTATTGAGGCTTTTTATGTTTCAAATATCAAACTCCACGATAACCCGTAACAAAAATAAAACATTTCGGTTATCTTTAGCGGCGGGCTATGGTATTTGTATGACAAATCAAAATATCCATGGATAGTTATGCGGTTTGTTCTCTTCGCGACGTTATTGTT